>JABCZC010000015.1 GCA_013289875.1 Acidobacteriota bacterium | reverse complement strand
AGTAGGCGAAAGAACATCCTCTTCTGAAACACGCCCGAACGATGCCGGATGGCTGTTGTATGTTCAATGCTGTTCCCTTTAGCCGGAAAGTTGAGGATCGAATGACTCGCCTATCTCCTGTCCTGCTGCTCATTGCAAATGCCATAGCCGTTCTTGCACAAACGGCGCCACTCGAGCGGAACGGACAGACGATCACGATTGAGGCCTACGCGCCCAATGTTGTCCGGGTCACGCTGAGCAATATCGCCAGGGAAGCAGAAGCCGGGCCGGGTTACGGATTTGTGGCCAAACCGGACGAGACTGGCTGGAAGCACGGCGTGGCCACGAGCGGGGCAGACACTTACACGAGCGATCGCATGACGGTGACTGTAGCACCGGCATACAAACGTGATCCGAACGAAAAATTGCCGGATACGGCGAAGTTCTTCTCCGGGTCGACTGCCGGCGCGAATGTGTCAGTCACGCTGCCGGACGGCTCTCTCCTCGTCGAGATGGAGGGCTGGCAGATGGCCGAGCTGAACCAGAAGGACGACACGCTCAAGAACGCGCGCGGCATCAAGCCGGAAGACCTGCCGCTCTACACCGTGGGCGCAACCTTCCGCGCGACCGACGGCGAGCACTACTATGGGCTCGGCGAAAACCAGGAAGGTTATCTCGACCATTGGCAGCGGCCCATCACCTGTGCCGCGAACTATCTCGCTCCAGCCTCTCCAAGCTATTGTGTGCCTTTCGTGGTTACAAATAAGGGCTACGGCCTCGTGTGGGACAACCCGTCCTCCACGACGATCTATCCCGCCTTTGACGGTCGCACGAAGTGGACATCGACACTCGGCAAACGCGTGTCATTTTTCGTGATTGCAGGCAAGACGACGGACGAAATCTACTCCGGCTATCGCCTGCTCACCGGCGCCACGCCGATGCTGCCCAAGGCCGCCTACGGCTTTATCCAATGCAAGCAGCGGTACCGCTCTCAGGCTGAGTTACTGGCCGTCGCCGAGGGCTACCGAGAGCGCCATCTGCCGCTCGATATCCTCGTCGTCGACTGGTTCTACTACACCAAGATGGGCGAGTACGACTTCGATCCGGAGCTGTGGCCTGATCCAGCAGCGATGAACAAAGAGCTGCATGCCCAGAACATTGAAACCATGATCAGTGTGTGGCCGCGTTTCGCGCCCGGCTCGCGCTACTACGATTTCCTGCTCGGCAAGGGTTGGTTCGAACATTTTGCAAACGGCGTTCCAGTCACTCCCGACAATCCCGCCGAGGGCAAACCTGTCGACGGCTTGCCATATGACAAGGCCGGCTCAGACATCGATACGACAAATCCAGACGCCGCGAAATGGTGGTGGAACCTGATCCATGACAACATCTCCTCGAAGGGCTTTGACTATTTCTGGGCCGATGAAACCGAGCCCGACCTTCCTCCTGATGGCGCCTACTTCAGCATCGGGCCAGGCACCCGGTATTTCAATGTGTATCCCCTCTTCCACACCGCGGCGATCTATGACGGAGTACGCCGGGATGGCGTGCGTCCCGGCGAGAAGAACCGCGCGCTGATCTTGTCGCGCGACGCTTACCTGGGCGCTCAACGCAACAGCACCATCTTCTGGTCGTCGGATATTTCGCCTACATGGGACACGCTACGGCGGCAGATCCCGACCGGGCTTAACGTTGCTGCTTCAGGAATTGCATACACGGGCAACGACATTGGCGGGTGGCAGGACTTGCCCTATCAACACACTCCGGATCACCCACCGCTCATCGATCCGTCCGGCGCACGCGACAACGTGGGGCACTACGACGACTATCCCGAGCTGTATGTGCGATGGTTTGAGTACGGAACATTCCTGCCCACCATGCGCACTCATGGCACGCGTAAGTTCAATGAGGTGTGGAGCTACGGACCGCAGGCCGGATCGATCCTCCAAAAATACCTGAAATTGCGCTACGCGCTGATGCCTTATATCTACTCGCTGGGATGGTTCACACATCTGACAGGCGCGCCATTCATGCGGGCGCTATTCATGGATTTTCCCGCGGACGAAAAGGTCGCCGACATCCGCGACGAGTATATGTTCGGTCCGGCGCTGCTGGTGGCGCCGATAGTAGAGCAAGGCGCGACGACGCGGGAGGTGTACCTGCCCGCAGGAACCGACTGGTACAACTACTGGACTAACGAGAGGATGCACGGCGGGCAGACCATCATCGCTCAGGCCCCGATCGATACCATCCCACTCTTCGTCAAAGCCGGCTCGATCCTGCCATTTGGCGTACCCGTGGAAAGCACGCATGATAACCAGCCCCTGCAGAAGATCAAGGTGTACCCAGGAGCGAACGCCGAGTTCACGCTCTACAATGACGATGGCACGACCTACGCATACGAAAATGGCGACCTGGAGATCACCACGCTGCGCTGGGATGACCGCAACGGCAAGCTGACGCATGAAGGCGCGAAGGCGTGGCCGGGCAGCGAGAAGGACCTGTTGGAAATCGTGGGGCGGTAGAGCTGAATGACCCGGCGATGATGCATTCGGGGAGACAACCTGACCGGAATCACTGGGTGAACCCGGTTTTTCGCGACCTATCCGCGGTAGGTGCCAAATCGAGCTTTTGAGTGCCACGAAGCGCTAGCCATGACTCGCGTTGCCTGGAAGGACCTTCCAGATTACGCTTGCGCTCCACGTGGCCAGTGTCCAAATTTGTGACAAAGTGTCCCAAAACGGACGCCACGGACCAGCGAAGAGTAATATCAGGTCTTTTGGCATCTGGCACTTAGTGTTTGGCGGACGTGATGCAGTAACCATGCCGGGAATTGGGGGTGGGGCATGATATTCCTTCGCGATCTCAGAGTTGCCGTCCATTCGCTAACCCGTACTCCAGGTTTAGCGATCGCTGTGATTCTTACGCTGTCACTTGGCATCGGTGCCAATGCCGCGATTTTCACGCTGGTACGGGGCGTCCTCCTTAAGCCTCTGGTAAACCGCGACGAGAACCGGCTGATCTATATCCGCCAAAGTGCCCCCGGCATCCCTGACGCGAACACCACGTTTTCCGTGCCGGAGATTCAGGATTTGCGCGCCAGCGTCAAATCGCTCAGCGCTTTCGGCGATTTCTCTACGATGGATTTCACCATGGTTGGCCTCGGCGAGCCTCGCTCAATTCGAGGTGGCGTCGTTGGCGGCACCTATTTCGACGTCATGGGGCTTCACCCCGTTCTTGGGCGTCTCATCGGACCTCAGGACGACGGCCCCAAAGCCGCCGGCGTCGTCGTTCTCACGTACCGTTTCTGGGCGACCGCTCTCGATAAGGATCCTTCGGTCATTGGCAAGACGGTTCGCCTGGGCAGCATAGGTGAGCGGTCGGCGAAAATCATCGGCGTCCTCGAGCCGTGTGTCCCTTATCCCCAGGACACAGAAATCATCTCGAACGTGGTCACCAGCCCGCATCATCTTTCCGCGACCATGGTCACCGGACGCATCCACCGCATGACTGAGCTTTTTGGCCGTCTCGCTCCGGGAGTCACCCTCGATCAGGCTCGTGCCGAGTTGCGCTCCGTTTACTCCACGATGCAGAAAGACCACCCCGAAGCCTATTCGAAGCAAGCTGACTTCCAGATTGAAGCGAGGATGTTTCGCGACGAGATTACGTCCAGCGCCCGGGATGTGCTGCTGGTGCTGCTCGCAGCCTCAGCACTGGTCTTCGTGATTGCGTGTTGCAATGTCGCTAACCTGATTTTGGCACGGACGGTTCGCCGCGAAGGTGAACTGGCGGTCCGCATGGCGCTTGGCGCGAGCAGAGGGGCGCTGCGCCGCATGCTGCTGGCGGAAAGTCTCGTGCTCTGTGGCGCGGGAGCCCTGATCGGCGTGGCGAGCGCGCAACCGATGGTGGCCGTCCTGGCCCGCTATGCGTCACGCTTCTCGGTTCGCGCTCTCAATTTAACAGTTGATTCCAGCCTGCTGTGGTCGGGAGCGGCGCTGGCCATCGTCGCAGCGGTGATCCTGGCATTTGTCCCGCGTTTGCCGTCGTCCGCCTCGTCAAGTGGGCTGGGTCCGTCAAGCGGGACCGTGCGGATTACGGGCAGCACAAATCGCCGCCAGCAGATCTTCGCAGTCACTCAGATCGCCGCGTCGTTCTTGCTGCTGGTCGGCGCAAGTGTGTTGATCACCACGCTGATCGCACTGCAAAGAGCACACACCGGCCTGGATACGCGTCGCGTTCTCGCTATCGATGTCCCGGCGATGTCCTATGGGAAGACACCTCAGCAGGTTGTTGATTTCTACAAAGAAGCGATGCGTCGCATTGATGCGTTGCCGGGAGTGAATCGGACCGCGTTTGGCAATGTAGTTCCCTGGCGCGAAGGCGATCCCACCGGCCCCGGTCTGCAATTTTCTGCCGACGGTCACGCCCACGCCCCGGGCGTGGAGGATCCGCGCGCCGGGTGGCGCACTATCTCTCCTGGATATTTCGCAGCACTTGGCGTTCCCATCATCGCCGGCCGCGATTTCAACTCGCTCGACGACCAGAATAAAAACGACCCTGTCGTCATCGTCAGCCAGACTCTCGCACAGCGCATGTTCCCCAACCAGGATCCCATCAATCGGCATGTCTATTGGACAGATCCCGTATTGCAATTCTTTCCCGGAACCGATGCCGACAAGGCACGACTTATGGCGCCGCACCGCATCATCGGTGTCGCGGCCGATGTTGACGATGAGCACCTCGTTCCTGAGCCCACAGTCACCGTCTACAACCCCCTTGGGGGTATGGTCTTTGGCGGACGCCTGTTCATCCACACAACCAAAGATCCCTACGCGCTGGTCGCGCCAATCACGCGACTGATTCGCTCGATGTCCGCCGATCAGCCCGTCGAGCACGCCGCCACGCTCGAAGATATCCGCGCTGAAGTGCTTACACCAGATCGATTGAACTCGCTGGTATTCGGCGTGTTTGCAGCAGTTGCGTTGGCCATCGCGGTGGTGGGCGTGGCAGGCGTGCTGGCATTTTCGGTCAGCTCGCGCACGCGTGAATTCGGCATCCGGCTGGCGCTTGGATCGGAACCTCAGCGGCTCCTCAGAGGCGTCATCGCAGAAGGCGCCGTGATGGCCGCACTGGGCGTCCTCGCTGGCGCAGCATTCGGTTTTGTGGTGGCACGTTTAGCGGGTAGCTTTTTCTTTGCAATGAAGATGCCGGGCCCCTTGCCTGTGGCTATCTCCGCGCTCTTGCTGATGACAGTTGCGGTTGTCGCGTCGCTACTGCCCGCGGCTCGGGCTGCCCGCGTCGATGTAATGGAGGCTCTGCGCTCCGAATAACAGTTCGCCAATGTTTCAAGCTACGGTAAGGGGAGCGGCCTCGAAGCCGTCGATCCGCTGAAGAGCTTTTTCCAGCTCTACGTTGCGTGTGGAATGTTGCTCCAAGCAAAACCGGATGGAGGATGCTCTGCGCACTTCCGGTCCATATGAGGAACGCATTCTCTCTTCAGAAGAGTTTGAGTAGCTTTTTAACGTTTACGCGTCCATCCAATGGAAACTCAATCAAGTTTCTTCTAGAACAAAACCCTCGAAAAACGCCTCTCGTAAATCGCAACGGCGCTCGCAAAGATCGTACTGGCGGCGCTGTCCTCCAGACGCGCCCGCACCTGTTGCACTTCCTCATACAACTTCCACTCGGGAATGTAGTGCTAGTGCGGCCGACAGAAGCGTCTCTGTCCGGCCTTCATGGTTTGCTGTGGATGGCCCGCGCTTTGGATACGAATACGACCAAAGGGGCGGCGATTGTTGCAGCTTTGGCGAATCGTTCGATCAGTTCGCGCCGGCTAGGTATCTGCGGCTCATTGGCTTCATCTGGTGAATTCGTAGTCTGTTGCTGCGCGTTGTCTGGGGACTTGTCTTCGGGTCGGTCATTCATGGCGCTGATTCCCTCTTCCTTTAGTTCAGCTTTGGGGAAAATTTTTCATTGAACAGCATACCGCGGACGCAGTTACGGCGTCGTATTGGGCGAAGTGCTCGATCCATACTTGCTGTTGCTATCCGGAGTATAAGTGCCGCTGTATTTGTTCGCCACTGTCAGCGAGAGTCCGCTGAAGGACACAGCAATTTGTGTGCCGTCAAGCAGCACTCCAGTATTGTTACTGAAGCAATTGGAGACCACGACATCCGGGGTGCCATCGAGGTTCAGATCGCCGACAGCCACCGAATATGGGTTATTGCCCACTTTGAACGGACCCAGCACGGTGTAGCTTCCGCCGGAGCTTCCCAGCGCCAGGTTGACCGTGCCATCCGTGTAGTTGGACGCCGCGAGGTCTGGAATCCCGTCGCCATTGAAGTCGGCAAAGTTTACGTCGTCCGGTCCTTTGCCGACAGGAACGATCGTTTGTGCTCCGAATGCGCCGCTTCCGTTGCTCTTCATCACGCTTACAGTGTTGTCGTTGTAGTTTGCCACCGCCAGCAGCAGACTGCTCCCGCTGCCGTTGATGGCCAGCGCCTGCGGGCCTGATCCCGCGCCGCTGCCCACGCTTATCGGGGTGCCGCTGCCGATGAATGTGCCGTTCTGCTGGTTCAAAAGGATGGTGACTGTTCCGTCTGAGTAGTTGGCCACGGCAAGGTCGGAATAGCCATCTCCGTTGAAGTCGCCCGCGCGGATGGCTTCGGGGACGCGCCCGACATTGGTGGGCGCCCCCGGCAACGACAGCGTGCCGTTTCCATGACCCAGAAGGATGCTGACGTTGTTGTTAAAGGTGTTGGCGGTAGCCACGTCGAGGTTGCCGTCGTGATTAAAGTCGCCAGCGGTTAGCGAAGTAGGAGTGTTGGTCGAGGTGCCAACGGTGTAGAACTCAGGAGTCCCAAATGTTCCGTCGCCGTTGCCCACCAACACCGCAATTTGATTGACATTGAAGCTGCCGACGATCAGATCCACCGTACTGCTGCTGCTGCTGCTGCCGAGACTCACCGCATGTACCTCTGCCGGACCGAAGCCCGACGCAATCAGGTAGGTCGTGGCTGCCTTGAAAGTGCCGTCTCCATTGCCCAGCTGCACGGTCACCGAATCCGTGTTGTAGAGCGAGGTGATCAGGTCAAGGATTCCGTCGCCGTTGACGTCAGCCAGCTCGGTCCAGCAGGGGAGCGTGTTCGCCCCGGTGCTGGTTGTCACCTGCGAGGTCAAAGCCGTCGCGGCGGTGGAAGTATTGAGCGTCACCGGGGCCACGACCGGAGTGCTCGTGGTTACATCCGTGAAGGCAAGCGTGCCACTCGGCGCAGTGAAACCAAAGCCGAAGACGTCGATCGTCGCCGCCGTTGTAGTCAGTGAGGCAAACGTCGTCTGCGACTTGCCAAGGTTGGTCAGGTTGAAGGTCGCCGAGACGCCTCCAGCGGTTGCGGTAACGGTATACGCGCCCGTTTTGTTGTTTGCGGTGAAAATGCCCGCGTTCGCGACGCCGGATCCATTAGTTGCGATCTGGATCGTGTTGGTTGAGTTAGAGAAGGTTCCGCTCTGTCCACTGCTTCCGGGGTTGGCGGTAAAGGTCACCGGGTACGAGAGGATGGGCACCGAGTTGGCATCACTCACCGTCACGGAAAGCGCGATAGCAAACGCAGTGTCGATGGTGGTGGATTGAGTGCCACCACCGTTGTTGATGGTTACGCTGGCCGGCACCTGGATTACTGTTGCGGTGTCAGTCCCCGATGCGGCCGTAGCCAAACTTGTATGGGTCAGGTCGCCACCGCCCCACGCCTTCGCGGTATTGGTTACCGAGACCGCTGAAGCGGTCGGCACGTCCACGGTGAGAGTAATGGTCGAGCTACCCCCGCCGGATATTACTCCTGTCGTGGTGCAGGTGACCGTGTTGGCGCCGCTGCAACTCCACGTTCCGATTGGAGTATACGAGTTGAGCGTGTAGCCGGCGGGCAGCGTGTCCGACACCGAGATGGTGCCGTTGGTCACGCTACTGGATGCTGCTGTGTTGGATACAGTGATGTTCCATTGGGCGGCCTGGCCCTGAGTGAAGTTCCCCGTATGGCTCTTCGCAACTGCCAGCACCGGAGCCGGCAAAATGGTCACTGTGTCCGTATTGGAAGTTGCACTCTGAGCTCCGCCGCCGCTCACCGAGACCTGGTTAGTGACAGGCGTCGCGGTGCTCGCCGTTGGGCTTACGTTCACGTCGATCGTCAGCTGTGGGTAACTGCTGCCCTGGGCCACTGCGGAGTCGTTCGTGCAGGTCACCGTCTGTCCGGTCGCCGAGCAGCTCCAGCTTGTGCCAGAGAAGCTCGCGTAAGAGAATGCAGAGTTAAGCGTATCGGTGACGGTCAATGGATTCTTGCCGCCCGTCGGGTCGCCGGTGGGACCGGGTCCGTTGTTGTTGGCAATGTTGACCGTGAACGGCACACCTTGCTGGCCCTGCGTGACAGAGCTGCTCATCGGAATGGTCACCTTCACGACTGGCAGATTCTCGGTGAGGCTGACGCACCAGCCGCCAGTGAGGTAGCTCGCCTCGCCGCCTCCGGTCGGGCCGCCGTCGTCCACGTACAGACTCCAGGTTCCGTTTCCGTTGTAGGTGCTGGAACTGCCGCCGCCAAAAACTCCCGCCTCGCTTGCGTTGCCCAGAACGGCGGTCCCGGCAGTTGCAGCTTTGTTGGTCGGCGTGAATGGATTCGAGGCTAGCGGCGGTCCCACCGGCGGGCTGGCGCAATTAGGTGCGTTGGGCGGGCACTGCGGGTACGTAATGTTCGTGTTGAAACTCGTCGGCTTAAAGGTGCCGGAGGAAGTGAGATTCCCATTGACAAGGCTTGAGGCCGTATCGGAGAAGGTAAGGTTGAGCGGTGGTGGAGCGTTGGAGACATTACTGCCAGTCAGTGAGAAGAAGTCGAGGTTGTTGCCGCCAGGGCCCACGAGCAGGGAGAGGAGATCGCCCTGGTCTTTGGTGCTGAACCCGATCAGTTGGACCGTTACTGCATCCACCGTGCCCGGCAGATTGGTCACGAAGATATTCGAGGGGTACGGCGAGGCCGCGCCCGCGTCGGCGCCCAGACCCGGGGCCGTGATTCCACCCGTATTGCAGTACTGGTACGGCCCCGCGCCCGACCCCGAGGAGGGGTTCGTGGTGGCGGTGTTCACGCGCTGGTCGTATTTCCCAGTGCTGATGCCGAACTCCGTCCCGGTGTTGGTCCCACTGTAGGTGGCGACAATCTGATGCGTGCCTTCGGCCAGAGCTGCGGTCAGCGTCGCGACCCCATTCGTAACCGTGGCAGAACCAAGGCTGGTGCTGCCGTCGACGAAGGTAACTGTGCCAGCGTTCACCGTGAATCCCGGGCTGGAAACATTGGCAGTGAGGGTGACGCTGGCGTTTGTGGCAGCCGGAGTGGAAGCCGGATTCGGCGATCCGCTGACGGATGTCGTGGTGGGATTCGCATTCGCCTGCATCGTGAAATTCATGCACCAGGAACCGATCGTTCCGGCGGCACCAGGTTCGACTACGCGGGTGTCGAGATACAAGCTCCAGGTATTGTTTGCTCCCTGGCCTCCAAACTCCGTCGTGAAGGTGGCCGAGCCGGTGGGCGCGGCCGTGGAGAATGTCGCCGGCGCGGGGGATGGGAACGTGTCCGGATTGTCCGAACCTATATCGATCCAATTGTCGGTGGGCAGACATGTGGAGCAGCTTGGCGCGGCGTTATACGGAATCGTCGGAAAATCACCATCCGAAAGCGTCAGTGAGCCGCTGGTGAAGGGGTTGCCCGCCCAGGAGAGAAACTGGAACGCGTTGCCGGAACTCCCGAGGCCCGTCGTGTTTGAGCCCGGCGCCTGCAGCAGAAAACCCAGGTTTGCCAGCTCCGCGTCGTTCTGCAAGCTAATGTTGTTGAGGCTTACGGTGACGCTCTCGATCGTGCCCGTGAGCTGCGAATTACCGGTGCCCAGAGTCAACAGCGAGGGATAGGGTGTCCCGGCGCCGCTGTTGCTAAGCGTGACCGGACCGTTGCAGAAGGTGCCGGTAGACGGATTGTACGGATGATTGGTGGTTAAAACCGGCGTTGTGGACGAAGTGCTCCCTGCGTAGGTGCCGGAGACTCCGCTATACACCGTCGAAATGCTGCGGGAACCCTCTTTGGTTCCCGGAAAAGTCACGTTTGTTGCCGCCGTGCCACCGGTGACGGCGATGCCCGAGGCAAGAACGGTGCCCATGCCGGCACTGGTACCTGTGCTGTCGTAGAAGGTGACGGTGCCCCCCGTAACGGGTGAGCCACCGACCTGGACGGTGGCAGTAAGTGTTACCGGGGTGGGTGTGGTGGTATCGCCGTGGACATCACTGCTTGTATAGACGAGCGAAGCCGAGCCGTCCGGGCTTGCTGCAATGGATGTCGTGGTCGAGGCGGCAGATTCCGTGGTGAACGAGATGGACCACGACCCGAGCGATCCGCTTGGGATCGGGGTTGCTTGGGGGGCCATATACAGCGTCCAGGTCCCCTGCATGCTACTGGCAGCAGCGGGAAGGGCGAATGCGGTGGTGAAGTCGTAGCTGCCACACGAGACACCAGGTAGGCCTTGGCAATTTGTCATGCCGGAGGCACTTATCCCGCCAGATTGGTAGCTCGACGGGCCCCCTCCCCCGTTGTTAAAGACGTCTTGTCCGGGAAAGTAGTCGGTGGGCAAGTATGTATTCGCGAACGTGCTGGGGCAGGTGCCGCCTAAATAGGGAATCATGCCGTGGAAGTTGTCCGTACCGTTCGCGCCGGTATCGGCCAGCGTAAAAGTGCTGTTCCCGATCTGCTGCGATCCAGACCCGCAGACACCCGAGAGAAAGTCCAAACCCAAGCCGCTGGGAGGCACGAGCACGATCGCCATGCTGTTTAAACCGGACTCCGAGCCGCCTGTGATGTCGAGATTGGTCAGGGTCACCGAAATGGCAGTAACCGTGCCCGGCAGGCTCGTCACCGAGATCGAGGAACTTTCCGACACGCCGACGGAACTGCTTACGCCGATTCCACTCGATGAGGTGCACGTCGTCACGTTACCCGAAGTAGTGCAAGAGGCCCGGGCTTGCGTAGGCAGTAGCAGTGCACCGATGGCGAGGACAAACGGGCTAAGTCTCAACAGTGCTGAGCGTGGCGACATCGCAGAAAGAGCATGGGACGACATGGGCAACCTCTCTCGTAAGGCCATCGGCGATTTTCAGAGAACGCCACTGGCGATTGGTTCGGCATCGTTGAACGCTCGGCGTTCGAGAGATAGAAAAGTGGGCTTATCGCCTTCGCGCCAGAAAGAACATCATCAACGTTGGCACCGCAGTTATTTGGAGCATGCGAAATCAATAGATGAACCGCAAAGCTCTTGATCCTGGGACCCTACACTTATCGCTCCGCCGCCCGCAAATGTCAATCGCTTTTTGCTCTCGACTTATTTACCTGTTTAAGTCGCAAGTTGCGAGACGCACGAGTTCAACAACAGACACGGGCGATTCTGAAAGTTACAGTTAGAAACAACTCGGGTCTGCATCCATGAAAATTCAGAAAATCCTTTCAACTGACTAGAACAAAGATATCCCGCCAATATTTCTTGCACTGCAAAGGTGAACAGTGATATTAGTGGTGGGCTGTTTCTTGTCCCCCGCACCACCGCGACAATCTGAAGGAGGGATCTCCCAATGAGTACGCCCTATGTCGGTGAGATACGTATGTTCGGGGGCAACTTCGCTCCATATGGCTGGATGTTCTGCCAGGGGCAGCTGCTCCCCATCTCTCAATACGAGACGCTGTTCAACCTCATCGGCACCACCTATGGCGGCGATGGGCAAAGCACTTTCGCCCTGCCAGACCTCAGGGGCCGGCTTCCGATCCATCAGGGGTCGGGGTTTGTCCTGGCCGCGAACGGCGGTGCTGAAACCGTAACCCTGACGACAAATCAGATACCGGCCCACACCCACACAGTCTCCGCCACAACGAATTCGAATACCGCTTCACTCCCAAACAACAGTTTCCTGGCTGCAGGACCCGACATCTACGACCAGAACAAACCCGGGACCGACACCATGGCGGCGGCGGCGATTGGATCCCAGGGAGGAAGCCAACCGCATAGCAATTTCCAGCCGTATCTGTGCGTCAGTTTCATTCTCTCCCTCTTCGGGGTATACCCGAGTCAGAGTTAGCCAGCGATAAGGAGAACAAGACGTGGCCACGCCATACCTATCCGAGATCAGGATTTTCAGCTTCACTTTTGCACCGAAGGGCTGGGCGCTCTGTAATGGGCAGCTCCTGCCCATCAATCAAAACCAGGCCCTGTTCTCGCTGCTCGGAACCACCTACGGCGGCGACGGGCGGGTGAATTTCGCCTTGCCGAATCTGCAAGGCCAGACTCCCATACATATGGGCAACCAACAATATCTAGGATCGAAGGGCGGCGAGCAGAATCACACCCTCCAGATCACAGAGCTCCCCATGCACAACCATTCCTGGGGCGCCACGAACACGGCCGCGAACGCGCCCAATCCGACCTCCAATCTGCTGGGCGGGGCAGCAGAATACAACAGCTCCGCGACCAATCTCGTGCCAATGTACTCGGGTGTGCTGGCGACAGTCGGGGGCAGCCAGCCGCATCAGAATATGCAGCCCTTCCTCACTCTGAATTTCTGCATCGCGCTGCAGGGAATATTCCCCAGTCAGAACTAGCCGCAAGGAGAACGCGACATGGCAAATCCGTTTGTAGCAGAAATAAGGATATTCCCGTTTAACTTCGCGCCCACAGGATGGGCCTTTTGCAATGGCCAGCTTCTGCCAATCTCGCAAAACACAGCGCTTTTCTCGCTGCTGGGGACCACCTATGGCGGAGACGGGAAAAGCACCTTTGCGCTTCCTAATCTCCAGGGCAGCGCGCCCATGTTCTGGGGCCAGGGCCCCGGTCTGTCCCTGCACGATCTTGGCGAAACTGGCGGCTCGAATACCATCAGCCTGCTGCTCTCCGAGATGCCGTCTCACACTCATGGCGTCAACTGCATCGACGGCGCCAGAGTTGAGGGGCAGGTCGGCCAGCCTGGCAACGCAATTCTCGTAAAGACAAGCGGTACCCCCGCGAATGCCTACACAAGCGGCGTCACGCAGACGAATCAAACCATGGCCGCGGGGATGGTGGGTTATGCGGGCGGCAACCAGCCGCACAATAACCTGATGCCGTATCTCACGCTCAACTTCTGCATCGCCCTCCAGGGTATTTACCCGCCGCGGAGTTAGCAAACGTTTCTGGTGAGGGCCGGGTTCGCAAGCCGGCCCGCCGCTCCTTTTCAGCCATGTCCACTCTTGTTGTTCGCCCCGCGTTGCCGCAGGATGAGGTATTTCTATACGACCTTTACTCGGCCGTCCGCGCGCCGGAGTTCGAGCTGGCGCCGATCCCAGCGGCGCAAAAAGAGCTGCTCATCCGGATGCAGTTTCGCGCCCAACTGGCTGCGTACACTGAAACGTACCCGAATTCCTGCTACCACCTGGTGCTGCTCGACAGCAATCCGGTTGGCCGATTGTGGGTTGCGCCCGGCGAGGGCGAATTGCAACTAGTGGATATCGCCGTCCATCCGAAACTGCAGGGCAAGGGAATCGGAACCGTGCTGGTCCAGCGGCTGCAACAGGAAGCCGCGAAGGTCAGGCTGCCCATCCGCTGCTGTGTATTCCGGTTCAATCCCGGCTCACTGCGCTTCCATCAGCGCCTGGGCTTTTCTATCGTGCGCGAGGATCAGACGCACTACTACATGGAATGGCGGCCCGTGCCGCTGCTGTAGTTGTAAGGACAGACACCCAGCGGAACTCATCCTGGCCAGGAGAACGCGTCTCCATCAAAAGGCCGATTACATTGCCGCAGACTTGTCTTCTCGCCCAAACTAACCCTAGCAGTCATGCGGACCATACATATCGGGTCGAATCAGCGGCCAATGAGCGCATTGGCGATTTGGTATCAACTGAGATGGCAGGGAGTGGCTCAAGGATCGAGTTTCGCTCCATCAATCATGGCCCTTTCCGGCACCTATTCGGGTTCGACCTTCACGAAGACGAGCAGGCGGCCATCTGCGGACAAGGATGGTTGTCCGCAGTTTGCCCCGTTGCACTGGCTCACGTCGATCGGCGTCTGCCCATCGGCTTTCAGAAAGACATCGCTCCACTCTATAACGCCGGACAAGGCCTGCTTTGTCTGGCGTCGCACGTAGATTTGCTTATCGCCGTAGGTGCGCGTCCAGCCTTCGATATTCTCAACCATCTGCAGGTCTGCATTGGAACCGGCATCGTAGGCGAGAGGAGTGACCTTCGCCGTACTCACGGAGAGCAAACCAATGCGCGGATGTCCGCCGGCATCACCGGACTGCAGGATCAGCACTGTGTCCGGATCGTCAGCATTGAATCCGACGAGCTTGGTGACGCCAGCAATCGAGGAGAACTTCTTCATCTCTCCACCTCCCGCCGGGAACCGAACCACATCGCTCCCACTCAGTGCCAGGATGTCGTTGCTTCCCGGCATGAAGACCGGGGATCGATAGCTGCCCCCGCTGGCGATAGCGTGAGTCGTTTGTGAACCCAGATCGGCAACCCACAGTTGGCCCCTCACCACCTCGTCACCCGGACCCTTCAGTGTGCCCGGGCTATCGGAGATGCCGAGGAATTTCAGCACCTTATCAATGAAGTCAGGCGACTGCTTCTTTGCAGGCGCCGGCGCAGGAGCAGCCCCCGGCGGCTTCTGGTTCTGACCTGCAGCGGCGCCGCCCAGCACCAGCGCCAGGCTCAACCCCAGAACAACCCTACGCATACCGTTTTCACCTCGGACACGGACGCGATCCGGAATGCTCCGCGCTGAAGAGGACACAATAGATATCGTCATAAGCCACGATTTTGACCGGGGCATCCTTTCTGGGAACAGTGAGCAGCATCCTGTGGTCCTGCGATCCATAGAGAAAATACGTCAAGGTTTCTTTGCTGTTCCACACCAGCCAGGCTCGCTGATAATCAAGCGACTTCGCTTCGCCGGGGAGCTCGACGACCTGAGGCAGTTGCTGCGTCGAGATCAGAACGCCATAGTTGACCGGAAGCAGCAGAAGCTCTACCGCAACCAGGAACACCAGCACTCCAGCGAGCAATCTGGCTGCACCGCTCATGGAGTCCCAGCGCGCGACCGCCTGCCACGCGATAAAAGTGGTAAGCAGCGTCCCAGCCGCCAGCCCACTGAAGTAAAGCGTCAGCTTGCCATCGCTGGAGAGCAGCACAGAGGAGATCCATTCATCCGGCAGTCGCTTCTGCAGAAGAAGATTCCCGAACGCGAAGCATCGCCGCATCACCAACTGGATGAACAGGACCGCGAACACGATTCCCAACACCGGCAGACGCAATGGTTTCGCGCACCACTCGGCAAACCACCGTCTCACGCTCTCCCTGACAGGTAATGGCGTCAGGCGCCAAGGTGCGTAGCCTAGCGCTGCCACCACCAGGGCAACAATCAGGATGCTCGGAACAGAGGAAACCAGGTACACCAAGAACCGGCACCCTGCGAAAAGATATTTCTCGTCGAATAAATCCAGATCGGTCGCCACTCCATACGTGCTCAGTTGAAAGCGAAGCGTCAGGTAGCCGATCAGATACAGCAGGAAAGAGCCGAACGCCGCATAGGCCGTCCACTTGCCTGCAAAGTTGCCAACCTTTTCAGTAAGGCTCTTGAACAAGTCGTCCATTTATTTCCCTGTCACCACGAATGGAGCCCAAAAGAATGGATGGCTAAACTCTGGTCGAGACTTCACCGCCACCAGTGCGAGCCGCGCAGCTTCCGTCGGCCCCCTCGTTTGTCCCTCACGATAAAAAGTCTCCATCCACAATTTGGTCGATGCCGCATTCACTTCCCAGTCCGACAACACCAGGCTCCCGGCTCCGGCATAGAGCAGCGATCGTACCATCCCCACCAACTCCCCCGAATGCGTCGCCTGTACCCGGCCAGTTTCGCACGCGCTCAGCACTACCAGGCTGTTCTTTTCGAGGGGAAAGCCAAACATCTCCGCAGCGGTAAGGCGACCGTCATCGGAAGGCCCCGGCCTGAATTGCAGGTACGACAGGAGCGGGTCGCTGGCGTTGAACTTCCCATGTACTGAAAGATGAACGAGGTCATACCCGCTCACCCACGCTTGAACGTCCGCCTTGCTGACCTGCTCCTGCGCCATCACCTTGGACCGGCCGGGATAAAGAGCGCCGATAGACTTTACTTCCTCGCCCGCATCGTGAATCTCCGGATCGGCAACGGCAAGCAGACGTCCACTCTTCAGGTTGAGCTTCTTTCCCAGCGTTGCCAGCACCGTCGCGCTCGGCGCGTAAGAAATGTCGAAACTCTCTCCCGCATACTTCCCATCCGCCGGATTCTGCAAAGCCTGAAATGGGATCGACGTCAGTTTCTCCTGGGGAATAATGAGCAGGTGATTGCTCTTGATGCGCGCCGCCACCGGCTGGATGAGATACAGGTACAACTGGCGCGAAACGTCTTCATCGAATCGGGCGTTCGGAGAATCCCTCGGCGCAACGAGGTTGTCATGCAGCGTCGTCACCTTGGCGGCAAGAACTGCATGCGGCAAAAAGACGTTCTTCACCTCGACATTAGTGCCACTGATGTGCCAGAGAATAACGTTCGTCTTCGTAACAACGTAATAGAGAACGTCGTACTGTCCTTCAGCTGCCGTGCGCTGCACGCTTTCAAGCGTCACAGGTTTGGACGACGTGAGCTCATTCAGCTTCGGTGCTTCGCGGGCAATTCTCGCTTCGAGTTGCCGGTATTTCTCCTGTAATCCGTCAATCTGTGCCTCCAGATCCGCAATCGGTTGGCCGTTATGGTCCCGATCTGCGCTGCCGGTCAGATTGAAAAGCTTCTGCTGGAGGGCGGCAATGGCTGTTCTTTGGGACTGCAGGTCAGAAAAAAGTGCCCGCTCTTGCGAAGTGCCCAGGCTCAGCGGCCGGCTGGCGAGCATGTCCGCCATGGCACGTGAGCGCGATTCCTCGAAAAGCGCAAATGCCTCTGGATAGCGCTTTTGCTGTAACAGGATAAGCGCAGGAGAAAGGTAGAAGTCGATCTTGTCTTCCATGAATGCGCTGCGAGCCTGCGGGTCGCTGAGTCTGCGCCGGTCCTGCTCCAGCGACTGCACGGCCTGCAGCTCATTCGCGAGAGCTGCGTTGAGATCCCCTTTCATTTGCGCCAACGAACCCTGAACGGCAAAATCATCAGGATCGACGTCCCGCACGGTCAGTCCCTGTTGTTGCATGCGTGCCAGCCAGTCGTACAGCTCTTTGACAGCATTCTCAATCATTGCCAGGTTGCTCGGATCCACGCCCGGCAGCGCAAACACTTCGGTTACAAGAACATCTTTGGGCTGTTTGGGGTTGAACATCGTCATCGCGGGAAGGCTTTGATTTTGCTTCTGCGCCTCTTGGATCGTGCGCTGCAGCATATCGACGGTCCACAGAAGATGCTGTGTTTGCCCGACAAGAAAGTGATATCCCAGCTCTTGGATAATCGCTTGAGCCTTCTGGTAGTCATCGCGCGAAAGCTGCAATAGCTGATAGCAAATGTCGGGGCTCCCCTCGGAATCGCATGTTCGCGCGCCCTGGTAATAGAGATCCCCGCGATCCGCGTAGCCTGAGTACAACCGGAATTGATCGGCAATCTGATCTTGCATCGCCAGAGCACGGTTGAGGTAGTCGCCGGCGGAGGTCGAGTTGGCGCGTTTGGTTTCCAATTCAGCGGCAGTATCCAGCGCGTCGAAGTAGAAGGCCGTGTTTCCGCAATTCGCTCCCAGGCGCACCGCCTCACGGGCATAATCTTCCGCATCATCTAAATAACCCCTTCTCATCTCCGAGAATGCCAGCTCGGCCAGGGCTTTCGTCTGATAGTCCGTGCGTCTAGCCAGCTCAGCAAGCTTGACCGCATTTTGATAAACGGATGTAGCCTGCGGCCATTGGTTCACGTAGCGTTGAATATCGCCCAGCTTGATGGCGCTCCACACCGCACCTGCCGGATCCTGACGCTGTATGAAAAGAACATAGCTCGTCTGCAACTCAACCTGAGCCGTCGCCAGTTCGTCGCGCGTGCTCACCGCATCGCCCGTGGTGCGCACATGGTCCAGCCAGTGATCGATCCTGGCTATTCCACTCTTTTGTAACTGCAAAGGATCGCCGTTCACTTGCGCGCAGGCTGGCCCGGGCGATGTCGCCAGAGCAAGCACGCACAGCAGAACCAGGTGAAACAGGCGTCTGGTCGTGGGTCCAGATTCCATTGGCGCCTCTCCGGCGGAGTACGCAAAGTGGCGAAGAAAACGCTCAGCGCCGAGTCCGGAGCTGGGGTGGGCTCAAGTCTAAGCCCAATTACCCAATTATTGGAGTGCGACAAAGAAATTGAAGTGCTCCTTTCTTAGGAATCAGACCTAACCTTAGCTGTCGCCAACAAGCCAACTTACTCATTCACACGGGGTTCGAGCACAGAAATGGGCTTGTCGCTAGCGATGTATGTAGGTGGCAGATTTGTTTCAGAAGCCACGCCTTGGGGAACAGCCGAATCGGGGAGATTCGGCCTATGATTCGGCGCGGTTTAGCGGGCCCTGCACTGGCCGCGGCGGATACTGCGTGTCGTCCCAGAACCAATGCTCATACGCGTTGCTACAACAACCGCGGTTTACCTGCACCGCATGAACACAACGCAGATGGCAGCGCAGGCGAAGTATCCTGAGGCAATCAAGGTCACTTCGGCGGCTTTTTAAAGCGTTTTGGGTTGGACTTTGGGCTGGAGGATGCGTTGGTGCGTGGTACGGGTTCAGCTAAGTTCTTGAAAGGATTTGGTGGACCTGATCGGGATCGAACCGATGACCTCTTCCATGCCATGGAAGCGCGCTCCCAGCTGCGCCACAGGCCCACAATTGGATGGTTCTCTTATTGTCGTTTACAGCATAAAATTCGTCAAACGGGCAAAAGCCCGATCCACAGTACTGGCAACTCCCCCCGCGGTTACCGCATCGTCCCATGAATATGTTCGTTACATCCCGCACGAGCTTCCTGGCGGTCCTGTCAGCAGCTTTCTTCTTCGCGAGCGTTCCAGCATTGGCCCAGCCAGCATCAGCCGCTGCTGCGCCGGTCAGTACTCCGATCACGACATCTGCCATAGTTCAGCCAGCGTTGGCTGACGTGCAGCGCTGCATATCGGATCTGAACATCGCGCGCTGGAAGGCCCCCACTGAGGTGCGAAACGCTGCGCAGCAGAATGTCTCATCGATTCAGCGCGACCTGGCAAACACGCTCCCTTCTCTGCTCAGCCAGGCGGATGCTTCGCCTGGCGCCGTACCTCAGGCTTTCACGGTATATCGCAATATCGATGCCCTTTACGACGTGCTGTTGCGCGTGAACGAAACTGCCTCGCTGGCCGCACCTCAGAACGAGTCGGATGCGCTTTACTCCGCGCTGCAAAAGCTTGAGTCTGCCCGAAGGCAGCTTGGCGATACGATCTTCAACGCCTCGCAGGAGCGCGAAGCGCAGGTGGTCAAGCTCCAGGCTGCCGTGAAGGCCGCAACTGCTGTCCAAGCGCCGGCAACTCCGGCGAAGACCGCCGTGGTAGACGATGGCCCCGCAACGACCCCTCCTGTTAAGAAAAAGAAGAAACCTGCCGCCAAGCCGCCTGCTACCGATTCGACGTCTGCCCCGGCGCCGTCCGGCTAAACCAATGCTTCTCCAGGAAACAAAGCAGTCTAAGCCGGTGTCTAAGATAGACAGAGTGAGCGAGACACTCGGCCGCCGGCGGCGTTTTGATCGCGCACTCGCTAGTTGTGCGTTTTCCCTGTTACTGTAGGAGGAGTTTTTCCATGCAAGCGGGAACGGCCTTGGGTAATCTGGCGAGCGCAATTGGAATCCGTGCCGAAGAAACTGCCTTGATTGCACAGCTCAAGGCTGGGTCCGAGGAAGCCTTCGCCTGGCTCATCGCCACCTATCATCAGCCCGTTTATAGCCTGATTGCGCGTACCCTGCCGGTCACCTCCGATGCGGCTGACGTTACCCAGGAAGTCTTCGTCAAGGTCTATCGCGGAATCTCCGGATTTCATGGTGACGCCAGCCTTCGCACCTGGATTTACCGGATCGCTCTGCATGAGGCCTCCAACCAGCGTCGCTGGTGGTCGCGCCATTGTCGCCAGGAAGTGACCATCGAAGCGGAGACGAACGAGTCGAGCGAAGGCCAGCCCATTTGCATCAAGGACACGCTGGTGGACGAGCACGAGTCGCCCTTTGAGATGGCCGCGCAGTCGGAAATTCGCGCGCGCGTCGAAGCCGAGTTGCGCGAAGTTCCCGATCCTTTCCGTACCGTCGTGATCCTGCGCGACATTGAAGGCCTGGCCTACGAAGAGATCGCCGAAATTCTGAACGTGAACCTGGGAACGGTGAAATCGCGACTCATGCGCGGACGAGCCAATCTCAAGGCGCGCTTGACGCCGTTCGCCGAGGCGGCCGGTAAGCGTCCTTCCCAACCATCCCCCCCGCTCAAGTCGTCGCTGGCGGCCGAGGAGGCGCAATGAAGCACTGCAGCTCCATTCGTGCACAGTTCTCCGCGTATCTTGACGGAGTCATGACGGGCGTGGCCATGCTGCAGATGGCGGCTCACCTGGACCAGTGCTCCGCCTGCTCGGACGAGTTCGCGGGCTGGCGGCAAATGCAGCAGACTCTGGCCGACCTGGGTCCGACCAAGGCTCCGCCGGATCTTGCACTTCGGCTGCGGGTAGCTTTATCGCAGGAGCATAGCCGTACCACACGGCAGAGCCTTGCCAAGTGGCAGGTTCAATGGCAGAACACCTGGGCGCCTTTCCTGCTGCGAGCGTCGGCGGGCTTTGCCAGCGCCGTGCTGCTGATCGGATCGGTGGCTCTGCTTATCGGGGCCTTCGCATCTCCGGAGACAGTCGAGGCTCGGGATGAACCCTCCAGCGCAGCCATCAGTCCGCGCTTCCTATATTCGATGATAGAGTCGAACGCGCCGCAGTCGGCTATCGGCGAAACGCAGCATGCGACACGAAACGGCCAGGATACTGTCGAGGCGATTGACGCCAGCGCAAACCAGGTCGTCGTCGAGGCCTATGTGAACGACCAGGGGCGGGTCTACGACTACCGCATCATCTCCGGTCCAGACAACCCGAGTTCGCGGGCGCAGGTGGAGAATCTTCTACTCTTCAGCATCTTTGAGCCGGCGCGAGTCTTTGGAGAGCCGGTCCGGGGCGTGGCCGTGGTGTCTTTTTCAGGTATTTCCGTTCAGGGCTAAGCACCCCACTCCCTCCCCCCTTCGAATTGTCATATATCTCATTCTGTTGAGTTTAAGATACAGGTGCTGCCATGTTTCCTGGGATCAATGGGTTGCGAGTAAATATCTAGAAGCAATAGGCTTAGACTAACCCTTGTTACTAAGAGCAAATCCCGATTGGAATCAGAAAACGATGGCCCGCTGCAGGTGCGACCGGACCTCTTTGCCTCTATTTCTTCTTTTGCCTCTATTTCTATTGTAACGGGTTCAACGAAAACTTCGGTCAATTGCGCTTCCTGGTAAGTGATTGTCTGCGAATTGTTTACGTCGGTGCAAGGACGATGGTGGGCTTGACATCTCCGGACAGCACGCTATTTTCGGTCCTACTTCCGTTCGAGGGTGAGCGCGTAGATATCCTGGGTTCCCACATCGCGAAGCAACAGCGGTGCGTCGGTGGGATCCAGCCCAAACCATACAGTGAGTGTTCCCGTGTAATGGACACCTTTCAGATCGGCTATGACCTCTGGACTACCACCCGTGACAGGAATTCTAAGGACAGCCGAGTCACCCGCTGTGCTGAGAAAGTAAAGGAAGCGGCTATCGCTCGACCACGTGACAAATCCGGAAAGGCCTTTATAAATCGTAGACCAATTCTGCGTCTTGATATCGAAGAGGTACAGTTTGGTGATGTCAAGGGACGACGCGGCGATGAACTGGCCGTCAGGAGACCAGTGGGCCGAGAACTTACCAGCCGATCCAGGGAGAGTCGTGACCTCGTGGCTGAAAAGGTCAAGAATGCGGATGGTACTGTTCTGATCGCCTATTGCGTTCGTAGCAAAAATTATTTTGCGTCCGTCAGGCGACCAACTCGGATCGGTCTCCGGCCCGTAGTCATCTGGAAGAAGGCGTCTGGCGTTTCCACCGTCAGAAGAGACGATATATGCGTCCAAGCGGCCTTGCGGAGTTGGCGACATGAAAAGGATCTGGGTGCCGTCAGGCGACCAACTGACAGATTCTGGCTGCAAAGGAGGACTGGTGAGTTGCACGCGCTCGCTTCCGTCCTTGTTGGCCCTCCACAGAACATCATCAGGGTAGGAAACGTACGCCACGGCCTGACCGTTTCTTGAGAAGACCACCAGATTGGCGGAAATACCGCCGAGGAAGGGCTGAAACTGCCTCGTCTGCGTGTTGAGGCGAACAAGTTCGCCCCGAGGGGTAGATCCTGCCGCAAAGATTGTCTTCCCGGCATTGCTGGGAACTGGAGTACTCCAATGGATCGGACCCGACGTCAATTGAACCGGTTCCACAGAAGGTGGCCGAAATAGCGTGTGTCGCTCATCGAGCGCCCATAGCTGCCTTTCGGGTCCGACAAAGACGAAATACTCTCCATCGGGCGACCACCTTCCGCAGCATTTATAGGTCGAGGCATGCCAACCTGTCAGTAACTGGTGAAGATTGGAGCCGTTCGAAGACATTTCCCAAAGTGAGTTGTCTCGGAAAAGCCGGATGGTTCGGCCGTCTGGCGACCAACCGAATGAGTCTGAAACAACTTCAGCAAGTGAGCGCTCCCGTGACGGGATACCACCAGCGGACGTCAACTTATGTGCGCCGGTTCCATCGCTCTGTATGAGATTGATGTCGCCGTTGGGCGTGAAGTAGATAATGGATTTTCCATCCGGAGACCAGCCTGATCCAGCAGTGTCTGCCAAATAGCGATGCGAGCCTCCCAGAATCGGAATACTGTAAGTTGGTCGCGCGGGCGAGAAGCCAGTCCCATAGGACTCAACAAGAAAAGTAGAGCCATCCGGCGAAACGCCATCTAGTAAAGGGTTCGATAAGGTAACGGAGAGGACCGGCTCGATCTCTCCGCCTGAAATCGCAACTTGCCCAATGGGGTGCGAAGAGTCCCTGCTCAGATAGAGCCTGCTGCCATCCGTTCCGGCAACCTGCCCGGCGTGGCCATCGTGAGTGATCTGGTTATATTCTGTGATCCTCAGAGGCGGCAACGGGCGCATCACGTAGTAAAGTCCCGCGATTGCGAGCAAAGTGACAAGCGCTCCCACTCCAAAAATGATGGTTCGCCTGCGATTTGCCGGCGGCGACACGCTCACCCCAGGGATGCCCGACGATTCTGTGTCCCGCTGCAGCCGCTGCAGGTCCGTGCGCATATCGGCTGCGCTCTGGTAGCGCAGGTCGCGGTCCTTTTCCAAAGCCTTATTGATGATTCTTTCCAGTTCCGCCGGCAGATCGGGGTTCAGGCGCACGGCTGACGTTGGGGCGCAATCGAGAATGGCCTTGAAGATCACTGCGGAACTTTCTCCACGGAAGTGCATGGCGCCAGTCGCCATTTCGTACAGCACTCCGCCAAACGAGAACAGATCCGTACGAGTATCCAGTTCCTTGCCGCGGGCCTGTTCCGGCGACATATAGGCGACGGTGCCAACCGCGGTTCCAGGACTGGTCAGATGCTGCTCATCTGCTATCGCCGTCATCGTGCTCCCTGCTGCAATCTCGTTCGACGAACCATGCGGGAGTGCGACTTTTGCCAGCCCGAAATCGAGAATCTTGGCGTGTCCGCGGACGGTCACGAAGATGTTGGCTGGCTTGATGTCGCGATGAACGATGCCCTTAGTGTGGGCGGCATCCAGTGCATCGGCGATCTCGATGGCCAGCCGCAGCAGCACATCTGTCTCAAGGGGCTTTCCCGCGATGCGATGCTTCAGAGTCATCCCGGCCAGGAACTCCATGACGATAAAGGCGCGGCCATCCTCCTCGCCTATGTCATGAATGGTGCAGATGTTGGGGTGATTGAGCGCGGATGCGGCGCGCGCTTCGCGGCGAAAGCGCTCCAGGGCCTGACCATCTCGCGCTAAATCGTCGGGAAGAAACTTGAGCGCGACAAAACGGCCAAGGTTAGTGTCCTCGGCCTTGTACACCACGCCCATACCGCCGCCGCCCAGTTTCTCGAGGATGCGGTAGTGCGAGACGGTGCCGCCAATCATGCGAGGGAGCCCCCCTGAGGGTTGACTGATGGTACGAGCCAATTCCGGGGCGGTCAATGCACTCGGCTCTTGCCGGATGCCTGACCGGGCGGGGCGCCCGGTCAGTTTTGGGATCAGGTTACGCGAGGTCGAAGAGCAGGACCTCGCTCGACTCCCCGGCCTTGATCGTGATCGACGGTTCCTCGCTTATGGCGACGGCATCGCCTTCGGCCAGCGTTTTGCCATTGACCGTTACGCCGCCGCGGATCACCTGCAGCCAGCCATGCCGGCCAGCGCCGAATTCGTGGGCGATCTGCTCACGGGCGGCCAGTTCCGAGACGTAGACTTTCGCGTCCTGATTGATGACTGAGACACCTGGAGTCTTCACCGGACCGGCCAACTGCTTCCATTTGCCCTGTTTCTCTTCGGGGCTGAAGGCGAGCTGCTCATAGGTTGCGGGCAGGCCGTCTTTTGCCGGTTCGATCCAGATCTGCAGAAAATGCACCGGCTCGGTCTTCGATCCGTTGTACTCGCTGTGCACCACGCCTGTCCCAGCCGACATGCGCTGGATCTCGTTCGGTCCCAGCACTTCTTCGTGCCCCATGCTGTCTTTGTGGGCCAGTTTGCCCTCCAGCACGTAGCTCAGAATCTCCATATTGCGGTGGGGATGGGCACCGAAACCCCGTCCGGGCGCGACCCGGTCCTCATTGATGACGCGCAAGCTACGAAAGCCCATGTGCCGCGGGTCATAGTAGTTTGCGAACGAGAAGGTATGGTGCGAGTCGAGCCATCCATGGTCTGCGTGTCCGCGTTCTTCACTTTTCCGAATCTGTAACATTGTGTCTTCTTTCCTTTGCTGCTTTGCGATAAAAACTCTTGGGTTTCCAATGGCCGTCACGCCTTTTGCCGCTCCGCTACGGCCGACAGCCCCAGCTTTTTCAGCAGGCGGTGGAGTTCGCTCCGCTCGGTGCTGTCCAAAATTCCCATCAAGGCTTCGAGATCCTGTAAGTGCGCATCGAAGACTGTCTTCGCCAGCCGCCTGCCCTTTGGTGTGAGGTGAATTACTCGCGCCCGGCGATCGTTCTGGGTGAACCCGCGCCGCACCAGGGCCATCTTTTCAAGCCGGTCTACTGCTGCCGTCATCGAGCCGCTGGTCAGGAGCACCCGCGCACCGATTTCGCCGATGGTCAATGGACCCTTGTGCAAGAGAACTTCCAGGGCCATGAAGTCGCTGAGGCACAACCCATGCCGGGCGACGCTTTCGTCGACGCGCCCGCTTACGGCGCGGTGGGCTTTGGCGAATACCGTCCAGAGTCTGGCGGCTGTGATGTCTTTTGGCTGGCTCATACACAACATAAGATGTATACCTCGACAAAAAGATTCTTGATGTCAAGCTATATGGCACCAAGTCCTGTCGATGCTACCTTCGTGGCTAGGAGTCAGGGAGGGAGCAGATGATTGCACGGGTCTGGCACGGATATACAAAGCCTGAGCACGCGAATGCATATGAGGCAATGCTCAAGCCGGAGTTGCTACCTGAAATCAGCAAGTTTGCGGGCTATCGGGGCAGTCACCTGCTCAGGCGGGAGTCAGGTGACGAGATTGAGTTCGCTACTATTTTGCTGTGGGATTCGATCGACGCGATTCGCGCCGTAGCAGGACCGGATTACGAAACAGCGGTGATCCCCGAGGAGCGGCGGAAATATCTGTCGCGGTACGACGCCAAGTCCGCTCACTATGAGATTGTGGCGACGCATGGCGTGCCGAACGGCTCTCAGGTTTGACCCCTCTACTTTCGGGCGCATAGACTCAAATAGACGTACCGGCATCGTTGCAGATGCGGGTTTCCTTACTGATCTATGCGGCTTTCCCATCATCTGACTCGTTTTTGCGTACCTTTGGCCGCTGTTGCGCTGGCCCTTTCCTGCCCTGCTTTCGCCCAGCAACCGGCCCAGAAGCCGGCGAAGTCGAAGCCTGATCAGAGTCAGGCTCCAAATATGCCGCCACCGCCAAAGCCTCCCGCGCTCGTGGATCCTGCGGGGCCGGCGATCAGTCTGCAGACCAGCGAAGCCGTCTTCGATATTGCCGTGGCCCTCAACGCCTGCGGATATGACAACGGGCTGGCGGAATCGGATCCGATACGTGAGCACATTCGCGAGCAAGTGAACCAGGCCACCGAGCAATCGACGGACGCGCGCCAGGCTCGCTACCACCTGTGCCAATACATCGATCAGCACCGGCTGGCTGAAGCGGGACGCGACCTGGCGCAGTATATCTCGCTGGCGTTGTACCTGACGCCTCCGCCGGAGCTTGCTACCAGCGTGGACACAATCGACCTGCCGCCGGATTCGACGCAAGTGGAAAACGTTTTGCCGCTGCTGCGGGACTTTGTGGAGGCCATCCATCTGCATGCGATCTGGGTGGAAAACCGGCCGGCCTATGAAGAGGAGATTGCGCGACTGCATGATCCTCTGACCAAGATGATTGTGGACACGAACATCTACCTGAAGATGCCTGCCAGCACTTATGACGGCCGGCGCTTTCTGGTGGTGCTCGAGCCGATGATTTCGCCCGCGGAGACGAACGCCCGCGTTTATGGGTCCGATTACGTCGTGGTGGCATCGCCGGTAAACGGCACCATCCACATGGGCGAAGTGCGCCACACCTATCTGCACTACGAAATCGAACCGCTGCTGTACGCGCGCGCGTCGGCGATGGATCGGCTCCTGCCTTTTCTGAAAACCGTGCGGGACGCTCCCCTGGATTTTGTCTATCGCAGCGATATTGTCTCTCTGGTCATTGAGTCGATGATTCGCGCCATCGAGGCGCGCACCATGGAGACGGGCGTTGTGATTCCTCGCATTCCGGAGAACACCGCTCACAGCGAACTCGATCCCCTGTACCGCGCGCACATCGCGGCAGTGCAAAAGGACAGCGCGATACGCGAGCAGCGCGTAGGGCGCGACATGACTGAGGGCTACGTGCTGACGCAGTACTTCTATACCCAGCTGATCGCGTTCGAGCATTCTCCCGCGAGCTTGAAGGAGAGTATCGGCGAGATGGTCTACGGGATGGATGTTTCGCAGGAGCTGGGGCGGCTGAAAAACATTCATTTCGTCGAGGAGGGCTCGTCAGACATTGTGCGACGCGCACCGGCGAGGCCGCATGGCCTGGACCTGGCTGAGCTTGACCTGGTGAAGGGCGATCCGAAGATGGCTGCCGATCTTTCAGAGACAGCTCTGAAACAGCACACGGCAGAGGCGGCGCGCGCGAACTTCATCCTCGCCCGCGCAGACCTGATGAGCGGGAGGATCGACGACGCTGAAGTTGCCTTCCGCGAGACGATCCGTCTTTCCAGCGATCCCCGTATGCTTGCGTGGGCGCACATTTATCTTGGCCGCATACTGGATGTCGAGGAGAAGCGGGAAGATGCGGTGGCCGAATACAAGAGCGCGCTCAGCGTACGCGACAGCCAGCCGGATACCCGCAGCGCGGCGGAAAAGGGTGTAAAGGAGCCTTTCGCTTTGCCGAAGCACGAAACTCCGGATGGAGATGACGACGCCGGGGATCCTCCGTCCAAAACACCAGCCCCGGCGGCAACGCCATCGCAACATCCGCAATAGAGAAAAATGCAGAGACTGCGCCCATTGAGGAGAACCCTGCAAGTTGAAAGAACCACCAGGTCTGCCCAAACTTGAAACGCTGCTAAGGCATCGCTTCGCGCGGCCCGAGCTGCTGACGCGCGCGCTGACCCATCGCTCGCTGGCATCCGAGCAACGACTGGCGGCTCCCGAGGCCGGGACTACGAGCGGCGTTGAGGCGACCTCCGGGGCGGGTTCCGATCCTGACTCGGACAATGAGCAGCTGGAATTTCTGGGCGATGCTGTCGTGGGCTTTCTGGTGGCGGAGGAACTGTGCAAGCGCTATCCGGATCTGCACGAGGGCGAGCTTACCCGCCTGCGCGCCGAACTGGTGAGCCGGCGGCACCTGGGACTGGTTGCTGCGAGGCTGAACCTTGGCGAGCACATGCTGCTGGGACGCGGAGAAGAGCGCAGCGGCGGACGCAAGAAAAACGCCCTGCTGGCAAATTGCATCGAAGCCGTGGTGGCCGCGCTCTATCTAGATGCGGGCATCGAAAGCACGCGCGCCTTCATTGTGCGCGAAGTGATTGAACCCTCGGCCGCCGGACTGCGGGACCGGATGATGGGCGGCAGCAGCATCGGCGACCACAAATCGGCACTGCAGGAATTGCTGCAGGCCAAGAAGCAGGGCCAGCCCGAGTACGTGGTGAAAGCGGAGGGCGGACCCGACCACCGCAAGCGGTTTCTGGTGGAAGTATTCGTAGCGAAGAACGGTAACAAGGTGAAGGCGCTGGCGCGCGGATTGGGCAACACCAAGAAAAAAGCCGAGCAGGAAGCGGCCCGCCGCGCCATCATGAAACTGGAGCGCAGGAAGCCCGTGATGGAGACGGGCGCAGAAGTATGAGTGAGACGGTTCACAATCCGGAAATTTCTGCCGAGGAAGACGAAGCGGAAGCGATTGCAGCGCCAGCACCGCCGAGCGCCGCCGTGCATCCTACGGTGCACAAGCACCTTGTCTACCCCTCGCCGCTCGAAACAGTACGCTCCCTGCTTACCATCCTTGTGATGGCGCTCTTTGCTCTGACCTTTATCCTGCAGCCCTTTCGGATCCCGTCGGAATCGATGGAGCGGACACTGCTGGTGGGTGATTTTCTGCTGGTCAACAAGAGCATTTACGGTCCGAAGGGCATCTGGGCGCACGTGCTGCCGTATCGCGATGTGCAGCGCGGGGACATCGTGGTCTTCCACTTTCCGCTCGATCCAGCCGAGCATGTCGTGAAGCGGGTAATCGGGGTTCCGGGTGACCGCATTCACCTGCGCGACGGAGTCGTCTATCGTAACGGCCAGCCGGTGACAGAGCCTTATGTGGTCTACGAATCGGCCTATGCGGACACCTTCCGCGACCAGTTCCCGACCGCGATGTACACCGATCCCGGAGTGGATACGCACTGGTGGCTGCAGATGCGCCGAGACGTGCAGGACGGCGACCTGATTGTGCCGGCGGGTCAATACTTTGTGATGGGTGACAACCGCAATCACAGCCGCGACAGCCGCTACTGGGGTTTCGTTCCGCGCTCAGCGATTGTTGGACGGCCGTTCGTCATCTATTTTTCGCTGCGTCAGACATCCACAACCGATCTGCCCGAGCTGCCGCGTGTCTCCGCTCTCAATTCCTCAAGTGATAAACTCGGACACGACAATGACGCGATCGACAAGGTAATGGACTTCGCGCGGTGGGACCGCATCTTCCGCATCGTTCGCTAATGCTCGCGCCTCTTTTGAGGGCGCAGGAGATTCAGACAGGAAACATGGAGCAGACGCTCGAAAAGCAATCCGCGAAAACCACCCATAGCAGTGAAGAAACACCTTTGGAAGCCTTCGCCTCGATCTGCGGCGTGCTCGTCCTTGGCCTCTTCGCTCTAACTTTCGTCTTCCAGAATTTCGCCATTCCCTCGTCGTCGATGGAGAAAACGCTGCTGGTCGGCGATCACGTGCTGGTGGACCGCATCACCCTCGCCCCGCCAACGCACTGGGCCCCGTTTGTTCACTACCGCGATGTGCGCCGCGGGGATATCATCGTCTTCTTCAAGCCGGGCGAGCCCGATCTCTACCTGGTGAAAAGGGTGGTGGGGGTTCCCGGTGATCATATTCACCTCGTGAATGGCATTGTTTATCTGAACGGGCAGGCTCAGGATGAACCGCTGGCCGCCAAACCAACCGAAGATAATGCCTATCCTTACCGCGACGACTTCCCTGCCATCGCGCCTCCGGATGGCGGCGAAGTGACGGCCACATGGTCTCTGGCGCTGCCCAATTACATTCAAAATGGCGATCTGGTCGTGCCTCCAGGCAATTATTTCGCCATGGGGGACAACCGTACCGTGAGTCTGGACAGCCGCTATTGGGGATTCGTCCCTCGCGCCAACATTGTGGGCCGCCCGCTCTTCGTCTATTGGTCGTTTGTCACTCCGGAAAACCAGTATGAGAAGACAGGGATCTCCGATCGTATTGGCTTCATCGGACACATCATTCTTCACTTTTTCGACGAGACGCGCTGGCGTCGAACCTTCCACCTGGTGAAGTGAGATGAGCGAGCCCGCTACGGGTATCGCGCCGATCGAAGGCCATCGCAGAGGCAGCTTCTTGCGGTGGGTTGTGCTGGGGCTCGCTCTGACGTTTGTGACAGCGACAGTGGTGTTGCCGCTGATCAACATTAATCGCTATCACCGCACCATTGCTGAAAGCCTGACCCGCGGCGTGGGCCGTCCGGTCCATCTTGGGTCGGTGCAGCTTGAACTCCTGCCTCACCCCGGCCTCGCGATCACGGATTTTGTCGTCGAAGAAGACCCCGGCTTCGGCGCGGAACCGCTGTTGCGCGCCCCTTCGGTGACGGTTTCGCTGCGGCTCGCTTCGCTCTGGCGACGACGCCTCGAGGTGAGCCGCATCGACCTGGACAACGCCAGCCTGAACCTGGTTCGGGACAACCGGGGCCAATGGAATTTTGGCTCACTGCTGATTCAGGCGGCGCACACCGCGAACGCGCCAACAGCACAGCATCACGCAACCGCCGCGCTCCGCTTTCCGTATATCGAGTTCCGCTCCGCGCGGATCAACTTCAAGTCGGGTGCGGAAAAGAAGTCCTTTTCATTTCTCAACTCTGACCTTTCCATCTGGCTGGCCGAACCGGACCAGTGGCGGCTCCGCTTCGAAGGCCAGCCTGCGCGCACTGATCTCGACCTGGATCTCGCCGACACCGGCCTGATGCGCCTGGAGGGGTCGTTGAACCGCGCCACGGCGCTCGACGAGATGCAGCTCAAGCTCCACGCCGAATGGAACAAAGCTCCGCTTGGCCAGGTAAGCCGCATGGTCTTCGGCCGGGACAGCGGCTGGCGTGGGCTCCTTCGCGCGGAAGCAGACTTCGCGGGAGACATACGCAACCTGCAGGTGAATACGCGGATTCGCATTGACGACGCGCACCGGCAGGAATTTACTCCGCTGACACAGCTCAACATCGATGCAAGATGCCGCGGAGTCTACCAACGCGCGATACGCTCGATCAATGACTTGACCTGCCTGTGGCCAGTGGGAGACGGGCACCTGCTGCTCACCGGCAGCGTAAGCAAGCTAACCCAGGCGGAGGCGCATCTCACGCTCGAAATCAACCACGCCCCGGCCGCATTCGCGGTCAGCACCCTGGGACTTCTGCGCCGAGGATTGACGCCGTCGCTCAGTTCCACCGGCTTAATCAATGGTCAATTCATTTTCTCGGGCCAGTTTGCACCGGCTGAACGGGCACGCGCGCTTTCCGGACAAGCCACCGTCGAATCGCTCGCCCTTAGTCTTCCCGGATTGGAAAAACCAGTAGTATTTCCCACTCTGCACTTCGTTACTCCGGAGCTCGCCGCTCCGCCTCCGCACGCGAGACGGGTCAGGTCGAAACAAAATGCCCGCCTCTCCGGGGAGACACACGGCCATCCTGCGATCCTGCTCGAAGCCGCTTCCCTCACTCTCGGCGCACCCGATCCCCTTGAGATCTCTGGACAAGTCACCGGCGCAGGCTTTGCCGTACGCGTAACCGGGCAGGCAGATCTCGGTCGCCTGGTGGCTTTGAGTAAATCATCGGGTCTGCTAGGTTCTTCACTTGCCGGCCTGACTCCGGCGAGCGCGGGACCTCAGGCTACAGCCGATCTCAATCTAATGCTTGCAGGACCCTGGATGACGCCGGTCAACGAGTCCGCAGGGGCGCTGACGACAGAGGGCTGGCTCCGGATCGAGCATGCCCAAGCCAAACTGAACTGGCTGCCCAAGCCGGTTGAGATTGCTTCGGCCACCGCGAATTTCTCTCCCGACAAAGTGACGTGGACCAACACAAGCCTTACGGTCAACGGGATCCCGGTGCGCGGGTCGTTTACCTGGCCGCGGCGCTGTGACGGAGCTGAAGACTGCGCGGCCTCCAACAACGACGGACAGGGCAACTCAGCGCCAGCAGATGTGGGACATTTCAATCTCGAGATCGCCAGCCTGGACGTGGCCGCCCTTGAATCCGCTCTCATCGGCGCGGGTCACCACGGAGAACTGCTCAGCGCTATCCTCGCGCAGGTGGAACGGAAGACGGCTCCGTGGCCGCCGCTTGAAGGTACGGTCCATGTGGGCGTGCTCTCCTTGGGAGGCCTCGCGATGCAGAACGCGCAGGGAACGCTGGCCGTGCACGGGAGCCGGGTAGAGATTACCTCGCTCGACGCAGGCACGCTTGGCGGTTCGGTCAACATCGTGGGAGGCATTGAAACTGCCGGAAGCCGTCCTGCCTATTCGCTCAATCTCAATTGGTCAGGAGTCGGCATCGCCCAGGCTGCGGCGATCTTCCACGAAAAATGGGGGACGGGCACGATGAACGGCAAAGCCATGCTTACGCTGGAGGGTTACTCGGCTTCCGACCTGGCCTCGTCGGCGCACGGCACATTTCAGTGGGATTGGGTCAACGGATCGCTTGCCACAGCAGGTGCGCCGCTGACTGCTGGAGCACCGCTGTCAGAAGCAACATCCGCGAGTCTGGAAAAGACGAGCTTTGCCGGCGCCCGCGCAGCAAAATTTTCTACGGCACATTTCTCCCGCTGGTCAGCGAGCGGCACGATCGCCAATAGAGTTCTGGAATTTAATCCCCCGGATCGAACGAATCCCGTCACTGGAACCATCAGCTTCGACCGGATAGTCGATCTGCAGTGGCCCGCACGAGACGCATCGATGCTTCGCATCCGCGGCACACTTGCGCATCCTGTGCTTGAATCGCCGCAGAACATATCTGAACACTGAATTTCGCTGCGTGAATGATCCCTAATTCTTATTCGTGATCTCTCGCTTGTGAACACCGGTCTGCACCTCGGGAACCGCGCCGTCGTTAACGATGATCACTTCAGGTTCGCCATGGGACAGCATGCGGTGGACAGTCTTCGTTTTTCCCAGCAGGCGTACACGTTCGGTCACTGTATTCTCGTGCGAGCGCACCGTGACAGGGACCTCGGCTTCGGCAAAGCCGTCGTTTGATAGATTGATGGCGACCAGATACTCGCCTTCGTGTCCCGCCGGGCTGGTATGGACCTCGGCAATCGAGAGATCGGGCAGGCCGCGATCGCGATATACCCAGTCGTCGAAGAACCACTTCAGATCCTTGCCGCTGGCGCGCTCGACCAGAAGCTCAAAATATTCCGGACTTGTGTCCTCGGCTGCGTTATACGCCTGGAGCGCGGTGGCCAGCTGCTTGTCTCCCGCGATGTCGCGGAGCATCCAGAACACGTACGCGGCTTTCGTGCGGTAGTAGACAACATCCGACGCATGCAGCAGATCCTGTCCGGGCCCGGCGCCGGGCGTTCCCGGCTCGGCGAAGGCCAGGGCTCCGCGCGACGCTTCGAGCGTTTCAAGCGCCAGATTGCGATCGTGAATGTGCTCGATCCAAAGCGTGCCGATGAAACTGGCCACGCCTTCGTTCAACCATTCACGCGGCGACTGGAAGTAAGCATGAGCCAGCGCATGGCTCATGCTCTCGGCGAGCTTCTCCGGGGGATCAGGTGTGATGCCGGTGAACAGCACTCCGCCCTGTTCATAAGCCGCGTCTTCCGGCTCCGGCAAATCGACGACGGTAAGCGGCTTCTTTTGCTTTGCACCCAGCCATTGCTCGACCAGGGGCTTGACGATTGTCACCGCTGCCATGACACCCTGCGCGTTCGCCATATTTTCTTCGCGAGCAGAGACGCACCCCGTTGCTCTCGCTCAGAGTTCTTGAAGCCACAAAGAGCGATGGGACTGCGAAGCCCAGCTTTGTGGGCGGAAGGGAGCAGGTGACAATACCGGGATAATCCGTGGTAGGCATAGCCGTGGGTTTGTCGATCTCGACTGCGTGCCCGTTCAGAACGGCCACCGTGGGCGGCACACCAAAGAATTCGACGGACACCCTTACTGTCGCAGAGGCCTCCGATTGGCGCAGCTTCTGCGCGCCGATTTCCGCGAAGAGCTTCGCTCCATCGCCCAGCAAGACCGGCGAAGAACTGACCGGATACCACACGCTGTTGCCGAAGCCACGCAGGCCGGTGAAGTCCTCGGAAATGCGATCCCAGTCGGAGCGCTCAGCCACATCATCGGGGGTGCCGAGCTGGATCAGCCGCTTGGCGTCGATCTCAATCGGGCCGCTGTAGACGGTTTCAAGCTTCAGCGTGGCCTTCGGCGCGAGCGGGCTGGGCAGTTCGACTACGGCTTCGTTAAGCTGCCCGGTATGATCGACGTCGCTATTGAGAACCTGCCGGCCAAAGACCAGCCGCTTGCCATCCAGGCTCACGTCTTCAAATTGCAGCGACGAGGATATCTGCAGGGGGATGACCTTCAGCGGCTGCTCCCCGTCATTCCGTAGCTCGATCCGAGCCCGAACCGTCAGGATGTGCTCTCGCGGCGCAAGATGAACGTCAAGGTCATAGGCCGTGAAGGTGACAGAACCTCGCTCCTGGTCGGTGGCCTTGACCGTATCCGAAGCCTTGGTAGCCTCCGGCTTTGCTGTTTCGGTCTTTGCTGGAACTTCATCTTCGTCCGACCGCGAAAAGATCACCTTCGCGTTTGGATTCGACGGCTGGGGTGTTCCCTGCCCCGTGGGAGATGGTTGCTGGGTCTGGCTGGGTTGCAGTGCGGGTGTTTGCTGTTGTGCAGCGGCCCCGCAAAAAGCGCCGCAGAGTACTGCCGCGGCTATTGACTTCCAAATCTTCATGAACCCAAACCTTTTTTCTCCTTATGGGGAGAGACGCTGACCGAGGCAGTTTTCACCAGAACATTCTGTTTTGACCGGCGCTGCCGGGCGGCCTCGAACATGACCACAGCTCCTGCCGCCGATACATTCAGCGACGACACCTGGCCGGCCATGGGAATTTTCAACAGGTGATCGCAGGTGCGGCGGACCAGATCGTGCAGGCCGTCGCCCTCCCTGCCCAGAACAATCACCGTGTTCGACGTGTAGTCGTACTCTTCGTAACTGGACGTGCCGCGTTCATCGAGTCCCACGCACCAGATGTTCTTTTCCTTGAGCTGCTCGAGCGCCCGAACCAGGTTCACGACGCGGGCGATGCGAACGTGCTCGGCTGCTCCCGCCGAAGCCTTCACCGCCACGGGGCTCAGCGGAGCCGCCCGGCGTTCGGTCAGCAGCACGCCGTCCACGCCGGAGGCATCGGCGGTACGCAGGAGCGCGCCGAGATTCTGCGGATCTTCGATGCCATCGAGCGCCAGCAGCAGACGCGGCTCAGGTCCATCGAACAGATCCTCAAGCTCGAGAAACTCCCGGCCGCGGACGATGGCGACAATGCCCTGATGACCGGCGGTTTTAGCCAGCCGCGTGAGCTCGTCTTTCGACTCGGAGCGCACCCGAACGCCGTTTTCACGGCAGGCATCGATCACCCGCTGCAGGCGCGGATTGTGACGGTCGTGCCGGTCGTCACGTTCCCCGGCCACGCAGACATGATCAAATTTCCTGCTCCCGGAGCGCAGCGCCTCCTCAACAGGATGCAGGCCGTACAAAATTTCCATCCCTCTAGTTTACCGGGACTTGTCGCCGCGAGTGCATCAGTATCATAATGGAAGAGTTAGCAGACTCCACTCTTATGCTCATGTCTGAGAATTCATTTCGTCTTAAGGGTTACCGCATGAGCTTTGCCAGCAAGCTTGAAATTCTCGTCGAAAAGAGCGTCTTCCGCGGTTCGTCATCCGTCTCTAAAAACGAGATGACAACGGCTACGCTAACCCTCGCAGAGCAATCGCGCGCCGAGAACATCCTGATCGCACGAGGGCTCAGGCAGCACGACGCCGAGCTGCTGGATCGCCTGATCGTCCAATACCAGCACCGCCTCCTTCGTTACCTGCTCTTCCTCACAGGCAATCGCGATCTGGCCGAAGACCTATTCCAGGAGACCTGGATGCGGGTACTCACACGGGGCGGTCAGTACAACGGCGCGGCCCGCTTCGATACCTGGCTCTTCACCATCGCGCGCAATCTTATGATCGATCTCCGCCGCAAGCGCACCATGGCCAGCCTGGAGGAGATGTGCGAAATCAATGGCGAGGAACGGCCCTTTGAAGTGCCCAGCGATGAACCGACACCCTTGGATCTTTATCAAAGCCGCGAAAACGGACAACGGGTGACAGCCGCTCTGCTGACTCTCGATCCGTTGCATCGCGAAGTACTGGTGCTGCGCTTCCACGAAGAGCTTTCTCTCGAAGAAATCTCACAGGTAACGCGCGCTCCCCTCTCTACCGTCAAGTCGCGCCTTTATCGCGGACTTGCCGCACTCAAGCCACGGATGATCGAAGCCGACAGGCAGCGGGTGGGAGTATGAAAAATCCCTCCGAAATGAATCCGCATGCGCGGGAAGTCTCGGCTCCTCCCAATGCACAGCTTGTGGATGCGCTTTCCGGCTTGAACGCCCAGGCCGACCTGGCCGTGGTGCAGCGCACGCGCCGCGCTGTGATGGCGGCTGCGCTCCAGATGAGCAACGCGGAAGTTCGCCGCCGCCGTCAGGTGGGCATCGTTCTGCTGGCCTTCGTTGGGCTCGTTGTGCTGCTCACACCGGCCATCTGGAGCGTGGCCGACGACCTGTTCAGCGGCGAGCATTTTCAGGATATGCCGGCAATGACCATGTCGCTCATCGTTACGCTGTTCTCTGCGATCTTCGCGGCCCTCATCGTCCACTGGCGAAGCCGCAAGACCCAGGACGAAGAAAAATTCTGAGCTGGCCTGACTGATGAGCAACCTGATCCAACCACGCGACTTGCAAACCGAAACACGTCTGTCCGACGAATTCCGACTCATTCCCCGGTGGGCTATTGCCGGAGCATTGCTGGCCTTTGCCCTTACCCAGTACTACTTCTGGATCGTCCTTCCAGAGCATCGCCACCACCCCAGTGGTGTTCCTGTTCCCTTCCGCCTGTATCTGATTATCTCGTGGGGTGCTCTGGCCGCTCTCTACGTGTTGATGATTGGCTACATCAGCAACGACGCTCCGCGACGCGGTATGAGCGCGCGCTTGTGGATGGTCTGCGTCATCATGCCGGGAGGAGTTGGAGCGGTCCTCTATTTCCTGCTGCGCCAACCTATCACCGCGACTTGCCCCTCCTGCGGCGCCCACATTGAAGGCGATTACCATTATTGCCCGCAATGCGCCTACCAGGTCGCCGCCTGCTGCGGAAACTGCTACCGCAGCGCGCGCATTACAGATATTTTCTGCGTTCACTGCGGGCATGACCTGACCGCCAGCCAGCCCCCTGCCCGCCTGCACGCGTTTACCCGTTAGCATCCGGCGCTGGACGGACGGCGCAGCGGCTTCCTATACTCAATGGTTGGCCTCGCCCATGCACACCTCCGCGCCCCCCATCACCGCGCTCATTGTCGACGATGAGCAGCTCGCGCGCGAGGAGTTGAAGTATCTGCTCGACACCACCGGCGTTGAAGTCGTCGCCCAGGGCGCGAACGGCATTGAGGCCGTCGAGCTCATTCGCGAATACCAGCCCGACGTCGTCTTTCTCGACGTGCAGATGCCGGGCCTCGACGGCTTCGCCGTGCTTAAGCAACTGATCGAGCACCGCGACCGCCTGCCGCAGATCATCTTCGCGACGGCCTTCGATCAATACGCAGTGCGCGCCTTCGACGTAAACGCTATCGATTATCTGCTCAAGCCCTTCGACAAAGCTCGTGTACTCCAGGCCATCGAGCGTGCCCGGCTGCGTCTTCAGGAGACCTCGCAGACCGAAGGCGAATCACTTGGGGTCGGCGGAGGGGGGGACATCAAACTCGACGCGCTGATTCGTTTGATCGAACAGCAGCAGCAGAATCCGCGCACGCACAGCGGCAAGATCGTCCTGCAGGCACAGAGCCGGCTGCTCCTCATCGACCAGAAAGATATGTGCTTTGCCTCAATCGATGAGGGCATCATCTCGGTGGCCACCCAGACCATCGATGGCCAGTCAAAATGCCGCACCCTCGAAGAGCTGCTGGACTTGCTCGATCCCAGCATCTTCTGGCGCGCGCACCGCTCCTACGTTGTGAACATCAATCACATCAAGGAAGTCGTGCCATGGTTCAAGAGCAGCTACCAGCTGCGCATGAACGACAAGAAGCAGACCGAGATCCCCGTAAGCCGCGCCCAGACCAAACGGCTGCGCGAGCTATTCAAGCTGTAACGGCGCTAAGCAGAAACCGTTGCCTTAAACTTCCTTCATGCCCCCGATCTCCTCGCTCGAATGCTCCCGTTGCCACAAGCTTGTCTCCGCTGACACGCCCCAGACCGTCTGTCCCTCCTGCGCGGGATCCCTCTATGTCCGCTATGACATGACCAGGGTTGATCCTGCCTCGCGCCCAGCCGAAGGCGGCATTCAGAGCATGTGGCGCTATTCCGCCGTCCTGCCTGACGTCGAGCCAATCACACTCGGCGAAGGTTGTACGCCGATGCTCCGCAGCCGCCGCTATTCGAACCTCTACCTGAAGGAAGAAGCGACCAATCCGACGGGAAGCTTCAAAGCGCGCGGGATGTCGATGGCCGTGTCCATGGCCAAACACTATGGCCTGAAGAAGCTGGCTGCCCCCTCCGCCGGCAACGCCGCCGGAGCGCTAGCCGCCTACGCCGCCGCCGGTGGAATCGAAGCGCACATCTTCATGCCGCACGACGTGCCCATGGCGAATTACCTCGAAGGCGTGGCCTATGGAGCCCACGTCACCCTCGTCGACGGCCTCATCTCCGATTGCGCCCGCATGGTCGCCGAGCACATAAAAGAGCAGAGAGTCGAGCAGGCCGTAGGCCGTCTGACCCCAGAAGATGTTTGGTTCGATGTCTCCACCCTCAAGGAGCCCTTTCGCGTCGAAGGCAAAAAGACCATGGGCTATGAGCTCGTCGAGCAGCTTGGCTGGGAGTATCCCGATGCCGTCTTTTACCCGACCGGCGGAGGCGTGGGCCTGATCGGCATGTGGAAGGCCTTTGAGGAAATGGAAACGCTGGGGTGGGTGCGTCCGGGAAAACGCCCCAAAATGATCGCTGTGCAGGCTTCGGGCTGCGCACCCGTGGCTCGTGCGTATGAAGCGGGTGAGCTGGCAAGCAGGTTTTTCGAGAACGCGGCCACATTCGCGGCAGGATTGCGCGTGCCAAAGCCTTACGGCGACTACCTGATCCTCGAAATCGTGCGCGAGTCCGGCGGAACGGTGCTGGAGCTGAGCGACGAAACCATTCTCAAGTCGTTGCTCGATTGGTCGCGGAATGAAGGGCTTCTGCTCTCTCCCGAGGGTGCGGCTGCGACCGCGGCCTACGATCACCTGATCGCCACCGGCTTCCTCGCACCGTCCGACCGGGTCGTCATCTTCAACACCGGCGCTGGATTGAAGTACGTCGACATGATTGCAAAAGCGATCGGACTGAAACACCCAGCGGAGAAAAAACTGCCGGAGCGCAGCCCGGTAGGCGGGATTATCACACCCGTCTAACACGCCAGGAACGGAGAGTGTAACCCTTTTCGGGTAAGTGCGGCGGCGTCGTATTGGGTAGACTTGAACCAATGACCTCTCCGGTACGGCTGATAGGGATCGACATCGATGGGACGTTGTTGCCTTCTTTTGGAGGGCAGGTTTCCGAACGGACGTGCCAGGCCTTGCTCGAAGCCGAGCTTGCGGGCATCGCCATCGTGATAGCGACAGGCCGGCGGCAGGCGTATGCAGCTCCGCTGATCCTGCCTCTGGGTCTGAAGCTGGAGACGGTGCTGATTACGTCGAACGGCACCGTTACGCGAACGCTGGGAACAGAAACACTGACCGGAAGGCGCATTGACCACTTCTACCTGCCGGTCGAGACGGCACGCGGGTTATGCGCTCCGCTGAGGCAGTTTGGCGGCATGACGGTGTTCACCTTCGACCGCGAAGGTCCCGGCGAACTGGTGCTGGAATCGATCGATCGCCTGAGTATGCGGATTTCGCCTTGGGTGAATGCGAACCGCTCGTGGATTCAAGAATTTAACCCTCTGGAGGGTTGCTTCGATGAAGGCTGCGCGCCGGTTCAGGGAATGCTGTGCGGACCGGTCGAGGAGATGAGGGCCGCGGAGGAGTGGCTGGCGGCAAGCGCATTCGGAGAGAAGATTGAGCTGCACAGGACGGAATATCCCGTCAAGGATCTGTCGATTCTGGATATTCTGCCCCAGGGCTGTTCCAAGGGAGCTGCATTGAAGAAAGTGGCAGCCATGCTGGGCATATCCCGCGAAGAAACTATGGCCATCGGCGACAACTTCAATGACTTGGAAATGCTGAATTTTGCCGGACGTCCGGTGGTAATGGCCAACAGCGCGCCCGGCCTGGTGCAAATCGCGCGGGAGCGGGGATGGGAGATCACCACAAGCAACGATGAGGACGGAGTCGCCCAGGTGATTGAGAGCGTGCTCGCAACCGCAAACGTCCAGTATGGCGAGAGGTTCAGCCATTGAAACAGCGACGTGATAGAGTGGGCCAGATGCGAGGAATCGGGCCAGGAATCGGCTGGACTAGAGTGGGCGGCACTTTTCGCCTGGCTCTGGTGTTCCTTGCGACTTCGGGAATGGCAAATGCAGCCGAGCACATAACCCTGATCAATGGCTTCGATTTGATGTGCGATCATCGCTCGGTCCTGGGCGACAAGGTGCGGCTTTACCTCGACGCGGCCAGCGCGAATTTTGTCGAGGTCAGGGCCGAAGAAATTGCCGCCAGCGAGCATGTGGACCTGCCGAGGAGCGCGGCGAAAAATCCATCGAGCGGCGCTCTGCCGGCAGATGGCAAGCTAACCGAAGCGGAATTGCGTGAGCTGCAGGCGAAAGCGGGGAAAACTCACGATCTCGATGTAGATTTGCTCGCCAGCGTGGTGCGGCAGGAGAGCGGCGGCAACACGCGGGCCGTGAGCCGGGCAGGTGCGCAAGGGCTGATGCAGCTGATGCCCCAGACGGCGGCCGATCTGGGCGTCGGAAATGCTTTTGCTCCAGGGGAAAACGTCAACGGTGGAACTGCCTACCTGGACGGGCTGCTGAGGCGATATCACGATAATCTCGCGCTGGCCCTGGCCGCCTACAACGCAGGACCGGCGGCGGTCGACCGCTGGCATGGGATCCCCCCCTACCGCGAAACGCAGCTTTACGTGGCCAGGGTGATCCACGAGTTCAACCGGCGCATTGCGGCACGCAAAAATGTCCGGACGGTCGCGACGGGAACACAGGTCGCAACCGCCGCACGTTAAATTTTCTTCCAACACGGAGAAACAATTTTGAAAAACAAGGGATGGATTCTGTGGCTGGCCATGGCCATCGCCCTCGTGGCGCTGGCGCTGGTGGCACGACAGCGAATCCATTTTGACTGGCGGGTCTTCACCGAGCAACTCAAGCTGGCCGACTGGAGAAGAATCGGCATTGCCGTGACGCTCATCTGGGCAGCGTACGGCCTGCGCGCAGTGCGGTGGTCGGTTTTCCTCAGACCGACAAAACATGTGTCTCCACTGAAGCTTGTGGGCTCCCAGGTGATCGGATTTACAGCGGTCGCATTGTTCGGGCGATTGGCCGACCTGGTGCGGCCATACCTGGTGGCGCGCCGCACAAAATTGACCGTCGGCTCGCAGATTGCCGTGTACACGGTCGAGCGCATGTTCGATCTGGGCGCGATGGCGTTGATATTTTCGCTGACGCTGCTTCTTGCGCCAGATCGGAACACGCTGCCCCACCATGAACTGATGGTGAGGGTTGCCAAAGTCAGTTTCGCGGTGACTCTTGCCCTGGCGATTTTTGCCGTTTTCGTGCGGATATCTGGCGGAGTGCTGGCCGCGTTCACCGAAAAGACGATTGGCGCCCTGTCGCCGGGGATCGCCAAATCAGCTGCGGATAAAATCCGGGCATTCCGCGACGGGCTGGACACTTTGGCCTCCTTTGGAGATTTTCTGCTTGCATTCGGCGTGTCGCTGGCCATGTGGGCGATGATCGCCCTTGCTTACCTGGAGACGATGTGGGCCTTTGTGAGCTCTCCGGAGCTTTTGCACATGACGCTTGCGCGGTGCATGGTGCTGATGGCGGCCAGTATGGGAGGATCGATCTTTCAGCTTCCCGTCATCGGCTGGTTTACGACGATTCTGGCGACCTCGGCAACCATGCACGGATGGCTCGGGGTTGCCGCCGAACCGGCGTTGGGCTGCGGGGCGGTCCTGCTGGGGGTGACGTTTCTCAGCGTGATTCCGCTGGGCCTGATCTGGGCGCAGTTCGAGCACGTATCGCTCAAGAGAGTTGCCGAGGAAAGCGAACATGCAGGAGTGGAAGCCTTGACCACTCCCGAACCAGCGCATGAGACGGCGACTTAGCTGGCCTTAGAGATTGCGGCGAACCACCCGGCGAACTGCGTCGGTGAAGATTCCATACACGGCGTGGGTGACCCACTCGCTGATTCGCTCCTGGGTGGGCTGTTCTTCTTTGGGGCGGGCCAGCCCCATCCGAGGCAGGATGGACTCGTGGGTAAGCCTATTCAGGGTGAGGCCGAAGGCTGCACCCCGCCATGCCGCGAGGGATGGCTCGACCTCAACGAGTCCACCATAAACGGCTCCGGCGGCAGCTCCGAAACCCCAGTGGAGACCGTGTTTGGCCACTTGCTGCTGATCAGCCGGCAGTCCATGGCCTGCGACCTGCTCGGCGAGGATGACGGGCGGCGGCGTCTGCCCCTGGACACGCGGCGGGAAGACCTGCTCCGCGAGCATTTTGGCGCCTGCGCCGGCGAGACCGCCAATCAGACCTGCAAATGCGCCCTTGAGGATGGAGCGTTCGTGGATTGTACGTTGTTTCGCAGTCATGGTGATGAGATGCGTAAAAGGGGCAAGATAACACCCGCATTCCTTTATGGCAGCGACGCATTGTTTTGGCGGGTTTGGAATGGCTCTGAGAGCACCTTGTGCCTGCGGAATGCCGGACTCACGAGCGCTGATAGAATCAAAGCAGAAATGAAGTGTCCTTACTGCGGGTTTGCGCAAGACCGGGTGGTTGACTCGCGCGAGAGCAAAGAAGCCGATTCGATACGCAGACGTCGCGAATGCGAGGGCTGCAATAAGCGCTTCACCACCTACGAGCGCATCGACGAAATCCCCTACATGGTTGTGAAGAAAGATGGTCGCCGGGAAAAGTTCGAGCGGCAGAAGGTGCTTAGCGGTCTGCTGCATGCCTGCGAGAAGCGGCCTGTCTCGGCGAGCAAGCTGGAAGCGCTGGTCGATGAGGCAGAGACCTTTCTTATGGATTCGTCCGAGCGCGAGCGCACGACCAGCGAAATTGGCGAGTTGCTGATGAATCGGCTGAAGGCCCTGGATACGGTCGCCTACATCCGCTTCGCCAGCGTGTATCGCGATTTCAAGGATGTCCGCGAATTCAAGGAAGAATTGGAACAGTTGCTGACTGCACGGGAGCCCGGCAAGAAGGGCAAACCGGCAAGCTGAAGAGGTCTATGAGCGAGAAGAAGACACATGCAGTCACATTGATTCCTGGAGATGGGATTGGCCCCGAGGTCACGGACGCGGTTGTTCGGATCCTGGAGGCAACGGGCGTGAAGTTTGCCTGGGAGCGCTACTCAGCGGGCGCCGATGCGTTCGAGAAGTATGAGGAATACATCCCGAAAGAGCTGTACGAATCGATTGAGAGGACAAAGCTCGCTCTCAAGGGGCCAGTGACGACCCCGATCGGCGGCGGGTTTACCTCGATCAACGTGACTCTGCGCAAGAAATTCGAGCTCTACGTCAATTTCCGTCCAATCAGGAATCTGCCCGGCCTGGAGACGCGTTATCCGGGTGTAGACCTGATCATCGTCCGCGAAAATACCGAGGGCGAGTATGTGGGCCTGGAGCATGAGGTGGTCCCCGGAGTGATGACCTCGCTGAAGGTGATCACTGAAAAAGGCTCGACGCGCATCGCGAAGTGGGCATTTGAATATGCGCGCAAGCATGGACGCCGCAAGGTTCACGCGATCCACAAGGCGAACATCATGAAGCTGTCCGACGGCATGTTTCTGAAGTGCGCGCGGAAAATCGCGGAGAGTTACCCGGATATCACCTATGGCGAGCACATCATCGACAACACCTGCATGCAGCTGGTGACGAATCCGTACCAGTACGATACGCTGCTGCTGCCGAACCTCTATGGCGACATTGTGAGCGATCTGTGTGCGGCGTTCGTGGGTGGACTGGGCCTGGTGCCGGGAGCGAATATCGGCGACGATGCAGCGATCTTCGAAGCGGTCCATGGATCGGCTCCGGATATCGCTGGCAAGGACATTGCGAACCCCACTGCACTGCTGCAATCGGCGATCTTAATGTTGCGCCATATTGATGAAAACGATGCTGCCGATAATGTCCAGGCGGCCCTGGAGCACGTCTATATCGAGAAGAAGGCGCTCACCCGCGACGTCTACGGAACGGCTGGGACGAAGGCATTCGCGGATGCAGTGGTTGCGGCTCTCGATTCCGCAAAACCCGCAGCCCGGTAATTACTTATATTCAGAAGAGAGCGAGTTCGAATGTCGATCAGAAAAATGATGACAGTGGCGCTGTGTACGCTGCTGCTTGCAGGTGCTGGATGCAAAAAGAAGACCGTCACGGACCAGGCCGGCGTCTACACGACGATCGACCAGAGCACCGCGGGCACGGTCAGCGGCACCATTCACTTTGCCGGTCAGGCGCCGAAACGCGTGCCGATCGACATGGCGCAGGACCCGGTTTGCAGTCTCGCCGACGCCAATTACAGCGAGCAGTACGTGGTGCAGAACGGCGCCCTCGAGAATGTCTTTGTTTATGTGAAGGACGGCCTCGGCAACAAACTCTATTCGCCCTCGGCCGATCCCGTGGTAATCGACCAGAAAGGCTGCCGGTTCACTCCGCATGTGGTGGGCGTGATGGCCGGGCAGCCGGTTAAGTTCACGAACAGCGACTCGACCATGCACAACGTCCACATGACGCCGCAGAGCAGCACAAATCAATCCGTCGATATCTCCCAGCCGCCAAATGGCTCGGGCGAGACGCGCACGCTGCCGACGCCTGAGCTGATGATCCCGGTACGCTGCAACAACCATCCGTGGATGGAAGCCTTCATCAACGTGGCCGCGAATCCGTTTTTTGCGGTTTCGGGCGCAGACGGGCACTTCACCATCAATGGATTGCCGCCCGGGAAGTACACGATTGTCGCCGTTCACGAGAAGCTTGGGCAGAAAACGGCCACCGTCACGGTGACATCGAAGCAGACCGCAACCCAGGACTTCACCTACGAGGCTGCCCAGTAGCTGAGGTCAGGCCTCAGATCCAAAACAGAGCCGTCACGCCGCAGGCCGTTTCATTTTGAGATTCCGCGCCTGCTGCGCTCGTTCTTCGCGTTCATCTCCGTGTAAGAAAACGATACACTGTCATCACGACCCGAAATGGGCGCGCCGCCGGGTCTGTGTCCGGCGAAGGCGCTGGCAAGGCAGGCTCAAACAAAAACATGCGGCAAAAGATTGGCATTCTTGGCGCGACGGGAATGGTCGGCCAGCGGTTCATTCAACTCCTTGAGCATCATCCATGGTTTGAAGTCGCATGGCTCGCGGCGAGCGACAGGTCGAGCGGGAAGAAATACGGCGATGCGGTGAAATGGAAGCTGGGCACGGAGCTACCCGAGCGCATTGCGAAGATGCCGGTATCGCCGGCGGTGCCCGACGACGCTCCGAAGGTGATTTTCGCCGCTCTGGACGCCGATATTGCCCGTGAAATGGAGCCAGCATTTGCCGCTGCAGGCTGCGCCGTCATTTCAAACTCCAGCGCCTTTCGCATGCACGAGAACGTGCCGCTGGTGATTCCGGAGGTAAACGCGGACCACCTGCCGATTCTGGAAAACCAGACCTGGCGCAAGGAGTCCAGCGGCTACATCGTGACCAATCCCAACTGTTCGGCGATTGGGTTGGTCCTCGTCTTAAAACCGCTTGTAGAACGCTTCGGCATTGACTCCATCTTCGTGAGCACCATGCAGGCGGTGAGTGGCGCCGGATATCCGGGCGTTGCGGCGATGGACATTCTGGGCAACGTGGTGCCTTACGTCAAAAACGAGGAAGAGAAAATGGAGGCCGAGACGCTGCGCCTGCTGGGCGCGCGTGACGGCAAGATCGTAAATCCTCTTCCCGCGAAAATGTCGGCACACTGCAACCGCGTCGCAGTGGAAGACGGGCACACGGAGAGCGTGAGCGTGAAGCTGTCGCGCAAGGCATCTCGCCAGGAGATTCTGGACGCGTGGCGCGACTTCACGCCGCTGGCGGGCCGCGATTTGCCCACCGCCCCAGCGCAGCCAATTGAGTTCACTCCTCTCGAAGATCGTCCCCAGCCGAGGTTGGACAAGATGCGCGGCGGAGGCATGGCGGCGACCGTAGGCAGGCTGCGGCCCTGCGGACTGCTGGACTGGAAGTTCACGGTGCTCTCGCACAATACGATTCGCGGCGCGGCAGGCGCAACGCTGTTGAATGCGGAGCTGCTGGTGTCATTGGGAAAACTTGAGGCGGGTAAGCCTGAGGCGACCAAACCCGATCCGGTCGCGGTTCCTGCATGAGCAATCTGGTCGTGATGAAGTTCGGCGGAACGTCCGTCGAGGACGCGACCGCTATCAACCGCACGGCGGGAATCGTTCGCGGCAGGCACGCGAAGGGACTGACACCCATCGTCGTTGTCAGCGCGATGGCCAGAGTCACGGATCAGCTCCTGACAGCGGCCAACGCCGCCGGCCGGGGAGACCGCGCGGGCGCGTTGGCAATTACGGCGCGGCTGCGGAACCGGCATCTTGAAACCGCCGGGGCCCTGGTTTCGCAACAGACGATTTGCGAGCTGACTAACTGGATCGATTCGGAATTCGATGCACTGGATGAGGTACTGCGTGGGTTGGCTGCCGTCGGCGAACTAACACCCCGTATCAGCGATATGGTCGTCTCCGCCGGCGAGCGTCTTTCGAGCAGAATGATCGCCGCGGCGTTCGCGCATCGCAATCTGGATGCCATATACGTGGATGCGCGACAGTGCATCGTGACCGATGCGCAGCATGGCAAGGCGATTCCGCAGGATGCCCTGATCGAGCAGCGGCTGCGGCATTACGTTCTCCCCCACGCCTCCGCTGGGAGGATCTGCGTCATGGGTGGATTTATTGGCGCCACTGAAAAGGGCGTGACTACCACTCTGGGGCGCGGGGGCTCGGACTTTACGGCGGCCTTGGTAGGGGGTGGGCTGGACGCCGGCTCCATTGAAATCTGGACAGATGTGAACGGCATCATGACGACAGATCCGCGGATCTGTCCCAATGCTTTGCGGGTGAAAACAATCAGCTTTGAGGAGGCGGCGGAGCTCGCCTATTTCGGCGCAAAGGTGCTGCATCCGGCAACCATTCTGCCCGCAGTGAAGAAGAATATCCCGGTCCTGGTGCTAAACTCGCGCAATCCGGAAAACGAAGGCACCCGGATTATCTCGCTCGCGCCGCACTGCCGGAGCCCGTTCAAGTCGATTGCCGTGAAGCGGCGGCTGACGATTATCGACGTGGTCGCGAGCCGCATGCTTATGTCGCATGGCTATCTGAAGGCGATTTTCGATGTCTTCGACAAACACAAGTGTCCAGTGGATATGGTTTCCACTTCCGAAGTTTCGGTTTCGCTGACCGTGGACTCGAACGACAAGTTGCCTGACGTTGCGGCCGACCTCAGCCAGCTGGCCGACGTGAAATATGAGGGTCGCAAGGCGCTCATCTGCATGGTAGGAGAGAATATCCGCGGGCAGAACGGGATTGCCGCGCGCGTCTTCCAGGCGATCCGGCATGTGAATGTGCGCATGATTTCGCAGGGAGCTTCGGAAATCAACATGAGCTTCATGATTGAGGAGGATGATGCTGAAGAGGCGATACGGTCGTTGCACAACGAATTCTTTGGCGATCCCGACCCTGAGATCTTTGACGTAGAAGCGCTGCGGGACGTGGAAGCGCTGAAAGAAAGCGTGAGGTAATCGCAATGCTTTTCCTGGTCCTGGGGCGCGGCAAGACGGGTGGTTTGGTGGCAGAGGTTGCCCACGAACGCGGCCACGGCGTGCGGGTGGTGGGCGAAGAAGAGAATCGTAATGCCTCGGCGCTGACAGGTCCGTTTCTGGCGACCTTCGACGCGGTCATTGACTTCACGACGCCTGAGGCAGTGATCCACAATCTGCGGGCATGCCTGGCGAATGGAGCACATGTAGTGGTGGGTACGACCGGGTGGTATGAGCACCTGGAGGATATGCGCAACTTAGCGGAACGCAAGGGCTCGGGATTGCTATACGGGTCAAATTTCTCCGTGGGCGTGCAGGCCCTGCTGCGCATGACAAAGGAGCTGGCTCTCACTTTGCCGCATTACACCTTCAGCATTACGGAAACGCATCACGCAGACAAAAAAGACGCACCCTCGGGTACGGCGCTGTCGATCCGGCGAGTGCTTGAGGCGGCGAATCCAGCATTGAAGGTGGAGATCGCCTCAAAGCGCGAGGGCGATGCTTCGGGCATCCATGTGATCGAGGCGCGATCGGCAAACGATCGGATCGAGCTGAAGCACGAAGCCTTTTCGCGCCGGGGATTCGCAGAGGGCGCTGTCCGAGCCGCGGAGTGGATCGCCGGCAGGATCGGGGTGTGGGAGTTCAGCGAAATCGCCAGTGAACTTGGTTAGAGAATTTTTCATGAAATTTTCGCTAAATTGGCTCGCCGACTTAACGACCACTAAAGCTTCTGGTTCCGGATGGGCGCCACCCCGGCGGCCTACTGTCCCTATGCTCGGGCGAACCTTCGGCGTGTTATAGAGCGACATGGTAACTTTCTGATATGGCGGCTTCCGCAAATTTTCTTGACTCGAGTAAGTACTCCTCGCCTGGATTGCGGGGTGCGCATGCCTACCTTCTTCCAACTCTCCTGAGCCTGAGCCGGGATCTTCCACCAAGCTCGCGGATACTCGATGTCGGCTGCGGTAACGGTTCTGTAACCCTCGAGTTCGCCAAGCGGGGACACTCGGTGGTGGGAATCGACCTTGCTGAAGCAGGTATCAGGATTGCTCGACAAAGCTGTCCCAGCGGCAGATTTGAAGTCCTGGCTGCGGACAGAAACGTCCTTGACAAGCTAGGTGAAGAGTCTTTTGATCTGGTTTACAGTGCCGAGGTCGTGGAGCATTTATACGATCCTAGAAGTTACATGGCAGGGTGCTACACCGCGACCAGCCCGGGAGGTAAATTCATTTGCACCACGCCGTATCATGGCTACCTGAAGAATCTGGCCATATCACTTGCGGGAGGCTGGGACAAACATGCCGATCCCCTGTTCGATGGAGGCCATATAAAACTCTTCAGCCGACGCACCTTATCAGCTTTGATGGCCGAGGCCGGTTTCCGGAAGTTAGAATTTCGCGGTGCCGGACGCTATCCGTATTTCTGGAAGAGCATGATCATCTGTGGCACGAAGCCCTGAGTATCATTACAGCTTCAAGGTATAGATTAGCTAAACATTCGACTTGATTTGAGCCGTTATGAATCGGGAAGGCGGCTCAAGAGATGGTTGGTCGTTGCGAGGTTTCCAATTCCCGAGTCTTAAGTACAATCATGTATTCATAGATCGACTGCAAAACCGCATAAGTGAAACCTGCGTTGCCGTCCAGAAAGCCTCTCTTGCCGACGTACAAAATGAAAAACTTCAACATCGGTCTTGCCGGCATTCTGTAGAAGAGCTCTTTCTGCTGGAAGCGGCGTTCATGAAAGTCTTTTGCGATGAGTGCCCGCAAAGGGCTGAATCTATGATTCGCCAAGCGGTTTTTCCGGATCTGTTCCGCCTCAAGTGTGCTGTAAGAATTGTGCCGCGCCAGCCATGCACCGACACCTTTGCTGAATGGGAAATGGTCAAGGAATCCCGAAATCTGGCCGACGGGACCCTGAGGCAGAGAAATGGGATTGACAAGCCGCTCGTAACGCATCTTTCCCGGACGAAGGAGACGCAAATATAAGGGCGAAGCCTGGACGTGCTTTAGCCAGCGCCCCAGAAAAAAGTCTCTTCGTCGAACGCGAAATGCGACACACTCCCCCGGATTCAGGGCCGCCGAGCGAACCGCTCTGATCAAATCCGGCGTCATGCGCTCATCTGCATCGAGGTAGAAGACCCAGGGGTATTTGAATGGAATATTAGCCATTGCCCAATTCTGATGAGCGGCCCAATTGTCGAATACCCGCTGGGTGACGAAGGCTCCGGCATCTCTTGCGACCTGAACCGTGCTATCCGTACTGAAGGAATCGAAGACGTGGACATCGTCACTCCACGAGACACTCTGAAGGCATCCGGGAAGGTCCTTCTCTTCATTTTTTGTAAGGATCAGTACCGAAACCATGGCTCATTCTAAATGGCTTCCCGACATTCTTTCTCAGCCGCAGGGCAGTTTTGCACGGGTCGGGAGCAGTGTAAACTCGATCTGTGACAACGGGTTGTGGAACGGCTTTGGTAACTCCTTTCCGTCAGGATGGGAGCCTGGACGAGCAAGCTCTTTACGCTCTGACGCAGTGGCAGATTGAGAGCGGGATTCACTGGCTGGTAGCCTGCGGAACAACCGCGGAAACGCCGACTCTGACCGAGGACGAATGGCTCCAGGTGCTTCGGATCGTAACCGAAGCAGCGGCCGGACGGATTCCGGTCTGGGCCGGCTGCACCCACAACGCCACAAAGCAGGCCGTCGAACGAGCGAAGATTGCCGAACGTGTACCCGGCGTGACGGCGATCCTTTCCGCCAGCCCCTACTACAACAAGCCAACCCAGGAAGGCCAGTTCGAGCACTTCAAGGCGGTGGCGCGCGCTGTGGAAGCGCCCGTGGTGCTCTACAACATCCCTTCCCGCACCGGCGTGAACCTCGAACCCTCAACAGTGTTGCGGCTTGCGGAGTCTGCGCAGAATATCTGCGGTGTAAAGGAGTCCAGCGGCAACCTGGCGCAGATTACCGAGCTGATCACGCGCGCGCCGCGTGATTTCCACGTATATGCCGGCGATGACAACATGGCGCTGGGAGTGCTCGGTGTGGGAGGCGCAGGGTTGGTGTCGGTTACATCCAATGAGATTCCGGGCGAGATGGCGCAGATGGTGCAGGCGGCGCTCGAGAATGACTGGCCCATCGCTCGACGGCTGAATCGCAAATATTACGGGCTGATGCTTGCGAATTTCTGGGAGACGAGTCCGGGGCCGGTGAAGGCAGTGATGGCCATGATGGGCAAGATTGGCGAGAACTACCGATTGCCGTTGCTTCCGATTTCCTCCGGAACCCGCGCGCGCCTGGAGCGGCTGGCAGGAGAGCTGGGATTGCTGGTCCACGGGCCGCAACCCGAGGGCGACCTAAGGATGTTCTAGGGTGCAGCCTGTCCAGGCGAACGCGGTTTCGCCGCAAATCACTTTCGATTGATAGACTCGGCCTGTGACAGACGAAAATCTCAAGAGCAGAATCGAGCACCACTTTGCCGCTGGAGCGTCCGCGATGGATGATCCCTCCGCGATGGCCGCCTTTCACGAGCTGCGCGCCGCCCTGGAGTGGGGCGAGATTCGCGCAGCGGAGCCAGATGCCGGATCGCCCACAGGCTGGCGTGTCAACACCTGGGTGAAGCGGGGGATTCTGCTTGGCTTTCGGCTGGGGCATCTCGTTCCCTCGGGAGACGGCCTGCCCTGCATCGACAAGCACACCTTTCCGGTTCGGCGATTCTCACCTGAGGACGGCATTCGCATCGTCATTGGCGGATCGTCCGTTCGCGCGGGCGCCTACGTGGCCAAGGGAGTCATCTGCGCTCCTCCGATGTACATCAACACGGGCGCATACGTGGACGAGGGCACGATGGTCGATTCGCATGCGCTGGTGGGCAGTTGCGCGCAGGTAGGCAAGCGGGTGCATCTGAGTGCGGCGTCGCAGGTTGGCGGCGTGCTTGAGCCGGTAAATGCCAGCCCGGTGATCCTGGAAGACGACGTTCTTGTTGGCGGCAACTGCGGCATCTATGAGGGCACGGTTGTCTGCAAGCGTGCCGTGCTGGCGGCAGGAACGGTGCTGACCCGGGGCACTCCGGTCTATGACGTGGTTCGCGGCGAAGTGCTGCGCGCGGATAGTGAAAATCCGCTGATTATTCCCGAGGGCGCGGTCGTAGTTCCGGGGGCGCGCGCTGTCAACAAAGGCAAAGGCCAGGAGTGGGGGCTGAGCGTATATACGCCAGTGATCGTGAAGTATCGCGACGAAAAAACAGAACTGAGCACGGCGCTCGAAGATTTACTTCGGTAAGGCCAGGATCTCGTCCAGCGTGGGGAATGAGCCCCGTACCTGTTAACATCGAAGTTTCCATGGCAGAAGCTAAGTTAAAGATCATCCCCTTGGGCGGACTGGGCGAATTTGGCATGAACTGTCTCGCCGTTCGCTGGCAGGACGACATCATCGTCATCGACGCTGGACTGATGTTTCCGGAATCCGAGTTGCTCGGTGTGGACATCGTCGTTCCGGACATCACCTACCTCATCGAGAACAAGCAGTGCGTGCGCGGCATCATTCTGACGCACGGGCACGAGGACCACATCGGCGGGTTGCCGTGGATACTCTCCGAACTGAATGTGCCAGTGTATGGCACCGAGTTCACGCTGGCTTACGTCGAGGGGAAGCTCGAAGAGCATAAGCTGCTCGACCAGACCGAGCTGATCGAAATTACTCCCGGCGCGAAGTTTTCGCTTGGCCCGTTCACCATTGAGCCCATTCGGGTGACGCACAGCCTGGTAGATTGCGTGGCATTAGCCATCGACACACCAGTTGGCGTGATTGTCCACACCGGTGATTTCAAAATCGACCTCTCGCCTCCCGATGGCAAGGCCTTCGACCTGCATACCTTTGCCGAATACGGGAAGCGCGGCGTGCTGGCGCTGCTGCAGGACTCAACCAATGTCGATCGCCCCGGCTATACACCCAGCGAATGGGCGGTAAAACCGCGATTGGACGAGATTTTCTCTCGCACAAAGAAGAAGCTCTTCTTCAGCTGCTTTTCGTCGTCCATCTACCGCATCCGCATTGCCCTGGACCTGGCGCACACGCATGCCCGCAAAGTAGCGATCGTGGGCCGGTCGATGGTGGAGTCGTCCGAGATAGCGCAGGACCTCGGCTATCTCGATCTACCGCCCGGTCTGGTGATTCATCCCGGACAGATCAACGATCACGCACCTGAAGACGTGATGATCCTGATCAGCGGAACGCAGGGTGAACCGATGAGCGCTCTGAGCCGTGCAGCGGTCGACAACCACAAGCATGCGCGCGTTCTTCCCGGCGATACGGTCGTGTTGAGTTCACGCGTGATTCCTGGCAACGAGAAGAGCATCTATCGCGTGATCGATCACCTTTGCCGCCGCGATGCCAACGTGATTTTTGACGATGGCGCTTCGGGGCTGATCCACGTAAGCGGCCATGCCAGTCAGGAAGAACAGCGGCTGCTGATCAATCTGCTCAAGCCGAAGTTCTTTATTCCCGTTCACGGCGACTACCGGCACCTGAAAAAGCATGTCGATCTGGCGCACGGGACCGGAGTAGTCGATCTGGCGCTCATTATCGAAGACGGCGATGTACTGGAACTGGACCGCAACAACGCGCAGAAGACGGGCAGGGTAACGGCGGGACGCGTGTGCATCGATTCAGGCTCGACGGTGGATGTGGTGGAAGACCTGGTGATCCGCGACCGGCGGCATCTCTCCGAGGACGGAATTGTTCTGGCCATCCTAACCATCAACAAGTTGAGCGGCAAGGTCGAGCGCCAGCCGGAGCTGGTGACGCGCGGATTTGTCGGCGCGGATACCGAGCTGCTGGAGGAGGGACGGCAGGTTGTGGCCCAGACCCTCGAAAACTCCAGTTCGGAAGAAAAGGCCGACTACGGCGTGATCAAAGAAAAGATCCGCATCGATTTGAAGCGGTATATCCAGAAGAACACGAGCCGCCGGCCGCTGATCATGCCCGTGATTCTGGAAATCTAACAGCCCGCTTTTGGAGGCATCCATGCTCAAGCTTCTTTTGGCTGCGGCAGCCCTGGTCGCCACGGTCGCGACATTTACACATGCGCAGACGGCTCCCACATGCCCTCCACGGCAACGCTCTCTGATCTGAGACATGGCCAGCACGGAACTCCTCACGCTCGACGCTTTTCACGACGCCCAATCTCGCATTCGCGGTGTAGCCGTCCATACACCGCTCGTTCGTTTGCCGATTCCCGGCGCGGCAGGCGAAGTCTATGTAAAGGCCGAGGGATTGCAGCCGATTGGCAGCTTCAAGCTGCGCGGAGCGTACAACAAAATTGCTCAACTGACAGACGCTGAACGCGGGCGGGGAGTGATCACTTACTCCAGTGGTAATCACGCACAGGGTGTGGCCTACGCGGCACGAGCCGTCGGAGCAAAGGCCGTCATCGTGATGCCGTCGAATGCTCCCGAGGTGAAACGGCAAGCCACCGCCGCTCTGGGCGCTGAGATCGTCACCGTCGGGCCCGCCAGCTCCGACCGTAAGCAGAAGGCCGAGGAACTCCAGGCCAGGTTCGGCTACGTGATGATTCCGCCCTACGATGATCCGGCAATCATCGCCGGTCAGGGTACGTGCGGTCTCGAAATTCTTGAAGACCTGCCGGATGTCGACCTGGTGCTCAGTCCGGTTAGCGGAGGTGGGTTACTGAGCGGTGTTGCGACGGCGATTAAACATCAAAGGCCGGAAGTACGCGTGATCGGCATTGAACCGGAGCTGGCAGCCGATGCGCAGGAGAGCTTTCGCGGCGGCAAGCTCGTAAGCTGGCCGGCGGAGATGACCACGCGCACCATTGCCGACGGGCTTCGCACCCAGAGCCTCGGCGAACTGAATTTTCTGCATGTGCGTGCGTTTGTGGACGACATACTCACTGTTTCCGAAGACGAAATTCGCCGTGCGATGGGGATTTTGCTTCACACTGCGCGGCTCACTCCCGAGCCCAGCGGCGCGGTAACGACGGCGGCCATGCTCTTTCACCAGGCTGACCTCTTGCCTTATCGCAAGGCCGTGGTCATCATGAGCGGGGGCAATGTCGAGCCAGAGATGCTACGGACGATTCTGGCCGAGTCGTGATTGGGCCTGGCGTATGCTACCAGCGAGACGTTTGATGCCCAGACACCGTCTTACCATCGTGATGCAAAACCGAACCCTGCTCTGCTCCATACTGCTGCTTTGCGCTGCGACCGCCCTGTCTGGCCAGAAGAGGATGCCTCAGGAACAGGCGCCGAAGAACGGCACCAAGGCGACACTGGTGCGCCGGGCAAATCTTTATGTGCAACCGGATGAAGGCGCGGATCAGGTGGCGATCGTAACGCCGGGCCGGGAGATGGTCATCGCCGAACGCAGCGGACATTGGCTGCGGGTCTTCGCCAATATCGACGCACCGGAGTCGCGCAAAGCTGATGAGCCGGTTCTGGAGCAGGGCCAGGAGGTGATCCCGATTTCGGGCTGGATGCTCGACAAGGGGATTATCGATACGAATACGCCCCACGGCGATGCAATCCTGTTTGGCGAAGCGGTCAGCGCAGAGGACGCGGCTTCAGAGTCTCATCCCCCTCCCGGCGCCGCTCTGGAGGCACGGCTTCTCTACCGGCGCGTCGTGGAGATGTTTCCGCAATCTCCATTGATCGGAGCGGCGATGTGGCACGCGGCGGATATTCGCTGGCAGTTGCAGAAGGCTGACGCCGCGGCTCTGCCCTCAGCTCACGAAAAGGAGAACTACCTTCGCGAGCAGATGGACGAGGATGAGATGAAGAAAATCGAAAAGTATTTTCCTCATACTCGATGGTCCGACTTCGCCGCTTACGATAGGATCGACAACAAACTCTGCGGCGACTGGCAAGGGTCGGAGAAATGTCCGGAGAAAGAGGCGCAGATCTACTTGAAATATGTTGAGGACCATCCGGATTCGCCTCGCTCTCCTGAAGCGCTTTACAAGGCGGCATGGCGCATGGCCGCGGCGGCAGACATGTGGACCGCCGACAACGACGGCCATCGCGCTCAGGAAGATCGCGGGCACGCCGCCGATATCGCCGGACAGTTGGAGGCGAAGTATCCGCAGTCGGACTTCGCAGCGCGCGCCGCCAGTCTGATATACAAGGTGCAGCAGGGTATTGCGATCTACGGCAGCGACCGGGAGTAGGACCAGCCGTCCAATATTCGCCTTTCGCGCCTTTCAGGAATATTTCTGCAATTCAGGGCAAGAGTGAGGGCCGGAGGCCTTTTGAACGACTACATTGTTTCTGTTCTGCTTGGCATCGTCGAAGGATTGACAGAGTTTTTGCCTGTAAGTTCAACGGCCCACCTGCGGATCAGCGAGGCGCTGCTGCACATCAACCTCGCCGATCCGTACTGGAAGATGTATACCGTCGTGATTCAGCTCGGCGCGATCCTGGCGCTACTGCTGGTCTTCACCGCCCGGATTATCCAATTCTTCCGTACCTTTCCGCGAGGCGAGCAGGGAGACCGCACGATCTGGACGCATCCGATTTCCCTGACCACCGTCGCTTTCGTGGTTACGGCGATTCCATCCCTGCTCCTGACTAAGACCATCGGCAAACACCTCGAAAGCCTGCATGTGATGGCGCTCGCGCTGCTGATCGGCGGGGTGGTCATGTGGGTGGTGGACGCATGGAGCAGCCGTCGGGAACCCACCACGACTGAAGTTGAGCAGATGTCCCTGGGGCAGGCCATCTGGATCGGGCTCTGTCAGGTTCTTTCGGCAGTGTTTCCGGGCACCTCCCGGTCCATGTCGACGATTACCGCCGGACAGGTCGCAGGCATGTCGCGTCCGGCGGCGCTGGAGTTCAGTTTCCTCGTCTCGATTCCGGTCATGGTTGCCGGAACCGGCTATGAGCTGGTGAAGACACTGCATCCTGGCCACCACGCGGCAGAAGCCGCACAAGAAGCCATCACTCCGCTGGTGATGACAGGCCACAACTGGGTCGTGCTTCTGATCGGTCTGGTGGTCTCATTCATCGTGGCGCTGGGAGTTGTGGAGTGGTTCCTGCAATGGGTGCGTAGACACGGATTTGCGGCATTCGCTCTTTATCGGATCGTTCTTGGCATCGCACTCCTTGTTTTCGGCGCCAGACTGGCGTCCGGGTAAACATCGAACGTTGCGAGATCGATTCCCCTGGAAGATTTTCTCCTAAGTTTCGCCCCGGTCAGGAGCAGGCTCTGGGATAATAGTTTTGCTCTGGGGTTCTTGACTGTGTGAGCCGTCTCGGACGGTGCGCACCGCATTGCGCCCTAATGAAACCCCTGAAACTGGTTACTACGCCTACCCGCAATCGCCGCCTGAATGAGCTCATCGGGCTGCTGATGCTGGTCGCCGCGATCCTCCTTCTTCTCGCACTCGTCTCCTATCGCCCTACCGATCCTTCGCTGAATACCGTTGGCGGATATGCAATCGGCCGGCCGGCGCACAACTGGACCGGCCTCGTCGGAGCATGGGTCAGCGATCTGCTCCTGCAACTTGAAGGCATCACCGCTTTTTCTCTGCCTTTGCTGGCCGGCGCACTGGGATGGGCGTGGCTGTGTTCGCGCCCTGCCGGTTCGCCGGGAGCGAAACTCATCGGTATTGTGTTGTGCCTGACCTTCGGGCCCGCGCTTGCCGGCCTGGTGCCCGGGCATCTGCACTTCATGTACGGCCTGCCCATCGAGGGACTTACAGGCCGATTGGTCTCCGATGCGCTGGTGCAATGGCTCAATTTCCCTGGCGCATGTGTCGTCGCCGTCAGCATGGTGGCGATTGCTCTTTACCTGTCCACCACCTTCAGCTTCAACACTGCGCGGGAATGGCTGTCGATTCGCTTCGCGTTCCTCTTCGCATGGCGCGACCGCTGGATGAACTGGCGTGCAGCCCGCGCCAGAGCAAAGGAATTAAAGGCTGAGGCGCGGATGGAAAAGATCCGAGCTAAAGAGTTGGCCAGGGCTCGTAAAGCCACGGCGAAGATGGACAAAGCCGAACACAGGAACGACCCGTCCGTTCCGGAAATAGAAGACGACGACTCTCCCGGCCATCGCCAGCGGGGGTTTGCCGAGATGTTCTCCGACGCTCCAGTGCAACAAGAAGCTCCTGCGCAACAACAGACCGTATGGGAGCAGATGCCACGCGCGACTCTTCTGGATCCCGATCCTGCATCGGAGCCCGTCGTCGAACCGGCTCCGGCATTGAAGCCGCAGCTGGTGCCCCGGCGAGAGGTAACGCAATCACGGCACGAACCGACCTTTGATCAGCAGAACAATATTGCCGTTCGTGAGCGCGCCGATGCTGAAGCGCATACGGTGACCGTAACTCCAAAATCAGTAAGCGGATTCAAGCTTCCGCCGAGCACCCTGCTGCATCGCAGCGAAGACACGCAGATAGTGCGCGAGGACGCGCTTCGCACCGAGGCCCAGGTGCTCGTCGAGAAGTGCGCTGAGTTCGACGTGCTGGGCCAGGTTGTGCAGATCAATCCGGGTCCGGTCGTTACAACGTTTGAGTTCCGGCCCGAAGCGGGCGTAAAGTACAGCCGCGTGACCGGGCTCGCCGAAGACCTGTGCCTTGCCATGCGTGCCGAGAGCATCCTGATCGAGCGTATGGCGGGCAAGAGCACAGTTGGTATCCAGGTGCCCAACCACGACCGCGAGACCATCTGGCTGCGCGACGTGATCGAGGCGGAGAATTTCCGCACCGCAAAAAGCAAGCTGACACTCGCGATGGGCAAGGACATCAACGGGCGCATCGTTACAGCGGACCTCACCACCATGCCTCACGTGCTGATCGCCGGCTCGACGGGCAGCGGCAAATCGGTTGCGATTAACGCGATGATTATGTCGGTGCTCTACAAGGCGACTCCGGCGCAGGTGCGGCTCATTCTGGTCGATCCCAAGCGTGTGGAATTGGGCATGTACGAAGGCATTCCGCATCTCTTCACACCCATCATCACCGAACCCAAGCTTGCCGCCAACGCGCTGCGCAACGCGGTGCGCGAGATGGAGCGGCGTCTCAAGCTGCTCGCCTCGCGCAGCGTGCGCAACATTGACCAATACAACAAGCTCTTTGAAAACGGCACACCCAGTCTCTTCGACGAAACGCCGGACGAAGAGCCGCTACCCTACATCATGATCATCATCGATGAACTGGCCGACCTCATGATGCTCGACAAGGCAAATGTAGAAGAGGCGATCACTCGGCTCGCCCAGATGGCTCGCGCAGTGGGCATCCACCTGGTTCTGGCCACCCAGCGGCCTTCCGTAGACGTCATCACCGGCCTCATCAAAGCGAATGTTCCCACGCGCATGTCGTTCCGGCTGGCAACAAAAGTGGATTCGCGCACCATTCTCGACTCGAACGGAGCGGAGTCGCTCCTCGGCCGGGGCGATATGCTCTTTCTTCCTCCCGGCACGTCACGGCTGCAGCGCGTACATGCGCCCTTCGTCACGGAAAAGGAGATCGCGGCGGTTACAGATTTCTGGAAGACGCAGGGCCAGGCAGAATATGTGCAGGGCTTCCTCGAAGCGCCGAAGGATGCTGGTGGACGCGACGCCGATATAAGTGAAGATGACGGAGGCGAAAACGACGAGCTCTTTCAGGATGCGGTGCGCCTGGTGCTCGAATTCGGCAAGGCTTCTACTTCCCTTCTCCAGCGGCGTCTGCGCATCGGCTATGGCCGTGCTGCACACTTGATCGACCTGATGGAGCGCGACGGCATCGTGGGTCCCGCGGAGGGAACGAAGCCCCGCGAAATCCTGAAGCCGCCGGACTGGCTAAACGAGATGGAGACGACGTTACGGTAGAAAGCGCGGCTTGCCGGCCGCGTCAGCGAGGCATAAATCGGTCTGCGGAATTTGTGTAACAATCTGGGCGCGTGGAAGATATGGATTTCGTCAACACAAATTCAGGCGGGCGGAGTGAGTACGCTCATGTTATGTCGCCACTTAGCCGAAGTTTGATCCAGAGCACGGACTTTCTTGCAATCCAACCGAACGGTTTCAACGTTCTCATACATTAGAGATTTTTATGTCTCGCGAATCAAATGGCGCGACAAAGCACTGCAGGTTGATGGTTATCGACGACGATGCACTTAGCCTCGCCGTTATTTCCTTGCTTCTTCGATCAGATGGCTACGAAGTTGTGCAGGCGGCAGATGGCGCAGCGGCAATCGAAATGCTCGGCACGTTGCAGCCGGGCGCATTGCCTTCCGTTCTGCTGGCGGATCTGCGCATGCCTGGGATCTGTGGGCGGGATCTGGCAGTCGCGCTGCGGGCGGCGGTTCCGCAAGCGACATTGCTGGCGATGAGTGCAACTGCTGATGCGGCAGAAGGCTACGACGGTTTTTTGAAAAAGCCTCTGGATCTTGCCGCTCTGCAGGCGGCATTGCTGCCGCAGGAAAGCGGATCGTCTGAGCCTGCCCTCGCACCCGACCCGCAAGAGGATCTGAACGAAGCGATCTATGCGAAACTGCTGCGAATGATGCCCGGAGAGGCCGTGAGGGAAATCTACGAGACGTGCCTTAGCGATGCCCGCGCCCGGGCGGCAGAAATACAGAGCGCGAGCGCGACAAACGACTTGGCCTCGATACGCCTGATCGCCCACGCCATAAAAGGGGGCGCAGGCATGATAGGCGCCCAGAAACTGGCGGCAGCGGCAGCCACGCTGGAACTGGGAGTTTACGAACCAGAAGATATTCCTCAATTAGTCGACAATTTATTGTCCTCTTGTGACCAGTTGCAGCGTATCCTTATGGCCAAGCTATGAATATGACTCCCCTGACGAAAACAACCAAGAGCCCGCTTCCTCCGGCGAGACAACGTGTGTCTCCTGCGATCCGGATCCTTCTCGCCGACGATCATCCTGTTGTCCGCATCGGCGTGCGCAACATGCTGCAGGCCGATGAGGCATTTACCGTAGTCGGCGAGGCAGGAGACGGTGACGAAGCCATTACCCAGACCCTCGAGTTATTGCCGGATATCCTGCTGCTCGACCTCTCGATGCCGCGCCTGCCCGGACTGGAGGCAATGCGGGCCATCATGAGCGGTTCGCCGACCGTCAAGATCATCCTGCTGACCAGCACCATTACCACGCAGCAGATCATCGAGGCGTTGCAAATTGGCGCGCGCGGCATCGTGCTCAAAGACGCCCTCACCGACCACCTCACCAGCTCTATCCGCACCGTTGTCTCCGGCGACTACTGGATCGGCGGCCGCCGGGTCGTGAACCTGGTGGGCGCATTGCACGACTTGATGAAGCAGGCGGCTGTGCCTGAGCGCAAGACCTTCGGTCTTACGCCGCGGGAAATGCAGGTCGTCGGCTGCATCGTCGAAGGTTGCAGCAACCGCGACATCGCAAAACAATTTGGGCTGAGCGAGGAAACGGTCAAGCGGCACCTCTCGAATACCTTCGACAAGACCGGGGTGTCGACACGTCTCGAGCTCGCGATGTTTGCCATCGCACATAGATTGGTTGCCCCGCAAGACTGATTTTTATTGCGGGAAGGCAAATTTTTTGTTTCCAGCGCGTACTGTTTCTTGTAAGCCATCTTCCATCTAACTCCCTAAGCGTTCGTCACTGAACGACGAGTGTTTGTGTTGCCCTCGTTAATCGTGACGCAGCCAATGCCTGCCACCTCTTGGCAAGACGATAAAGGAGTTCAGGAAAATGAAAAAGTCACAGTTACAGTTATTGACACTGTTTGCCTGCGGCGTGTGCGGCATTGCGTCCGCGCAGGAGATGAATCCAACCGCCACACAGCAGTGGCCTCAGGGCCAACGGCAATATCCGCAGCCGGAGATGCGAGACGGCGGGTACGTATATAAGATCACCGTCGTCGGCCGGGATATTCCAGCAATCAACTATTTCCATCGCAGCGGTGCCACGAAGATTGGCTTTCAAGGTACGAGCCTGCTTGCGCAAGGCAGGGGCACGGCCACCGTTGAAAGCCGCCGGGGGCGAATGGTTATCGATGCGAAATTCGAAGGACTCGTCCCTGCAAACAGCTTCGGCGTCGAGTATCTTACCTATGTTCTCTGGGCCATTACTCCTGAGGGCCGCCCGGTAAATCTGGGTGAAGTGCTGCCTGCGGGCTCGAAGAACGAGATCACGGTCACCACTGATCTTCAGGCATACGGACTGATCGTCACCGCTGAACCTTACTATGCAGTCACCATGCCCAGCGATGTCGTTGTGCTCCAGAACTATCCGCTTCCCGACAAAACCCAGGGCATTCTTGAAACTGTGAACGCGCACTTCTCTCTTCTGCCGCGCGGCGCTTACTCTCAGACCGCCGGCCAGCATACCATACTCAACCCCATCACACGCGACGACCGGTCTCCGCTTGAGTTATATGAGGCCATCAATGCCGTGCAGATCGCGGAGGCGGCCGGCGCGGGCAAATACGCGGCGGATACATTATCCACTGCCAGACAGGACCTGCGGAACGCCCAGGACATGGATATACACAAGAGCGAACGCAAGCAGGAGATCACCTACGCGCGTGAAGCTGTGCAGGCTGCCGAAGATGCCCGCATCATGAGCATCCGGAAGATGAAAGCGGAGGACGAGGAACGCCAGCGCGAGGCGGCGCAGCAGGCGGTACAGCAGTCCGATCAGGCAGCGCAGCAGGCCGCCCTCGCTGCACAGCAGGAAGCCACCAGGCGTGCAGAAGCGGAAGCTCGCGCCGCTCAGGCGGAGGCTGCCGCCGAAAGGGCCCGAGCCGATCAAACCGCAGCACAGCAGCAGGCAAAACAGGCTGTCGATCAGACAGAGCAGATGCGCGAGCGCTTGAAGGACCAACTCAATGCCGTGCTGGAAACCCGCGAAACCGCGCGCGGACTGATTGTCAATATGTCCGATGTGCTCTTCGACTTCAACCAGTACACCTTGAAGGCGGGTGCGCGCGAAAAACTGGCGAAAGTCTCCGGCATTCTGCTGTCCTATCCCAACCTGAAGCTTCAGGTAGAGGGCTACACCGACAACATCGGCTCGGATGACTACAACCAGAAGCTTTCAGACGAGCGAGCGGGTTCAGTTCGCGATTACCTCGTTGCCGAAGGCGTCGCGCAGCCCAGCATCAGCGCTGCCGGATATGGCAAAAGCGATCCGGTTGCCGATAACTCTACCGCCTCTGGACGCGCAGAGAACCGTCGCGTGCAACTTGTCGTCTCCGGCAACGCCATCGGCGTCCAGGAAACCGCTCCCTCCTCTGGTGGTATGTCGATGAACTCTGCGCCTTCGCAAACGCGACAGCCTCAGCCGTATGCGACTGGCGTCTCGAACGTCCCGCAGCAATAACGCGGGTTGCAAAAGACTTCAGGCCGCTCTTTCACGGGCGGCCTTTCTTTTTGCAATCCGCTCCGCGTCTCTTTCATCCAAATCATCGTCAGGAAGACGAGGAATTTACATGCGCCTTGCATTTCTTGGTTTGGGAAAAATGGGGAGCGCCGTCACACGGCACTTATCGAACGCGGGTCACAAACTCACCGTTTGGAATCGCACGCCTGCGCGTGCTGAGCCACTCAAGGCGCTGGGCGCGACTGTAGCCAGTTCGCCAGCCGAAGCGGTCGCCCACTCCGAAGTCGCTTTCACCATGGTTATGGACGATGCGGCGCTCGAAGACGTGATGTTCACGGCGAACGCCCTCACGGCTATGCCACCGGATGGCATTCATGTTTCGCTCAGCACCATTAGCGTAAAGCTTTCAGACCGTCTCACCGAAGCGCACCGTGCCACTGGCAGCGATTTTGCGGCAGCGCCGGTGTTCGGCCGCCCCAACATTGCGGAAGAAGGTCGCCTTTGGACGACAGCCGCAGGCAACCCGTCGACCATAGCGAAGATCCGGCCTCTTCTCGAATCGTTCAGCCGCGGCGTCACCATCGTTTCGGAGAGGCCTTCGAGCGCTCACGCGCTCAAACTGGGCGGGAATTTTCTGATTACAGCGATGATCGCGTCGTTGTCCGAGGGGCTCGTCTATGCCGAAGCTCTTGGTATCGACCCCAGAATCTTTCTCGAGACAATCAACAGCGCGCTGTTTCAATCGCCCTTCTATCAAAGCTACGGCAAGATCATGCTCGATCCTCCGCAACAGCCCGGCGGTACCATTTCGCTTGGCGAGAAGGATATCCGCCTGTTCCGCAACGCCGCCGAATCTGCCGGCGTACAGACACCGCTGGCAGATGCCTTCGAAGAAAAACTTCGGATGGCCATCGAGGCGGGCATGAAAGACCGGGACTGGGCCGCCGGCTATTACCGGCTCACGCAGAGCATCACAGACGACGCGAAGTGACTTACGATATTGTCATGGGAAAACTGAACGGCTCGATTGTCTTGATCACCGGCGCAAGTTCGGGCATCGGCGAGGCATGTGCTATCGCCTTTGCTCAGGAAGGCGCGCGGCTCCTGCTCTCAGCCCGGCGAATGGATCGGCTGGAAGAAGCGAAGCCAAAACTGCTTTCAGTTGGCGCGGAGGGCGTGCATGTGTTTCCACTCGACGTCCGCGACCGCGCCGCGGTTGAGAGTGCAATTGCAAATCTGCCCAGCGAATGGCAAGCCATCGATATTCTTGTGAACAACGCCGGACTAAGTCGCGGTCTGGAAAAGCTCTACGAAGGCAAGACGCAGGACTGGGACGAGATGATCGACACCAACGTCAAGGGCCTGCTCTACGTAACACGCGCCGTTGTGCCGGGGATGGTCAAGCGCGGCAAAGGTCACGTCATCAATCTCGGATCGACCGCAAGTGAGATCACTTACCCCAATGGCGCAGTCTATTGCGCAACCAAGGCGGCAGAACTCTCCATCAGCGATGGCTTGCGCGAGGACGTGTTGGGAACACCGGTACGCGTCACCAGCGTCGATCCCGGCATGGTGGAAACCGATTTCAGCCTCGTGCGCTTCCATGGAGACGCCGAACGCGCCGCGAAGGTTTATCAGGGGCTCATTCCGCTCACGCCCACGGATGTGGCCGATGCAATCGTCTGGTCGGCAACCCGGCCAGCCCACGTCAATATTGCTCGAATGGTGATGACGTCGATTGACCAGGCGAATTCTCTGCTCTTCAATCGCAAACAGCAATGAGAACTGACAAAAGAATGGTAGCAACGGGCGTTAGGAGATCGACTGGAGCCGCTTTTCGATGTCGGCGAGAGCCGCATTGAGAGCAGCGCGCCGATGAGGATTGGAAGTTCGCTCATCCAGAATCCGTTCGCGCTGCAGTTCCAGGGCCTGACGCTGGCGCTGCCGGTCTGCATGTATGGCGGAGGCTTGCCGCGCAGTTGACGGCGCATTCTCACTGTCAGTCTGTCGATCGGCAACCTGTTCTTCCACTGATTTGCTTTCCCACCCTCTGGCCATAGTTTGATGTTACAGCCAAGGCCGCCGCGTTCGTGAGATATTCAGCCGAAGGGAGAAAAACGAGCACTACTTTCGTAATCGAGAAGCTATGAGGCTCTGGCAAATTCCGTCCTTTGGCATCGACAGCCTGGAACTCGTAGAACGGCCCGCGCCGCAGCCCTCTCGCGGGCAGGTTCTGGTCAGGATATGTGCCGTCTCGCTGAACTATCGCGACCTGATGATGGTACTCGGCAAGTACAATCCCAGACTCGCACTGCCGCGAATCCCCTGCTCCGATGGTGCCGGCGAAGTCGTAGCGCTCGGCGATGGCGTGAAGCGGGTGAAGATCGGCCAGCGCGTGGCCGGCATCTTCATGCAGAACTGGATCGAGGGCCCGCCCGACGCCGCCAAACAGCGCGGCGCGCTCGGCGGCGACATCGATGGCATGCTTACCGAATACGTCGCGCTCGATGAGAACGGACTGGTCGAGATTCCCGAACACCTGAGTTGGGAAGAGGCGGCGACTCTCCCTTGTGCCGGAGTCACAGCGTGGAACGCCGTCGTGCATGCAGGCCGCGCAAAGTCCGGCGACACGGTTGTGATTCAGGGAACAGGCGGCGTCTCCATCTTTGCGCTGCAGTTTGCGAAATTGCTGGGGGCACGCGTGCTTGGTACATCGAGCAGCGACGAAAAGCTATCGCGAGCACAAAAAATCGGCCTCGACTCGGGTGTGAACTACAAGCACACTGCGGATTGGGGCAAATGGGTGCTGGAGCAAACCAATGGCGTCGGCGCGGACCTGATTGTCGAAGTTGGGGGCGCAGGCACGTTTGCCCAGTCGCTCAAGGCGGTTCGCGTTGGCGGAACGGTCGCGCAAATCGGCGTGCTCAGCCAGTCAACTGAGCCGCTGCAGATCGGTCCGCTTCTGCACAAGCAGGTCCATCTCCAAGGCATTTATGTAGGATCGCGCGCCGATTTCGAGGAAATGAACAAGGCCATTGCGATGCATTCGCTGCAACCCCCGGTGGATCAGGTATTTGCCTTTGACCGGGTGCAAGATGCCTTGAAGACGATGGAAGCCGGCTCGCACTTTGGGAAGCTGGTCATTGGCATGGAATTGTGAATTCTCCACCCAGAAAGCGACTTCTCACCCGCTTCAACATCTAACCCGCGGTGGTGCTCCGTGCCGCACCTCGCCTGGGTTTATCGGCCATGGCTGCGAAACCTGAATGCGAAAAAGAGGGCAGTCCCATGATCTTCAACTTTTTCTACGGCATTTTTCGTGGCTGTCGCCACTACCATTTAAGCCGTGTGTTCACGTTGCAGGAAGAAACTTACAAAGTATGCCTCGACTGCGGGACACACATTCCATACTCGCCACTAACTTTGCTCCCCCTGAGTGCGCGCGAAGTGCGCCGTTTGAAGGCTGCGCACGCCGGCGAATTGAAGATCATGCCTGCGAGCAATAACAGTGCTCCGTTAATAACGCCGCAAGGTCGCAAGTCCAGCGCTGCCTGAGATAGCTCCGAAGCCTGACAGTCCCAACCAACTGCGCTCCTTATGTCTCTGTGGTCAACACGCCACGCATGTGCGCCGTATACTGGAAGCAGGCACCGGGTGCCTACCTAGACGTCCCCGCAGGCAGGCACAGCATTTGTGATCGTTGAAATTGCGGACCTCACCAAGGTCTACCAGGATAAACATCAGCGCATAACCGCAGTCGATGGCATCGATTTGACTGTGGAGCAAGGCGAGATCTTCGGCCTCCTAGGGCCGAATGGCGCCGGCAAAACCACGACCATCGGCATCTGTACCACGCGCACTCTGCCAACCAGTGGCCGCGTCTCCATCGCCGGTATCGATGTGGTCGCACGGCCGGCGGCAGCGCGCAGAAACATCGGTGTCGTTCCGCAGTTCAACACGCTCGACCGTTCACTGACCATTTTTGAGAATCTCTACTACCATTGCAAATACTTCGGTTTCAGCGGCGTTGAAGCGCGGGAGCGCGCGAATACGCTACTGAAGCAGTTTCTCTTGCACGAGCGCGGCGAGAGTTTTCCTTCGCAGCTTTCAGGAGGGCTCCAGCAACGCGTGCAGATCTCGCGTGCTATCGCTCACCGTCCGGCCGTGCTGTTTCTGGACGAGCCGAGCGCCGGCCTCGATCCACAAAGCCGTATCGCCATGTGGGACACTGTGCGCGCTTTGCGCCAGGAAGGCATCACCGTGGTGCTGACCACGCACTACATGGAAGAGGCGGACGAATTGTGCGACCGGGTGGCCATCATCGATCACGGCAAGCTGCTTGCCCTGGACGCGCCGCAGCGGCTGAAAACTACCCTGGGCGCGGACACCGTCATCGAACTGGAGTTGCGTCAAAGCGAGGACACGCGGCTACTCGTCGGCAAATTGAATTCCATGCCGCAAATCAAGAGTATAGAAGCGATGCCCGGCGGCCTTCGCATCTTTGCCCACGGAACTGATGGCCTGCTTCCCGAGATCGTACAGGCGGCGCTTGGCTATGGCGTACGCGACATCTCTATCAACGAACCCAGCCTTGAGACGGTATTCATCCGGCTAACGGGGAGAGAGTTGCGTGAATAACACCCTGATGAGCCCTGGGAAAAATGTGCCGTACGCCACCGCCTTTGCGGGTCTGTTACAGCGCGATCTGCGCGTGATGCGCCGTGAGCTCGGCCCGTTTATCGTTCGCGTGGTTATGCAACCGTTATTGTTTCTTTTTGTCTTTACCTACGTTTTTCCGCACATTGGTCAGGCCGGGACTGTAGGCGGAGCAAATTTTGCAACGGTGCTGCTGCCCGGCCTGATGGCCGTTGCCATCATGTTCAGCGGGATCGCGGCCGTTGCGCTGCCGCTCTCTCAGGAGTTTGGCGTCACGCGGGAAATAGACGATCGCGTCATGTGCCCTCTGCCTGTTCCTGCCGTGGCCATCGAGAAAATCTGCTTCAGCGCCATTCAGAGCATCCTGGCAGCACTGCTTGTTTTGCCTCTCGCGTATTTCATTCCGGCGACTCCAGTACACGCGCACGTGGCAAACTGGCCCATGCTCATCACCACCCTTATCCTCGCCAGCCTGGTGGCGGGCGCACTCGGCCTCACCATCGGCTCGAATGTGAAACCTCAACAGATCGGGCTGGTCTTTTCGATTGTCGTTATCCCTATTACGTTTCTGGGTTGCGTTTACTATCCCTGGGCGGTTCTCAGCCACGTCCGCTGGCTACAATTTGTTGTCCTGCTGAACCCCATCGTCTATATGAGCGAAGGCCTGCGCACGGCGCTCACTCCGGGAGTTCCACACATGCCTTCGCCGATGATCGTCGCCGCCCTTCTTCTTTCCCTCGCAGTCCTGGGCGGTTTCGGAATCAAGGGCTTTCTCCGCCGGGTGATCTCCTGAGGCTGAATTGTGAGAATCTGTTGACCCGTCCGCCGCTTGTCGGGTCTAAGATGGTGACGGAGCATTCCCCCTGCCACGAACGCCGTATGTTGAAGCGACTCAAGCCGCACATCGCATTTGCGCTCTCTTCACTGCTCTTGCTCGCCGCTGGATGCGGCACCGGACAGCTAGCAGGGATGAGTGCGAATGGCGGCGCCGTTTCGATTACGCCATCGTCTACGGCCATCACTTCCAACGGACAGGCAAAGTTCACAGCGCTGCTGCCATCGGGTGAACTCGCTGCCGTGAACTGGTCCATCGCAGGAGGAGAAAATGCCTCTACATTGGGCGAAGGCCACATCGACGCTGCTGGCACCTACACGCCACCCAACGCTCTTTCCCGCAACAGTGTTCAGATCCGCATCCTGGCGCGCCTGGAGAGCGATCCCTCCGCGACCGCCGCCGCCGTTATCAAGGTGACTCCGGGCTTTGTGCAATCGCTGCTTCCCGAAAACGCAGCTCTCCCTGCAGGCGGAACACTGGAAGCGACCGCAGAAATCGCTGAGGTCAATGCTGGCTCGGTCGAGTGGTCCTTAAGCTCATCGCCCACCGAGAAAGCAGCCAGCGACGGCGCAGTGAATTTCGGCACGATCGACCATATGACCTGCCAGCATAGCCTGGATCAGTTCACCAGCTGCAAGGTCAGCTACACCGCGCCCCCCTCCCTTTCTACGAGCAGCGCCGTCTATCTGGCGGCGTCGGTCAATGGAACCACGGCCACATCCCCGCTTAAGATTCTGCTGAATACTGAAGGTTTGAACAGCAATCCTTCGACGAATCAGACGGCGCAATCCGGGATAATCGCCCTCGGCACATCCGGCGGCAATGACAACGATTACGACACCTACCAGGATCACTCCGGAACACCCTACATCGCTGACTGCTGCGGCGGAACGCTGGGCGCGCTGGTGGAAGACACCGCCCGGAATCAATACATCCTGAGTAACAATCACGTGCTGGCGGAGTCGGACCAGGCACTCATCGGCGACACCATCGATGAACCGGGCCTGATCGACAATGGCTGCATACCGCTGAGCCATGCAGGCTCAACGCTGCGTCCGGTTGGCTCTCTCAAGTATTACGTGCCGCTGGCGACTGCTCAAAGCAACGTAGACGCCGCGCTTGCAGCGGTTGTCTCGGGCGCCGTCGATCCCACTGGCAGCATTCTGCAGCTTGACGCTCCTAGGGCCAACTCACGACCGAATAGCCCGCTCGGGGCCGCGCCGCCCGTGGCTGGAAGCGGAGAAGCACTCAACTCAAGCAACCTTGGGAGCATCGAGCTGGCAAAGAGCAGCCGAACGACCGGACTCACCTGCTCCACCGTCGAGACCGTCGATTTGAGCGTCAGGATTGACTACTTCAAGGACTGTGCAGAGACGCAGCCCTACTACTCCAAAATCTTCACTGGCCAGATCGGCATCGCGGGGGACAATTTCTCAGACAGCGGCGACTCCGGTGCGCTAGTCGTCGACTCCAGCAACGCGCAGCCTGTCGGGCTGTTTTTTGCGGGCGGAACGGACGGTGATGGCAATGGCCTGAGCGTGGCGAACCCCATCGGCGATGTGCTTCGCGAGCTGGGCGCGCAGGCGGGCAGTCGCCTGAGCATCGTGGGTACTTCCACTCCACACAAGGTGGCCTGCATTCGCTACGACGCAGCTCCACAGTCTGCGGAGCCGAACCTGCCTGTTCCTTCCGAAGCAATGGCGCGGGCGCAGTTTGTCGCGGAGACCACTGGCGCATCACTCATCAATCCCGCGACGGGCATACTGGCAATCGCTGCGGGCAAAAGCCTTGACAGTCCTGGAGAAGCTACACTCATCCTGTATGCAGATAAGTCCAGGCCGTATGTCGATGTGCCACAAACCTTCGACGGCCTGCGCACGCAGCTGATCCCAACAGATGCTGCGACACTCGCGCGCAATCTCGCGCCGGCCGCTCCACTGACATCGAGCGGCATTCATCTTTCTGAGAATGCGCTGGCAGGAGCTGCCGCAGTTGTGCGTGAATATGCTCCGCGTCTGATGACTGACTCTGCGATCTTCGGCGTCGGCGTGGCGCAGAGTCAGGATAATCCCGCGGAACCGTCGTTGCTGGTGCTGGTCGATCTCAACCGCGCTCCGCAGTCCATGCCCGCCACCCTTGGCGGGTTGCGCGTGCGTTACCTCAAGCTGCACCGCTTCCATGTGACGCAATCAAAATATTCCGGAGCCAACCATGCTTCGAGCTGCGCGCTCAAGGGCCTGACTCCGGCGGGTACATCAAGATCAGCGTGGAACACGCCTGCAGTGGAAGACAATCCATCGTCGCCGGTGAATTAACGGCACAAATCAGCCCGTTATTTCAACGCCGTCCAATGCGTGTTTCTCCTCGGCAACTGCATCTTCGGATCCCAACGGGAAGAAGACCGTGAAGACGGTTCCGCTGTTCCCGTTTCCTCCCCCCGCGCGGCTGCGCACCTGAATCGTTCCATGATGCTTGACGACGATCTCGTAGCTCACCCACAGCCCCAGCCCGGTACCTGTCGCCTCCTTCGTCGTAAAAAATGGTTCGAAGATGTGCCGCCGAACTTCCGCGGTTATGCCTGATCCGGTATCGGCTACGGTGACACGTAATCCCGGCTGGCCGTACACACGCGCGCGGCGCACACGCAATAGCAGCCTTCCTCCTCGGGGCGTCATCGCATCCAGGGCATTTCCGACAAGGTTGGCGAAGAGCTGCCTCACTTCGCCAGCAAAGCAAAATAGCCTGATATCTTCTGCGTATCGGCGAACGACCTCAACATGCAACGAAACTACGCGCCCGTGGTGCAGCAGCAGAACCGAGTCCAGCAACTCGCACACGTTGGACGACGACGGCAGTGTGGACTGCCGGTAGAAGCGAAGCATCTGCTGTGTAATCTCGGCGACACGGGCTAATTCATGCTGTGCCAGCTCAGCGTAGTGCGTCGACTCAGCATCGAGCCTTCCCTTGCGGATGAGGAAAACCAGATTGGTAACAGCCTCGAGCGGATTGTTGATCTCGTGCGCGATCGATGCCGCCAGCCTGCCGGCCGCAGCCAGCTTCTCCGACTTTCGCAACGCGTTTTCCGCGCGGCGTCGCTCGGTTGTTTCTCCCAGGATCACGCCCGCCCATCGCACAGTTTGTCCATCCGTGCGAACGGGATAAATATTTGCGAGCCAGCTGCGTGTCTGAGACGACCCGTCCGTGGGTGCGCCGTTCAATTCCAGGTCCTGTACCGCTCGGCCACGTTCGAAAACCTCGCGGATGCTCTCCTCCAGCCTGCCTCCAACCGGCTCCGTAAAAATCTCGCACACTGTGCGTCCGAGATGTCGGCTCACAGGCAGATCGTTCATCTTCGCCAGGAATTGATTCACCCGAACAAAGCGGAGACGGCGGTCGAAGAACGCGAAGCCAATCGGCGCGTTGGCCAGCAGGGAGTCAAGCAGCGCCAAAGTCTCGTTCAATCCTGCGCGCTGTTCCTGGATCGAGGCAACCATCAGGTTAAAAGCCATCGTCAGGTCAGCGGCTTCATTCGCTGAAGTGACCGCCAGGGGGAACGAGGCGGTGTCTTCCGGATTGCGGATGAGCTGACGCGTGGCCCTCATAAGCACGCCCAGCGGCCGCGCGATGGACCTCGCCATCAGGCTCGCAAAAATGGTGCAGCCGATGATGCCGAAGAACGCCGAAAGCAGTGTGAATCCCAAAAGCTTATGCAGCTGCGTTCGGTCCTGCGAATTGTCCGGATAGATCCAGACGAACCCTCGCGTCACGCCGTCAATGCGCACCGGCGCCACGGCTTCGCTCGTCTTCTTGTCGATCGAAAAGATCTCCGGCTTATTCAACTCGCGCAGGTAAGTGCGTTCCGTCCCCGATAGCATCAGCTTGCCTTGCATGCCGGAATCACTGCTCACCAGCGTGCGACCTTGTGTGTCCGTGATTTGAACGGCACGAATGCTCGGCGCGTCGCGCATGGCGTTCAGCACGTGTTGGAGAGTGTGAAATTGCCCGTCGCTCATCGCCGCGCTGGTCAGCACCGCGAGCACACTTGCCTGATACTCCAGGCGCCGCTCTGTGCGCGAGCGCAACTCGTCGCCCTGTTCGCGGACCAGCACCACCGAGAGAACGGCCAGCACAATCACTTCGAACAGAATCAGGCCGCTCATCAACTGACCACGAATTGTGCGTGGTCTCAACATCGACATGGCGAACCGTTTCGGTTACTCGGCACTCTGGCCCCTGACTCCGTTTCAGCGCGCAACAGCGTCGAGCGTATTCCGCACCAAAAGTTTGCGTTCGAGATCTGCCGCAATCTGCCGCCCGTGGAAGCGACCGTTTTCAATGAATATCTCGTTCGTCCGCGAGCCCGCCACGATCACGCCCGCAAGGTAGACGCCAGGCACGTTACTCTCCAGGCAATCGCCATCGCACACCGGAAGCAGGTCCTTGCCTTCCAACCGAACGCCCAGCGCGGTAAGGAAATCGAAGTCCGGATGATACCCGGTCAACGCGAACACGCAGTCATTTGGAAGCTCCTTCAAACCATGAGGAGTTTCGATCCAGACGCTGTCCGTACCAATCTGCGTCACCCTGCTTGCGAAATACGCAGTGATCTCGCCGTTCTTGATGCGATTCTCAATGTCCGGCAGGATCCAGTACTTCACGTGCTTGTGAATTGCGGGCCCGCGATGCACCAGGGTTACGCGCGCACCGTGACGCCAGAGATCGAGAGCCGCAATGGCCGCGGAGTTTTTGCCTCCGATCACGACCACGTCCTGATCGAAGTAAGGGTGCGGATCGTCGTAGTAGTGGTGCACTTTGGACAACTCTTCGCCCGGAATATTGAGATAATTCGGCAGATCGTAATACCCCGTCGCCACGATTAGCTTGCGGCTCCGGTAAATCTCCTCGCGCCCAAACTTATCCTTGGTACGCACCGCAAACTCGCCATCCACTCCGCTCACCGATTCGACCAGCCGGTATTGCCGCACGTCGAGTTCGTAGTGCTCCGCGACCTTGCGGTAGTACTCCAGCGCTTCGTTGCGGTTCGGCTTCTGATTGGGGCTGGGAAAGGGAATATCTCCGATCTCCAGCAGCTCCGGCGTCGTGAAAAAGGTCATGTGCGACGGATAGTGGAAGATCGAGTTGCACAGGCAACCTTTATCCACTAGAACACTGCGAAAGCCGGCTCGCTGCGCCTCGATTGCACATGCCATGCCAGTCGGCCCCGCGCCAATCACCAGAACATCGAAGCTGGTCTCTTCCGCGGCAAGCCTCGCGTTGGCACTCATATCTCTAGATTAGACGATCACGGCGAAGCGTGGGGGTTCCGATAGTCACGTCCGGGTGTTGGTCCCTTCACACATTTACGCATTCGAGCCGATGGAAAGCCACCAGCTTGAGCCGGAATACCAGCAATTTTCGCGTGGCGCCTCGCCGCGATGCAGTTCCGTCACTCTGGTCCAACCGCCCCTGCGAAATGCCGCAGTAAGCTTCTTTGCTGTCGACTCGTCACGAGCCCCCACACAGGGAACGAACTGCACCTGGGACAAGAATCGCGCTGCAAAGGGTCCACCTTCACGTTTCGTGACCAGCAGCATCCCGCCTGATCCCTCCTCACCGGTAAGCGGGAACAAAAGACGCCCCGCGGAGCGCAACGCGTCTAACCAGACAGCAAGTGGAGAGGTCGCTCCAGCATTGACGTAGAGTACGTCACACGGTGGAATTGGCCCCTCCGCGCCGGACTGATGTTTCACCGCAACTTGTGGAAACCCGGAGAGATTGGCAACAGCGCGTTGCGCCAATTCCTCGTCGATTTCATACGCGACCACCTTGCCGGCTTCGCCAACCAGCTTGGCAAGCAGCGTGGTGTAGTAGCCGGTGCCGGCGCCGACATGAACCGCCGTCTCCCCTTTCTGCGGCGCCAGAGCAGCGAGGCACAAAGCGTGCAGAGACGGCTGCCCATTATTCAGCGACGCCTTGCCTCCGAGGGAAATGACAACATCCTGATACAGAAATGCCGGATCGTCCGAGGGCGTACTGATATAGCCCGTCGACGTGAAGACCCTCCATGGCGGCTTGCCAACAAATTGTTCCCTGGGCGTGGATGCAAACGCAGCCGCAAGCTCGCTGTCCGCAGGAACACCGGCGTGAGCTGTTACCAGATCCGCGAAGAATTTCCGGCACGCGTCCATCCGATCCGTGTGGTCCATGTCTCAGCCCGATCGATGTTCCATGAAATCACAACCCGGCTCAGACTCGCTATACTCAAACGTTGCGCTTCGCGAGCCGTCTCGGGAGGCCGCCCATCAAGCACAGGAGTCGCACACGCATGTCTGAAGTTCGCAAGGAGAAAGATTCGCTCGGATTCGTTGAAGTCCCCTCACGCGCTTACTACGGAGCACAAACGGCTCGCGCCGTCGAAAACTATCCCATCTCCGGGCTGAATGCCCATACACAGCTCATCCGCGCCTTCGGGATGGTGAAGCGCGCGGCCGCCGAGGCGAATCAGGAGCTTGGCCTGATCGACGATCGGCGCGCCGCCGCCATCATTCAGGCTGCACAGGAGGTCATCGACGGCAAGTGGGACTCCGAGTTCGTCGTCGATGTCTTCCAGGCCGGCGCCGGCGTCAGCTTCCACATGAATACCAACGAGGTAATCGCCAACCGGGCAAACGAAATTCTCGGGGCAAACCTCGGCGACTACACCCACGTTCACCCCAACGACCACGTCAACTACGGCCAATCGACCAATGACGTATTTCCCACCGGCATGCGCCTCGCCACGCTGTTGAATCTGGAAACCCTCTATCCCGTCCTCGACACGCTGGCCGCCACCTTCGCCGCCAAAGCCAAAGAGTTCGACGGCATCATGAAGTCGGGGCGCACTCATATGCAGGATGCCGTGCCGATTCGTCTCGGCCAGGAATTCGCGGCTTATGGATTTGCCATTGAGAAGGGCAAGAAGTTTCTTCAGCAGGCCAGCGAGTCGCTCCGCGAACTCGGCCTCGGAGGCAGCGCCGTCGGCACGGGCATCAACACGCACCCCGACTACCGCGTCAAGGCCATTGCAAATCTCGCGCGCATCTCCGGCCAGCACCTCGTTCCCGCTGCAGACATGCGCTGGGCCATGCAATCGAATGCCTGCATGGCGGAGGTAAGCGCCGCCCTGCGTGGGATTGCGCTCGAAGTCATCCGTATCTCGAACGATATCCGCCTGCTATCGTCTGGACCAAACACCGGTTTTGCGGAAATCTATCTGCCCAGTTTGCAGCCCGGCTCCTCCATCATGCCCGGCAAGATCAACCCCGTAATGCCGGAGTTAGCCGCCATGGTCAGCTTTCAGATCATTGGCAACGACACCGCCGTCGCTTACGCCGTGCAGGCCGGTCAGCTCGAGCTCAACGTCATGATGCCCACCATGGCCCACAGCGTGCTCCAAAGCATCACCATTCTTGCCAATATGCTGACCCAGTTCAACGATCGTTGTGTCGCCGGCATTACCGTGAATGCCGAGCGCTGCAACTTCTATGCGCAAAGCACGGTGTCGCTCGCTACCGCGCTCAATCCCTACATCGGATACGGGAAAGCCGCCGAGATTGTGAAAGAATCGGTCGCGACGGGCGAGTCGATCATCTCCATCGCCCGCAAAAAGAAGCTGCTCAGCGATGAGCAGATCGCCGAAATCCTCGACCCGGTTCGCATGACCGAGCCACAATACCCGCTGGATGCCGCCAAGGAGCGGGACACAAAGGCCAAAGCTTAGGGGTTGTTATCACTCAGCCCGCCCCTCCTTCGATCCGCATTGGACCGAAGGAGGGATCCCACCGCTACTGCCGCCCGAACCGCCACACAACCCCGGCGTTGAATCCGAGGTTGTTCTGTATTTGGCTGCCGTAGTCGCTCATCAGATAGTTCGGAGTCAGCCGGACCGCGAACGTGGGCCCAAGGTTGTAATCGATCGGAGCGCCAATGCTCAGATTGAAGACGGTTGAATCGGGATATAGCCCGATCAGCGTGGGAGGGAGCCCGCCTGTGCCTGTGCCGAAGTTACCGTGCCCGAAGCCGACGAGTGCATTCGCACTCACCGCCCAGTGCTGTTTCTCAACGAACCGCATTTGCGGTCCGCCCATGAACGTGTACTGGCTGATGCTTGGCTGAAACACCTGAAACTCGTTGATGTAAGTATAGGCAGTTCCATAGTACCCACGAAAATCCGCTGTTACGCCCAGCTTGCCTGCCAGATAGTCAGTAAATCCCGCGTTCCACGACGCCTCGTTCATATGCTGCAACGTGCTGCCAGGACTGAAACGCAGATAGCCTCCCCCGCCGTAGACCTCGTATTTGTGGGTGTAGGTGTCCTGGATAATCTGCTCCACTCTCATTTTGCGCCGCGCATTCACGCGCTGCTGCGCCTGGCGCAATACCTCTGCCCGCTGCGATGGTGCCTGCGGCTGAGTCTGCGTTTGTGGCTGAGGTTCGGTCGTCTGCGGCGTCTGTTGATCGGCTGTACTTTGCGCCCATACTGCGGCTGGCGCTAAGAAAAGGGCCAGGGCCAAAATTGGATACGAACCGTATCCCTTACATTTTCCAAAATGCATGAATCGTGACGCCTCCGCTACCTGCTGCCTCTGGGGATGAAAAAGACAAAGAATTCTCCTGCAATATGTATTAAAGCACTTGCCAGCCCTCCCGCGCCCTGCTTTCCTGTGATTGGGCAATCAAAGTATCATCAACCGCACCTAATTCTCTTGCTGAATCGAGGCGCAACAACGCATGAAGGCATTTCTGTTGGGTTTGATCCTGGGGCTTCTGACCATTCCGTTGATCGTCTTCTTCCATTTTCGCTATGGCCATCCTCCAGTTGCCGTTGCCGATCAGGCCTATCAGCTGGAAAAACAATTGGTCAGTGTGCCGCTTCACGCGCGCATCGACAAAGAAATGCCCAGAAACTCGCCGATCGAGCCGAGTGCGACGAATCTCGAATCCGGTGCGCACATCTATCGGCAGCAGTGCGCCTCCTGCCATGGCCTCTATGGCCTGCCGTCCGCTTTTGCCGCGCATATGTATCCTCAAGCGCCCCAGCTTTGGGCGCCGCACGAGGGTGGAGTAGTCGGAGTAAGCGACGACCCCCCGGGAGAAACCTATTGGAAGGTGGCCAACGGCATTCGCTTCAGCGGCATGCCGGCCTATGACAAGATTCTTAACCCGACGCAGATTTGGCAGGTCTCCCTGCTTCTGGCCAACGCCGACAAGCCTTTGCCGCCAGGCACTCTCGACCTGCTCAAGCAACCGCTCGATCTGGATCCGGCTGCTCTGCGGCCTCAGACGTCCATCCTCCCCAATCAGACGATGACCGACCAGCAAATGAAGGCGATGCCGCCGGCCATTCCTCCAGATTCGAAGTAATGGACCAGCACGGACTCCAGGGTCTTCCCATGGAAGACCCTAGTATTTCGATTTGACCACGTATGTTGCGCCAAAGGTGAACTGGAACGAATTCCGCTGTGTCGGTGGCAGCGCTGGCGGCGGATTGTTCAGGTAGGTGTCCAGTGTGCCGATCGAAAAGCTCAGGCTCTTGTAGAGCGGAACAGCCAGCGTGTTCGACTCGCTTGCTGAGTACGCGTTGGTGTTGTTGTAGGCCGGGATAAAGGCCACCTGCTGATTGAAGAGGAAACCTCGTGGCAGCTTGCGTACATATGTGCCCGCAAAGGTCGAGCCGATCAGGTTCTGGTTCGTGCCATCGGTCGCGTTGATAAAATTCTGCTTTTCATACTGGATTGTCGCCTGTAGGTCCAGTTCTTGCTTCGGCTGCTTTACGACCGTCCAACCGAGTCCGCCACCGTAGATCTGCTGCAGATCCAGTCCCTGGCTGAAGTTATGGTCAAAAGCCGTCTCTGCAAGGAAGTAGACGCGGGGCGTGAAGTACCAATCCTGTTCGGCGCCGGCGTGATAGATCGAGCTCTTGATGCTCGTCGCGGGATAGAAGACGCCTTCGGAGATATATCCGTCTTCCGTGATCTTGCCGTACGATCCGGTAAAATCGACGATCGTCCGCTTCCTCGGATTGAGCCACGAAACCGTCGGCACCACGCGTACGAGTGTAACGGCTCCGTTGAAGGTGTACTGCTTCTGCGTCGCCTCGACGATCGTGGCGCCGGCAGTCAGAGCGCCGTTCCAGCCGGCGAAGAACCCGGGTTCTCCATACAACTGCTTCTGCAGAGTCGCCTGGTCGATAATGAACGTCGCATTCTTGACCGGAATCGGCTGAATCATCGCATTGTTATCCGGATGCACGGTAATCATGTCTCCGGCGACCGTGACTGTACCCTGAGGAACATTAGGCGGCAGCTTTTTCTTCTCAAGCGTTACGGTCTTGTCCAGGACGGCGAGTTTGGTCTGCGTACGCAGCTCTTTGATCTTGTCCCAGGCGATGTTGATGTCTCCCACAATGTCGCTATGGAAGGTGACGGTCCCGCCCACCTCGCGCACAAACGTGCCCGATAGCTGATCGCCATTCGTAAAGACGATGACATCCGGAGGAGGCTTCGGTTCGTCCTTCTTCG
>JABCZC010000014.1 GCA_013289875.1 Acidobacteriota bacterium | reverse complement strand
CCATCCCCTTCGGTACACCGCGCTCTTTATCGGAACGGCCGGGACGAGGTCGTAGCGGGTCGAATTTTGCCATCCCGGAATACCCTGCGTGCAGCAGAAAGCGAGCGGCTGCCCATCCTGGTAGCGGAGAATCGTTCCAATTTGCCAGCCTCCCAACGCATAGCTTGCCGGACCATGATTGAGGAACTGCTGGCCGCGGCCGAGGGGCAGCTGGTACACACCGCTGAGCACAAACGTGTTTGGTATGTCCTGGACGCTGATCGCTTTCTCCTCGTGAAGATTATCGGGATTCTGCACCTGCGGCTGGCCGGGGTTGGTGTTTGGCAGCGCACTGTCGGTGTCGTTTATGTTTTTTGACCATGTATAAGAAACCTGCAAGCTCAAGCCATTCCGGAACTGCCTGGAGAGCGAGACCAGCAGGGCATTGTAGCTTGAATGGCCAGTGGCCTGGAGGCAGCAACCCGAATCGATATAGTCGTATTGCGGGAAAGGCCGAAGGGCCCGCTGAATCTGTGCTCCATTGCCCCAGAGGTTGTAGAAACCGGGGAATGGAGTTGCGATTCCGTAGGGGTTGTTAAGCGTGTTTGTGCCGAGCAGGTTGCCGAGGGCAAGATCCTGGTAGGGGATGTTGTTGATGTTCTGGTTGTTGGCCTGAAGGTTCTGCGCCGCGCTACCGATGTAGCCGATGGTCAGGATGAGGTCTTTCGCGACCTGCTGCTGCACCTGCAGATCCCAATCGTAAACTGCCGCGGGACGGCCTGCGATTTTCTCAATATAGGACCCAGAAAGCGGGCCACCGTTGAACTGGCCTGGGTCAAGATTGGGAGGAGCGGGGAAGGCCGGATATCCCGCGTCGATTTCGAACGAGGGGTCAAAACCGTTCGGGGAGTTGAAGCTTGGGCTGGATTTATATCCGGCGTTCATTGAGCCGCCGAAGTCGTCGTATTGAAGCGGGCCGTAGAGAATACCCCCGCCGCCTCGCAGCACAGTGTTCCCGTTCAGCCACGGTGGCGAATACGCAAAGCCGATACGCGGAGCGATGTCTTTGTAGTAGGTGTTTGCCCACCGCGTGTTGCAGCTCGTGCACTCCGTTCCAAAGACCAGCGCCCCGGGAACTCCGTATTCGGGATCGAGGGCCGTAGCGCTGAAATTTGACGTATAGTTTATCGACTCGCGGCGCGGTACGTCGACGCTGTAGTTCAAACCGAGGTTCAGCGTCAAGTTCCTCCCGACTTTCCAGTCGTCCTGCACAAAGCCGGAGTAATACCAGGAAATCCACCGTGACTGGTGCGAGTAGACGTTCTGGCTGCCGGTGGTGACCAACCCTAGAAGCTCGCTGGCCAGCCCATTTCCGGTGGCGCCCAAGGTTGTAGAAGCGGCTGTTTGGCCGGAGCCAAAGCCGATCGCTGGAGAGTTGTTGTTGATGGGGGAATACTGCTGGTAGCGGATGTCAGTTCCGAAGGTAAAACTGTGGGCCCCCTTCTGCCATGAAATGCTGTCGACCAGGCGTAGACCGTTGTCGATGTTGTCTCCGTTATTTGGCATGCCCTCCTGGGTCGTGAAGCCGTTGGTGACCACCGGAAAGTTGTTGCTTACAGCGTTTCCGATACCCAGCGTCGCAAACCAGTTCACATGTTCCAACGCGGGGAAAGCGAAGTTAATACTGTTAGAACGGTTCGAGCCAAAAATGAAATGGTTCAACAGGGTGGGGGTAATGGCATAGTCTATGCCAATGCGCCAGAAGTGGGTCTCGAAGTCCTGTTTCCAGGTATTCGGATCAATCGGATACGGCAGGATCTGCGGCGTGCCTGAGACACGGTTATTGTCGCGAGAACTGTAGGAGCTCCATAGCTTGAACTTCTGAGTGATGGGCGCGTCGATACGGACGGTGTAGGCCGTGTTGGTGATCGGGGAGGTGCTCGAAAACGAGAAATTATTGAACACATTGTCGTTGGTTGGCGGCGGGTAGTAGGCCAGTATCTTCAAGGCCGCCGGTGAAAAGGGCGTGTTGATTTTGTTGCCCGGGAAGGCCGTCCGGCACTCGACGCCACCTACGGTCCTCGTGGTGCTCGGATCGAAGATCTGCCCTCTGTAGACGGTCGTTCCGTCGCAGGGGTTAGTTCCTACAGCGGTTGCTGGGCTGGGATTGAATATGGCGGGGTTGGAGAAGTCGCCTCCGAGCTCCTGTGGGGTGGGAACTGTCGCGATGGTCGTCGCACCAAGGCTGTATTTCAATTGTTCCCATGCAAAGAAGAAGAACACATTGTGGTGGAAGTCGTAGACTTTCGGAATAATGACGGGGCCGCTGAAGGTGCCGCCGTAGTCGTTCTTCCGGTCCACGGGCGTGGAGAAGCCGGCACGGCATGCCGGCGTATCGTTGGCCCCCACACATGAGATGGCCTCATTGCCGCCATTGAACCAGAGATTGGCATCGAGAGCGGTGTTTCGAATGATGTCGTACCCACTCCCGTGGAAGACGTTTGTCCCGCTCTTGGTGACGAAATTCTCGATGCCGCCAGTGGTACGGTTGTACTCTGCAGGCGGCAACGCATCAGTTACGGTTAATTCCTGCAGCGCATCCACGGATGGCGCCTCCTCGTCGAATGAGGAGCCGTTCTCACTGCGTTGCTGGCTCAGGCCGTCGATCAACACTTCCGCGCCGTAGTTTTGGCCTCCGGCGATCTTGCTGAAGAAGACGCCGTTGTCGTTGTTGTTGCTGGTGCCGGGGCCTGTATTCCCAGGCAGCAGGAAGATGAACGCCTCGGGCGACCGGAAAGCTCCCACCCCGCCGAGCGCAAGCGGCAGCTTCAGGTACTGCTGATCCGAAACGGTCCCGGAGATTTCTGAACTATCCGTCTGCAACTGGGGTGCATTCGCCTCAACGGTAACGCTCTCGGCAGCGGAACCTACCTGAAGCGCAATGTTGATCGCAGTCGTGAGCTGTAGATTTACCTGGACACCGGTCATTTTCTTGACCTGGAATCCTGAAGCTTTCACAGTTATGTCGTATCTTCCGATTGAGAGCTCTGGAAAGCGGAAGGTACCTGCTGAGCTGGAGGTCTCCTGCACCGTTTTTCCAGAACCCTCGTCAACAGCCTGCACCTGGGCGCCTGAAATCACAGCACCAGTGGAGTCGGTTATGGTTCCCGCCAGGCTTCCGAATACAGTCTGCGCTTCAACCGAAGAACCCAGCAGTGCACCCAGCAGCAACGACAAAAGTACATATCTTATGCCAGACGTGAATAACATCATGGTTCCTCCTGAAAAATTTCCTTCTGTCCACGATCATTATGTTCGGATCTGTGTTTGCGCCGCCCCGTTCACCTCACCGCCGATCCGATGGGGCGTATTTTTAGCCTTTGATGCGGAGAACCCTTCCTGGGAAACCTTCCACGCCTCACTTTTATCTCGAGATTTATCTTGTGTGGGCGCACTATCTTCCCATTAAGTCGGCGCAATAGTGGCGCAGCTAAGATCACCATGACTGGATACGCCGCCGAGGTTGTTATTAATCCTCCGGCGAAGGAGGAAGTTAGCGCCGTTCCGACAATTTCAAAACTGTCGAACTACTGCACTTAGAACCGTGTGGGATCGTAACGGGCTGTCCAGTGGCCTGTATATGAAATAGATGAACCAGGATGGAATGGTTCGAATGGACTACTCAAGAATGATCTTAAGTATCTGAATTTCAAGCTTCGTACCAAGGCCAGCTAGCCGCCCTTGGCCGGAGCTCGTCGTTAGTTCGAGACATCGATCAAACCCTGCTGGATCGCAATCGTCACGGCTTCAGTGCGATCGGCCACCGCAAGCTTCTCGATGATGTTGTTGACATGGTTGCGAGCCGTATTTCCGCTGATCTGGAGCGCGCTTCCGATTTCTTTGTTGGTCAGACCCTTCGCCATCATTTCAAGAATCTCCAGCTCCCTGGCTGTGAGGCTGGAGCGCGACATGCGCTGAGCCAGCCGGGCCGCGATGCGCGGCGGGAAGTGGCGTTCGCCGCCAGACACGGTATGTATGGCCGCAATCATCTCCTGCTGCGTGGTGCTCTTGAGAAGGTAGCCGTGCGCGCCGGCCTGTACTGCGCGGTAGATATCTTCGTCAGTCTCGAAGTTCGTCAGCACAATGACACGAGTCGACGAAGAGGTTTTGCGCAGAGCAAGCAGTGTGTCTATGCCGTTCATGCCGGGCATTCGCAGATCGAGGAGCATCAGGTCGGCCGTCTGGCGCTCGATCAGCGACAGCGCTTCTTCGCCGCTCGAAGCCACGCCGGCAATTTCCAGATCGCTTTGCGTGGCCAGCATGCTTGTTAGGCCCGCGCGCACCACTGGATGGTCATCGACGATAAGAATACGGATTTTTCTTGTCGTTTCTCGAGTCATTGGATCCACCTCGCCCTCCCTGTCGCCACACGTAGCGGTTTACCTTCAGCAAAGTGAGTCTGGGCGGAAGCGGAGCTACAACCCTTACCTGTGTGCCACTTCCGATGGTACTGGACAGGTGCAGCGTTCCAGAGATGCCTTCGGCCCGCTTCCGCATGCCTGTGAGACCAAACCCGCGCAGATCACCGGAGGGCGTAAAGCCGCCGCCGTCGTCCGCAATCAGCATCATTACGGCAGCGTTTCTGTAGTCCACCTCGATTTTTAGCACAGAGGGATTTCCATGGCGCACCGCGTTTGCAATCGCTTCCTGGCCAATACGAAAGAGCACGTCCTTGATGCGGTAAGGAGTCGGCGTGCCTTCGCCTTCAACAACCGTAAGCACCTTGATTGATCCGTGCTCGACCATCCTGCACGCAAATGTATTCAGAGCGGAGTGCAAGGGTTCGGATTCGAGGAATTCACGGCGCAGGGTTAAGAGGCTCCGACGAGCTTCTTCATGACTATGCCTGACTAATTCGCAAGCAAGATCGAGCTGCTCGTTGACGGCATGCATGCTCTTTGGCATGCCGTTGCTGATTGCCTGCAGTTGAAACCCAATGCCCACGAAGCATTGGGCGAGCGTGTCATGCATTTCGTGTGCGATTCGCTCGCGCTCCTCAACAATGGCTTGCAGCCGCCAATGCCTGGCGTGGATATAGAGCAGATAGGCAAGCAGAGCCAGCGTTACCGAGACGAGCCCGATGATCAGGAGGTTCCGCGCGCTCCACCAGGGCGCCCCAGCCAGCACCTCTAAGTCATCGGTACTTGGAATCAGCAGGAGAAAGGGCGTCAGGTTATGAGTATGGAGCGAATCCACTACGCAAACACCGCGCAGCCTGAGGATGCTTCGGCGACTCAGGCTCCGGACACTTGCGCTGCCACGTCCTTCATGGATGATTGCCTGGAATGATTGGCCATCCGACCTCAACGTCAGCAGGAGCGTGTTGTCGGGTCCCGCTTCGGTCGCCCAAAGATCGCCGTCCACTTCAAGGAACATGGCGTCGAATGCACCTGTGGCTGCCATGCCGGCGGTCACAGCCAGTGCCGGGGCGGGAGCATGAGCCCACAATAGCCGTACGTTGGCATTGCGAATCACACAGCTGAAGTCGTGCACATCGACTTCGCCCGTAACCTCAACTTCGTCCCCGATTTTGAGATGAGTTTCACTGGAAGCGATTACCGCCACGCCTCCCGTCGCGTCCTGCACATAGAGACTCGGATAAGCCAGGATTACCGTACCGCGGACCGTCGTCCGTCTGGATTTGATCCGAATCAGGCGTAAGCCGCCGATGCTTTCCACTGGAACGGCATTCACAGTTGCGCCATCTGGTCTCTTGTCGATAACTTGCTCTTTGTTAGAAGACGACGCGTCTACCCGATCTGGATTGGAAATGCGCTCAAGTTCATCCACGGCATACGAGAGCTTCGGCGGGGCTACCAAGGGGCTCGCTTGTGGAAGGTCCCTTTCCGACGCGGTTGAGGGAAGCACCTCCAGATTCTTCCAGACTCCGCCCGATGAGTGTGAACGAAGGCCCACGCGACCTTGAGGCACGCAGTCCTTATCTATCACCGAAGCTTGCTGGAATGCCCCTGTGGAGATATCGGTTGCTATGGCAGTGATCTGACATCCACGCACAGTCGCTTTAAAGTGATACCACTCGAACGCATGCACTCCACCAGGCATTGGCCGCGCCGCCAGCTCAATCCATCCGTGGTCGGCGAGACCTATGATGAGGTTTTCATCGTTGCTGCGCAGGCCAACATAGTAACCTCTGTAGGAATCAACCCCCCGCTCTTCATCGCCGGACCGCAACATGAGCCCGGCATCGCCTTGCTCTCCCAAAAGCTCCACATCTCCACTGAAGGAATAGTCTTTCCAGTCTTTCGAGCCGGTGAGCAGCTTGGCGCCGCGCTCGTCGGAATCATTTCGCATCGCTCCGTTGGCAAGCTCCCAGGTGCCACCAAATGCCGTCCACTCCCCAGCTTGACCGGATGCGAAGGAGTCGTGGTAAGGCAGTCGGCTTGACGGTCTCGTCAAGAAAACTGTGGCGGCCATCCCAAGCAAAGATGCTATTGCTAGGCCTATGCCTGCGATTCGAAGACGTCCGCGGATTCGGTTGGTCACCTTCAATCTGAAGATCTCCAATTCATGGTGAGCATCCGCTGCACTTCCGGCGAGTTCAGGTTTTCGCGCGTCACCAGCTTAGGGCTCAGCGTGATTTGTTCCGGCACATGCTCACCTCGCCGCTCGGCGGCAATCAACTGGACAGCCCGGTAGCCCATCTCGTAAGTATTCTCCAATATGATGGAATCGATCTCCCCCGTTACCAACGGTGGTATCAGTTCCTGCTCGCACGCCACGAGTTTGATTTTGCCCAGCATCCCGTGGGTCTTCAGCGCAATGAACGCACCCCGAGTTGCCGCTGAGTTAAGAGCAAGGATCGCGTCGAGTTGCGGTTCTCTGGCCAACACATCCTCGGTCACTTCCTGAGCCTGTGCAATATTGAAGCCGCCGGTCCGTTCATCGACGATCCGGATGCCGGGGAATTTTATATGTAGATGAGTCTCGAAGGCTTGTGTCCGATTCACGATGCCGGTTATATCAGGGTCGATGCCGAGGACGACAACCGAACCTTTTCCCCGCAAGATGAAGCCAATCCGGTCCGCTGCGATTCTTCCGGTCTCCTCCTCGTCATTGAGAATGTAGGAAAGTTTGCCGCCAGGCGGGATAGGAAGCGGAGAACTGATCACGACAGTGGGAATGCCACGAGCAATGAGGTTTCGAACCGGCACCATGAGCGCAAGAGCTTGGTCTGGCGCCAGAACCAGCGCCTGCGCTCCCCTGTCGATCGAGTGCCGGGCGATGGCTATCTGCCTCTCTACGTCGTCTTCGCTGGTGGGAGCGTTCCAGTAGATACTGAAGCCCGTCTTTCGAGCGGCCGCCTCTGCGCCTGCGTGCTCCGCCTCCCACAACACGAGAGCTGTTGTTCGTGGAATAACTGCGATTACTGGAGGCGGCGAAGAATTGCAAGCGAGACTCGCCAGAAGAATGAAAGCCGCCACCGCGGCTGACATAATCCGCCATGGGGAGGCGCGCCATCTATCGACTTCAGCCAATCCTCTTGTCACGCTTTTCATGTCGCGTTCAGGGCCTGGTCTGCGCCCGTTGGGATAAGATGCGGAAAAGGATGTCTGGACAACGTCCACTCGATACAACCGGTTTGCCGGCAGGGCTAGTCTACCTAGCGTTCTTTCCGTTCAAGTTCAATCACTACGACGCTTGCATGGGGAAAAATGTACCAGAAATTTGGCCCCACCAGCGGGTGGCTCGTCTCCGCGGCAACCGCGTTGGGGTCGATCTCACTGTTCTCAGAGTAGATGCTGGGGGCCGTGATGGTTTTCGCCGTGGCCGTTGCCAGAGGCTTAAACCCTTCGACCTGGATCGCAGCACGATAGTCCCGCGTCAAACTCCGATTGACACAGAACAAAACCAGCTTATTCCCCGAGGTCCCCTGTGCCGCCACTACGTCGAGCCAGGGTACATGTTCGACATGAGGCAGGCGAGTGACGCCGTTTTCGACGGAGTACGTCGGCCCGTCAGTATCAACGGGAACCAGGTGGGTCGGGGCCTCGTCCGCATAGGAGCGGAGCACCCAATAGCCTGGTGCGCCATACACCTGCTCACGCTTCTTCCAAATGCCCGCGAATTCAAGAATGCCTGTCATATCGGAAATGGGCACTATCTCGGAATTTCTCAGCAGCATATTCAAGAATCCCGCCGTATCGATTGCTCCGCCCAGGTTATTGAAGTCTGGAGCAGCTGGTCCGGCAGGCCCGCGCGCTGTGACGAACAACCATTCCGTGAAGGCGATCCTTGCCTCTTTATGGCTGCTCGCCTTTATCTGCTCCATCATCTCTTTCAATCGCCCTTCCAGGCCGACTGGCAGCGCAAAGGTGGCGAGCGCAATGAAATCGTTGGAGGGGCTCTTGAACTGGACGCGGTTATCGGTGACGACGAAGTGAGTGGACACGTATTCGAATGTGCCTGGTGGTGTCGCCAGTTGGACTGCGTTCCAGTCGTGGTACGAATCTTCGTCAGCGCCTGTCGCAATCAACTGTGCTCCAGGATCGACCTTGCGGATGGCCGCGCTAAACTGTTCCGTGCGAGGGCCAATCTGCTCCCGCAGAGGATAGCCCACGTTCCAATTGCCCCACAGCTCGTTTCCTAATTCCCAGATCAGGCCGCCCTTTTTGTCCTTCCAATGCTCGTTTACATACTGCACCCATGCAGCCGCTTCTGCAGGCGTCCCCGACCCAAGATTCAGGGCGATCTGAGGCTGGGCGCCGATCAGTTCGCAGAAGCGCAGAAATTCGTCGGTGCCAAAGGTATTGTACTCGGGAATGTTCCATGCCAGGTTGAGTTGACTTACACGCTTGTCGCGCGGGCCAATGCCGTCTCTCCAGTGATACGAAGAGGTGAAGTTACCGCCGAAGCGTACAAGCGGCGACTTCAAGTCGCGGGCCATCTGGATTACTTCCGGATCCATCCCATCGACATTGTCGGCCGGCATCAAGGAAATCTGGTCCACGAGCGCCCTCGAATCATCGCGCAGGGAGATAACAAAATCCGCCGGTTCGAGATGGCCAACCTGACCGGGCTTAAGCTCGAGCTCAAATGGGTATTTTGTCCACTCATCATTGTTTGCGGTGATTTTGGCCTCGGAGAAAATATCCTGAGGAGAGTTCCACTTCCGAAGAGAGACATAGACGGTTGATGGCCCCGACACATGCTTGATCCACACGCCGCCTTTGAATTGGAGCGCGCGATGCACTGGCAAATAAATGCGCTGCCGAATACCCACTTCATCAGCCGGCAATCCCATGATCAGCAGCGAGCGGTAAGAATTTGCGGCGTCGCCCCAGCGAGGTTCATACCGGTTCCCCTGTGCCACCTGTAATGGTTCCCACGGCAACGGCAGATCCAGCTGCGAAGCTCGCTCCAGTTCCGGCCGCTCGCGCAACATCGCGGCCACACGCCCGGCACTCCAAAGGTCCCCTTCCAGACTTGGATTTTCGAGTAGCTCTGCCCAAAGCCCGCCGTAAGTGGAATGACCGATTGGCTCCAGAAAACTCCCGAAAATCGTATTCGGTATGGCCGTCGACACCGCTTGCCCCGCATGCACTCGGATATGGATCTGCGTGTCCAGGGCCGGCCCAGGGCTCTGATCAATGATCTGTCCACCGGCGATCTGACCGCCGGCACCTGCAGCAACCAGTAGAAGGAGACTGCCTGCGACCTTCAGCTTCCTGCATAGACGCCCTTCTGCCCTCATGCGCCTCCTGTCACCATTCATCGCTCAAAATCGAAGCGAACGCTGGAAAGCACGAAAGTATAGCGGATGCGGGGCAAAGACCGAATCGTTCACCTCAACTATTCCCTGAGGGAATTCCACAGCATGCAAGAAGTTTGGGACTATTCAAACGAGAGACGCTCTCTATTTACGTTCGCCTGCGGCCTTGGTGCCATAGAGCTTTGCGCTGGCGGCCAATTCGGCTTTCGCACGGTCTGTCATCCCGGCCTGGCGATACGCGAGACCCAGTTCATAGTGCAGATGCGCGTCCTGAGGGCTCAAGGCGACGGCATCTTCGAGTTCGGTAATTCCCTGCTTTGAATCTCCAGTTGCGGCGAGGGCCCGGCCCAGCTTTTCGTGACACTCGACACACTTTGGCGCAATAACGACGGCCTGTTTGAGTAGGGGCACGGCTTCGGCGGAGCGATCGTGATCGATGAGGAAAGATCCGTAGTCGAGATATGGCCACTCGTCGTTGCGTGGTTCGTCACGAGCCAGAGCGATAGCCCGGCGGAAGGACTCATCGGCAGCAGCGGCGCGGTTTTCGGCATCGAGTACGAGTCCCAGATTTTCCGCTGCTTTCAGATGGCCCGGGTCGAGCTCGAGAGTCTTGCTGAACGCGCTCTCTGCCTCCGAAAAACGGCTCTGTGTGTAGTAGCAGCGGCCCAAGCTGTACCACGCGTCGATGTTCTTCGGGTCGAACTCCACGGCCTTCTGAAGCCAATGGATGGCGTCGGGATAATCGTCGAGCAGAACGTAGTCTAATGCGACGTTCTTCAGGTCGTTGCTCGAAGGTTTCCTGAGGCGCGCTGCCGCGGAGTAGGTCTCCAGTGAATTGCCTGCCTTATTCTCGCGTTGCTGTACAAAGCCGAGCATGAATAGGGCATCCGCGGAATCGGGATGGAGCGTTGTGTATGCGGCGAGCGCAGTTTCCGCCTCGGCCAGGCGGTTCAAATGGAAAAGCGCTTTCCCTTGGTAGAGAAGCGCGTCACTCCTACCCGGGTTTTCACCTTCGGCTCTGGCCATCAGCCCGGCAGCGTCGTCCCAGCGCCCGGCGTCGAATGCCGCTCTTCCCTGCTCGTAAAAGGGGCTGTCGTGCGCCTGCAGGGCAGGTGCGTAGCTTGCGAATAGCAAGAAAATGCAGCACAGTGACAGAATGTTTTGCCTGAATTGGTGCATTCCTACGCTTAGAGAGTACACCTGCCGCCCGCGCTGCCGCTGGATTGCTCCGCACGCGGCCTGCTATCCCGCGAAGATTCGAGCCGCAGGGCCGAGAAAGCGGAAGCATGTAGCGCGCCATCCCGTCCCGGTACCACTACTACAACACCCACGATGCTATCGCTAGGGTGTACACCCGGTTGCCGTTCACGGTCAGCAGACACTATTCGGTTTAGCACCCATCGCTTCAGCTGAGAGGTCGATGCCTCCGCCTATTTACTTACTCTCTGCCACAATAACGTTGATCGAATACGGCGCAAACGTGTGCGAGAAGTTCTGAGCGACCCCTTCGACGACGCTCTCAACAGGGACAATCTTGGTCGGTTCGGCCAGGGTGTTCGTCTCGGATGTGCTCTGTGCGCTCAGGCTGATTATTTTGGCGTTGCTCTTCAACTGATTGGCGCCTGTGATCTTGAATTCAACCGCCTGCGGGACTGAGGAAGCATTCACGACCTTAAGGTACAAAACTCCTTTTACCGGATCGTGAGTCACGGAATAGAAGAACCGTGGCCCTCCGCCTTCAGAGCGTGAATCTACGATTTCCGTGCCAATGTGATTGCTGAACATGACCTGCGCGTAATAGCTCGGTGAGCCGTAGCTGTTCAAAGCATCGTAACCAATCAGGTTAGTGTCCCACTGCATACCGCCAGGGTTCACGTTCACAAGGAGAGGAGCGTAGCTCGCCATCACAATGAGATCGCTGTTCCGTTCCATCGACGTCATCCATGCGGCGTCGCCCAGAGCAGCGCCAAAGTTCGGCGTTGGTGTGCCCTCACGTGTCGCCCATTCCCCGACGAAGATCTTGGGTCCATTGCGATCAACCTTGTCATAATGGTGAACAAATTCATAGAACTCGTCTGCTCGCTTGTAGTAGTGATCATCGATCACGTCTGCCTTGATACTTTGCACAGGAGCGGTTGCGATTAACTGCAGCTGCGGGTACTTCTCCTTGATAACTTCGTAATATTGGGCGTAACGGCCGTCATAACTCCCCGATTTGTCAAAAAAATCTTCATTGCCAATTTCTACATAGATCAATTTGAAGGGTTCGGGATGTCCATTCCGGGCCCGTACTGCACCCCACTTTGTGTTCACGGCGCCCGCTACGTACTCAATCTCATCCAACGCATCTTGTAAGTATGGCTCGAGCTCGGGTCCAGGATTCTCATGCTCTTGTGCCATGGAGTAGCCAGCATAGACCGCGAGAACCGGTTGCATGTGCAGGTCCTCGCACCACTCGAGAAATTCCAGCAATCCCAACCCGTCTGAAGAATGATAACGCCACGGGCTCGGGTGAGTCGGGCGATCCACGAGGGGACCGATGGTATTCTTCCACTGGTAGCGCTCAGATATGTGATCTCCTTCGAGGTAGTTACCCCCCGGGAAGCGGAGAAATGCTGGTTTCATTGCAGCCAACTTTTCCATCATGTCGATACGATTGCCATTGACGCGATCCTTGTAGGTGGGAGGAAAGAGAGAGACCATGTCGAACCACACTGTGGCTGGATGCGCAATCGTAAGGACGAGATGATTGGCGGCCGAGGCCTTCACTTCCCCGGTCCGTAGCGAAACGTTGTATTGCTTCCATTCGGAACTCAGTGCCGGAGAAGTGGCACTTGCGAGTTCTTTGCCGGTGTCATCGCTAATGATGCTAAACCTTACGGGCCCCACGGCCTCATTGTCCGCCTTCGCATAGAACGATCCTTTGTAAGTGGTGTTTGCGTGAACCGGGATGCCCCAATAGCCTTCGTTCTTGACTCCCGCGGGGCTGGAGGAATCTGCCTGTTGAACTGTCACTCTCAAGCTGAGTTGGCGATTAGCGCTCGGTCCCGTAGTCGGATCGAGCTGCATCGAAGCCTTCGCTGCGCCGTACTGGACGAGAAACCAATGCGCGGGTTCGTCCCAACCTTTATGGAAAGTTCGATTGCGTACTAGTTCTGCGTAGAGTCCACCATCATAGGAATGGTTGATCTCCTCAGTCATCAGTCCATAGAGCGTCGGACTGACCTTTGCGACCTCCTTCTGTAAGTTGACATTGATAGTTGCGGCCGGTTGCACCATCACCTGTCCGTGCAAGGCAGTCGAAAAGATCAGGCATATCGATATAAGGCCCATGGCCATGCTGCTTGGTCTGAACATAGTCCCTCAAATATGAACAGGAAGTATATACCCGCAAAAACAGGCATGCACGGCCCCTCGCCCAGCGATCCGAAACCACTCGTGTCTGGAACGGACAGAACCAATTGTTCATTCAAAAACATGCCGACGGGAATCAAACAACTTGCGAATCTTGTACGGCAGGATTCTCGGAACAACATTCTATTGCCCCTGTTTCCGATGAATCGTTCACAGCGCGATATACCTGAATGGCACGCACGGCGACGCCGATGCGCAATAGGTTATTTGTCAGAGATCACCGCTAAAGCCAGCTGAGTTTCTGGCCTGGTAGACAGTTGTGGCTCATTTAGCTCGCTGTTCGCTCCGCAGGTACTCCACACTCTTCATGAAATCAGATTGCGGCAGGGGAAGCAGGTTGAGCACTCCGATGTATAGGGCGATCCAGGCATGAGGTAGACGAAAAATGGCAAACACAAGCCAGGTCAAGATGTTAATTCCCGGCCCTGCCAGCGCCACAAAAGCGTTTCGCCCCGGCGTCTTCGCTGAAGAGCGCCGCACAAATGGTCCGAGTATGTTAATACTCACCTGCTTTATCTGAGACCCGACCATCCAAGCCGCCAATATATGACCGATCTCATGAATCGCCATGTGCAGGACGGCCCAGAGAAAGAGGACAGTAAAAGCGGCCAATATCCTGCCGATTTGATAAGTTGCGAGATGCCAGACACCAAAGAGAAACAGGATCATCCTCACCTCTATATCGGATTTCCAGCATCTTTCATGAGCTGAAATTTGGCTTTTCCGTATTCGCAATCACGGGGATGAACGCAAGCGTTGGGCGCGGGGGTCTGTGGTCGGCTACAGGATGAGTGTGAACGCAGGCTCAGTGTTACAGACCCAGCGCATCACCAATACTGCGCGGCGAGAACTCTTGGAGGCCCGGGTTTGCCGTCCGTTGCGTGGGTGGCCAGCAGTATCTCAAAATTTCGCTTTCGCCAGTCTTTGGGAGCCGTTGCCGCGAATTGCTTAAACAGATAATTCGAGGTCACCAGACTGGTCGCAGCCTCAGTACCGTTTGTGCCCAAGCCGGCGACAATAACAGTAGGTCGTTCGGTAATCGGGTTAAGAAAGCGCGCTACGATGCCGTAGTCCTGCGTAAGAGCCGAGTATGGCACGGAAGTATCGACGGAATACACCGGCGCCGTGGCACTCCTGGCGTCAAAAATCTCGTACCTGCCATCATCAGCAGCCTTAACGAATCGAAACGGGAGACTGTCGGTGAGGCGGAGCGTCCAGTCATTATCAAAGCCACCGATCATCACGACAGGTCCGTGCTGCAGATCATTGAGACTTGTCCGGGTCGTCGGCCGGAGCACGGGAGTGAGGCCCGCTAAGGTGATCGCAGAACTGATCTTTGCGGCAGCTACCACATCGGAATACGGCACCGCGCCCTCGTGCTCCGCTGCCACAAAAGAGCTTCCAACGACTCCGGAATTGGAAATAACAGTGTTGGGTTCGACTTCGCGGACGCAGACCATCACATTGGAGGGATGGACCCCGCCAAATTGCCAGAAAGTGGTCACCGCATCGACGCGGTATCTTTTCACCACCCCGAACGCTATGACGGTCATGAGGCCCAGAATCACCGGCACAAGAGCCCAGACTATTCCACGGGATCTGCCGGTCGCTGCGGCCTCTGATTCCGAGGGCGAGGTCTCTATTTCTCCCGATGGTCCCGATGGAATGATGGGTGATCTCGGAGGGGGCTCTGGCTGGGTGCGGTCCGGATCTCGAGCAACTCGGGTCTCTGGCCGCCGAAATCTTGGCATATACGAGCCATAAGGCAATTCGATGCGCAACTCCGCAGAGTGCTCATCTTGGCCGTAGTACTGCATGATCCGATCCTGGATCTCCGCAGCTGTCACGCGGACGATCGGGTCGGAGTTCAGGTCATAATCGGCAGTCCGTCCGAAAACTTCAACACCAATTTCGCGCTCTTTCAGGCGATCTGTCGAGCCGAGGACAGTTTCCTTGACCACGAAGTGCAGGAATCGAGAATAGTGAAGGCTGAACCTGAAGCGGGCATCATCCAGAATCCTGTCCAACTGAGTGAGCACCGTCTGGCGATCCTGTTCGTTCCGTGGAGTCCATTCGTCATCGGAAGAAGACCCAATCAGCCTCTCCAACTGGGCCAGCACCGCGTGCCGGTCATGGTCGGTATCTGGAATCCACTCTTCGTCGTCCCGTGACGAACGCATCTTGCTTCTCCTCCAACCTCAGGCGACAACCCGAAAAGAGTCGCCGCGTGGACCGCGCTTTTGATCCATATCTTGCGCGAAGGGCTGTTCAGAACAATGCGGCGATAAGTGGCCTCGATCGATCGCCTTCCTGCGCCTGGAGCCTGGCAGGAAGACGTGGCCTCGTCTTTCATCCAGTGAACAGATGAGACCAGAAGGTGTCCTATATGGCTATACCACTTCCGGGTACTGCTCCAATTACCTTCGTGCTATTAAAGTTTCTCTGCAAAAATACCGATGATCCCTGCGTCGAACATGGGATGCCGCTCAGCCATTGGTTTTTGAGCAGCGGTCCCGGTTGGGATTGATTGTCGCATAGTAACCATCCTCGGGACAGAGTACCAATGGTACCTCTGGGGCCTAGTTCTCCGCGACGCTTACCAGCACTAGTGGCGGTGCAGGCAGGGGTGGTTACTCAGCAGCAGTATCCGCGACAGGGTTCGATGGGGAGCCCAGGTGTGCCATCCTTATCTACATCTACATGTACCGTCCGCCCCCGCTAAGAGGGCGCTCGGGCAAGCAGTGCGTACTGCCCTCCAAGGGGCAATTTAGAGAGCATGGTTTCCAAGGCACTGAACGGAGGGAAGAGACTCTCAGGGAAATAGAGGAAATAGTTTGTGCTGACCGGCTCAAATCCGGAAGCCTGCAAGAGCGTTCTTGCCGCTGGCGCATTGAGAAGCTCCGCATCCACGTCGACCGGACATCTATTCACAATCCCTCGAGTAACCGGATTCCATGGATTGTGCTCAAGGATGCAGCACAAGCCCCTCGGTGTCAGAACCCGTCTGATTTCATTGGTCAACCCTGTCCTGGCTTCCCCGTGAACATGGTGATAGACGCATACGGCTGTGACAAAATCGACCGAGCCGTCGGCAAATGGCAATTCGGTGGGCGATGGCTGTTTGTGCACTTTTATCGATGCCTGCGATGAGAGCATGCCGGCAGAGGGATCGCAGCCAATCGCCTGAGCGAAATTGCTGCCCGCCAGTTCCAGCAACTCTCCGCGGCCGCAGCCCACATCCAGCCATCGCTGTGTTGCCACATTGACGCCAGCACGACTCAGCAGTCTCTGGACCAGAAGCCATTTTCTGCGGTGGAAATGAAGCGGATCCTGCGCGAATCGATTCCTCGCAGGATCGTCGAGCAACTCAGCATACAAGGGCGCATAAGCATCGAACTCAGGGCGGGCCTGCCGATCAGTCTGCATGGTCTTCACTCATTCGCTCCATAATGCGGATGCGGTCCTCTTCCTTTATCAGCTTGTAGTGCGATTTCAGATAAGGTTCGACGATGAGTTGGTCGGGGCGTATGCGCACCGCCGCAGGGAAGACCCTGGCAACGTCTCGATCATAAGTCGTATTCCATACGACATATTTCGGCCGCCGCTGCTCGAGGATTCGAACGACATCCTGAAATTGAGATGGAGTGTTGTAGTTGTACACCAGAATGCTATAGGGCGTTGGGTTCGTCGTATCGGACAAAAAATAGTAAATAGGACAGTATGGATACGCGAAGACCTCCTCGCCCGGAGTGCTGTGTTCCTGCAGAAACGTGATTGCCGGATCTGTCGCGAACATATTCACGGAGCCTACGCGAGTCGTGACCCTGTGTGTTGCCAGCGCCACCAGGATCCAATTGAAGGCGCATAGGCAGCAAGCACTTACAGTAAGAGCCTGCAAAGCCACTTTTGCGACCTTTTCGCGTCGTTCACCAAGAAGATAAACGCATAGGATAAGGAGCAATGGCGCACCGAGGACCAGGTGGTAAATGTCTCTTCGATGAAACTCCGACAGCCACAATGCCCATCCGCAGAGCCAGTAGAGCAGAACCTCGGGCTTCATCGTCTTCCACTTCTGCAGAACACCAGCGATCAATAGAATGACCGGAAGCGCCGCGACCAACAGAAATGGCATGATCAGGATTGCTGCGAACCCATTAAACCAGCTGAAGGTTTCCTTCCCGGCCGTCCATACATTCCAATAGTTTGTAATCAGCCCCTGCGCATAAGGGCACGCATTTACCGTCCCATAGTGGGTGGAGGGCCAGATAAAGTTCGCATAGATCAAGTCCCGGAGGGCACCCCAACTCCAGAAGTAGCCAAGCACGACCGCGATGACGGCGCAGAAGCCTGCCAGCACCTGGCTGATCACAGCAAAGGAGATGAAGCTCCGACGACGCTCGATCAAGAGCCACAGCAAAATGGCAGTGATCAAGCTCAAGCCCTTGGGCCAATGAATGCTCATCGTCACGCCGGCCAGAACGCCTGTCGCGAGCAATAGGCTGGCCTTGCGCATGTCCAGCCATTTGACCAGGCAGACAAGCGATACCAGTCCGAAGAAATTACTATCGGTATGATGGCTTACTCCTGGCCACGCCGCTCCAAAGTAAAGACCAATCATCAAAATGCAGGGTAAAAGTTTTCGTTGCCGGCACACGCGATTTGATAGGAAATAGATCGACAGAAACGTTCCCAAAGAAGTGACAAAAAGACACAGGGATACCGCTGTATAGGTGACGCCGAACAGCTTAAAGAAGCCTCCCAGCCAGTAGAAAGTGCCTGGCCCAACCACTTCAAAGAAATCCCGTGCAAATACCTGTCCGCGGGCTACACGCGCAGCACCGGCAACGAGCGTCCCCTGATCCGAGCCGACAAAGACAAGCCGCATGATCGGCAAGAGATACAAGTCAAGGCACACAACGAAGATCGAAAATGGCAGGTATTGCCTGACAGCAGTCGGTGCCGTTGTCGCTTGCGTCGCGGTCGAATCGCATGTAGTAACGCTCATATCGTGTGCTTTGGTGCTCGCGGAGAAATCCCGGATGTCAAAACCTTTGTTGGTATACGGCTGGCCACGACCCGAACGATGCGCTGGCTTGCGGTTACTCAGCGCGCCGACGACCGGCGTTGACTAAGCAAAGTCCCGAATAGTACCTCAGAGTCACTTTTCTGCCTGTAGCATCGAACATGGGTCTGTGGCGTATCCCCATCTTGTGCGCCACAAAACTTACCGTCGTCGTGAGAACGCCCAAACCGTATTTCACGCTACGCCTGAAATTGATGGAAGAGGCTTCTTCAAAGTAACTGGTCGGGCAAGAGATCTCGCCAATTCGGAAACCGAACATGACGGACTGAGCGATCATCTGATTGTCGAAGACGAAGTCGTCAGAATTTTCGAGCAGTGGGAGAGTCTGGAGCAGTTCTCGTGAAAACGCGCGGAATCCGGTGTGGTATTCGGAGAGCTTCACCCCGAGAAACAGATTTTGAAATGCAGTCAGGAAACGGTTGGAGATGTATTTGTAGAGAGGCATTCCACCCTTTAGAGCTCCTCTCCCAAGAATTCGAGAACCCAGGACCAGGTCATATACCCCGCTGGCGACCATGCTCGCCATTGCAGAAACAAGAGCCGGTGTGTACTGGTAATCGGGATGGACCATCACTACAATGTCGGCGCCCGCTGCGAGAGCTTCCCGGTAACAGGTCTGCTGATTTCGCCCATAACCATAGTTGGCGTCATGGACGAAAGTCTGTACCCCGAGTTCTTCCGCAAGCAGCGCTGTGTTGTCTTTACTTGCATCGTCGACAAGAATCTTTATGTCGACAACGTCGGGTAACCCACGGACGGTCTTCTCTAAAGTTCTCTCGGCGTTGTATGCGGGCATCACAACCGCAATTCGTTTTCCGTTAATCATAAGTACCTCTTGACTGCTTCTCTCTTCATCTCTGAAATCAATCGGACTACCGCAGTGACGCACCTTGCTGGGGAGACAATGTGTACGGAGAAATCTGTGCCGGCTGAGAGTCCGGCTGTACGAGCCAGACTCGCCGGTCTTGGTAGTTGTCAATAAGATCGCGATCGTCAGCGGCATCCATTTCCCGAGCCCAGACAACTTTGGAATTCTCGATGTCCGCTGCATTGTAGACCCATTCGTCGTAGGGATCGTGGCTGGAGGAATATCTGACGATCACCAGTTGCTTTCCCTGTAATTGCTGGAGTCCCGCGGAGATATGAGCTCGCTCACTGCCGAACGGACCTGGACCATACCATGTGTCAATCCATTGGGATGTAGGCCATTCAGCAAGCCTGAGATGAAGGGGCTGTGCCCATGTACGAAACACGGCGAGGATGATACATGACAGCACGATGAGCCGGACCATCCCAACTCCAACCGGCTGCCCGCCCGGGCTCCAGAGGCGTAAATGCCGCATAGCCTGAAGGCCGAGCGCATAGAACGCCGATGTAAATGGCGCGAGATAGTGAGGGACGAGATAGATCTCGATCAGCATGCCAGCCGTCAACACAAGGACGCAAACGACCAGAAAGCGGGTACGGCGATCCCTGAGCACCCGGCACAGCATGATGAGAGGAGGGAGCAGAGCGATGCCGGCAAAAAACACAACGCCGCTCATTGCTTTGTATAGAGTCTGCGGGAGAAATCCGGATGGAGTATGGATTTTCCTGAAGTCGCTAAGTTCCTTCTCGTAGTAAAAGCGCCGCATTACCGCGTGCCGATAAACCGGCTCCGGCCGTTGGGACTGCCAGACGAAATACGGCGCCATGGCGTAGGTTGTTCGATCGATCGAGTAGGGCGGGGTCACCGGACTTCCAAACGCGCGGTAATTGTAGTAGCCCATCCACGCGCCCGCAGCCACGATCATCGCCAGCGGCGCGGCAGCAAGACGAAGCAGCAAGGCAGGGGCCGGGCGGTTCTTTCCACGGAATATCCAGTGGCCCAAAACGGTCGCGACCGGAATGCAGAGAAGGATCCCTTCGTAGGGTCGCGTCGTCGCGAGGAGTATAAGTCCCGTCGCCAGCAAAAGGCTGTAGCGAAGCCGCGCCGTTCTCATCAATCGCGGAAGCGCACCCAGCACCAGAGCCCCGCCGAGAGCCGCGATGGAACCGCCGCCTGAATAGGTGTTGATCCAATAACTGAACAGCCCCAGGCGAAGGACCGCGAGCATTCCGCCAAGCAGCGCCCAGGTGGGCGGCAGCCATGCCTGCAGCATCCAGCAGATGGAGGCGCACATCATTGCGCTGGCGCATAACACACCGAACCAGGGACGTCCAAACAGCACTTTGCCCGCAGCGAGAACTAGGCCCTGCGCGGGAAAGTACATCGACATATAGGTTGGCTTCATGGTGATGTGAATGCTCTCGAAATGCGTCCACATCGCAGGAGTCGGGTTGGTAAGTCTCCCCGACGCAAACGTATCCGATGCGAGCAGGAAGCTGAAGTCATTCGGGATGAATGGATTGGGTACAGGGCATAGAGGAAGGATCGCGAGTCGCAGCAGGAGAGCAGTTACGCCGACCGTTGCGACCGCTGAACCTTGCCTCCGCGCGAGCCTTCCAAAGAGCTGTTCAATCCGTGAAAAGTATTTAGAACCCAGGCTGGGCCAGCAAAAAGCCACCGCGATTGCAAGCGCTATGAACCCACCCTCAATCAACATCAAAGAAGTTCTGCGATCTGGAGCCGGAGACAAGATCATAGACAGGGAATGTGCATTGAGCGGGTCTATACCCTCATGCCGGCCAGTGGATGATGATAGGACAACGGATCTTCCGCGCCGGAAGAAAGGCGGTCAGCGTCGTCCATTGCGATGACGCTCATCGGATCAGGCTCGGCCAGTATGACAGCGCGCGTCAGGGCCCTCTGAGGCAGCGGGAGATTCGAGCATTCCGTTACAACGTAAAGAGGCCGGTTCTTCGTCTCTTCATAGGTCCTTGCGACGTAATCACCAATGGCGCCGAGAGCGAGGAGAATCATCCCCGAGAAGGCGCATTGCAGGGCGACAACTGACGCCCATCCGGGAACAAGTGCGGTCGTAAAAAGCGCCAGATAGACAACTCGTGAAAGATATAAGAACCCGGCAAAACTGAGAATGCAGCCGGCCGCTATGCTGATGCGCAACGGGAATGCCGAAAACGAAGAGACGCCGGTCCAGGCAAATCGCAGCATCCGGAAGAATGTGTAGCTGGTGTTACCGGCTGCGCGTCCGCGACGCTCAAATGGGATGATAGCCTCCCTCAATCCCAGCCATCCGGCGATACCGCGCATATACCGGTGTTGCTCACGAAGGGTGCGGATCGCTAATACCGCCCTTCGACTAAAAAGCCGGAAGTCTCCGACGTCTGGAGTGAGAGGTTGATCAGCCATACGTGACAAAATCCGATAGAACAGCTTCGCTGTCCACCGCTTGAACCTGGTTTCTTCTTCTCGGGAGATTCGTTTGGGCGACACAACGTCGTAGCCCTGCCGGAAAAGGTCAACCATGCGCGGCAACAGTTCCGGTGGATCCTGAAGATCCGCGTCCATCACGACGACGGCATCCCCATGGGCAAAATCCAATCCGGCAGTAACCGCCGCCTGATGGCCAAAGTTGCGGCTGAAGCGGAGCAGTTTGACGCGCGGGTCGTCAAACGCTGCCCGCTCAAGGATGCTCCACGTCTGATCAGTGCTGCCATCATCTACGAATATGACTTCCCACATGAGTCCGTCGAGGGTATCGCGGAGGCGTGAGACCATCAGAGGAATCGTCTGCGCTTCGTTCAAGACCGGAATTACGATCGAAAGAAGCATGAAGAGGTCTCCTGGAGCCCGGGGTTAGGCTTGAGCACCCTGGCCGCTCGACTTATCTTTCCTGCAAAGAACCGAAAAGTTGGTGAGGCGGTGTTTGATACCGTCAGCTACCCGAATTCATAGCTACGCCACCGCCCAAGGCAAACGGAGCAACCAAGTAAGCAAGATCGTCAATTACTGCAGGAGCGACTAAGCGGTGGTAAGCAGAGACGCGCCGATATTAGAGAAAGCAGAGTTGATGTCGTTAGCAAGTGTTCCCATGCCGGCGACGGCTGCAAAACCAATCAGAGCAACGACCAGGGCATACTCGACTAAATCCTGGCCTTCTTCCTGTAACATCAGGTACCGAATCCTGACAGACAGCTTGGTAACGATGTACTTCATGTGTTACCCCCCCTTGGGTCATGGAACGAACAAGGGCCAACTAACGGTGAATATCAATTCCGTTGCGACGGAGAGTACGCCGGGGGCTTGGCATACTCTACGTACTCCCCAAGCAAGGAAATAACAACAAGAGCGTGCTGCCTGTACTGCGGCAGGAATTAGGCGGTTGTCAGTAGCTTCGCGCCGATGTTGGAGAACGCAGTGTTGATGTCGTTGGCAAGTGTTCCCATGCCGGCGACGGCTGCAAAACCAATCAGAGCAACGACGAGCGCGTATTCGACCAGGTCCTGACCTTCTTCGCGAGCAATCAGGCACTGAATCTTGGCGGACAGCTTGTTAATCATTTCTTTCATTTTGAGTTCCTCTCCCGTGTGTTTTTCTTGTCCCGGCCTCAGCTGGGCACGCCTACCTTATGGCACGCAAGCAGCCATTTCTGCCATCGCGGCCCTTCAATTAAAATGAATAAGTTGCAGGAGTTGAGCTGTGCAAAGGTGTGAACGCCCGTATACAGAGCGGACTCCGCAGATACGCCACGTATACACGCCGCGATCAACTATGACGGTGACCTAACTACTGTCATAAGTTAGAGATAACACCTTCGGGTCAGCATGAAGTGGTTACGTAATCGGACCGCGTTACTGCCTAAGTGGCGGCCATATTACCACCTAAGTTGTAGGCGGACTCCGCTTGCGGGTTGGATATATCTTGTCGGCTTGAGACAGCCTGAGTGAAGCGCATGTTATGAGAACCGAAATAGTTGTTCGGGATAACCGAGGGCCGGTCGCCGGACTCCATCGAAAAAGGCGAGACGAACAGTTGGCAACCAGCAGAGCGGCTGGAAATCCAACGCCTCGACCGGACGTTAGTCCGCGAGGGCCTCTCCCGGCTGCATCCGGCTTTTAGAGGTTTGCGGCTCGGCGTCATAAGCGACTTGGGCTGACAATCGCAGTTGAGAATGGACCCGCCATTCGCGGAAAACGGCCAATATTGCCAAGGCTGCCGTGAGCGCTGCGCAGGACCGCAGCTTGCCAGGATGGGCCAACAGAAATGGGAACTCAAACCTGATGGCAAGCGGCCAGGTAATTGCGACGCCCAGATAAGCCAACGCACTCCGAAATCTGCTGTACCCTATATTCGCCGCGAAACAGCCGAACGCTAGTCCTGCGACTAGATCGATGAGATAGTGCTCTCCGGTGGAGATCGTCGCGAGCGCCGTGCCGACGAAAAACATGAGCGAGATACCCCGCCGCAGCTTGCCCTCAGCGTAAAGGACTAACACCAGTGCTGTCCCCAAGTGCAAAGAGGGAAATGCGTTCGGCATTCCGCTAAACCGAATTGGATGAGCTGTCGCCAGCGGGGGGGTCAGCCAAATCGAGCCGAAGGCGTATGCGGGTCCACAAGCTGGAAGGATAACGTAGAGAAGCGGGCCCATAACCAGTTCGGAAACGTACGCGAGAACAAGAGACCTGCTGCGGTTTCGATTCCGGGTAACAAAGTACCAGCAGATCATCATTGGAACCATCAACTGATAGATCACATTGAGCGGAATTCGCCAGAGGCCCTGTAATGGAAGCGCTATGGCCGCAGCCGAAACGCCCAGGGATGCGTCCAGATGGAGGAGAAAGAGGTCGTACTTCCATGGAAGCAGACTGTCCTCCTTCCCCATGACGACGCTCAATAAATAGCCGTAGCAGAGGTTGAGCACCAGGGCAAACACAAGCAGCGGGCGCGTCTTATCCTTCTCATCCCTGAGCATCCAGATCAGCGCCAGGAAGAGGGCTAAGAGCCCGATCACGGCACGTCCCTCAGGTCGACACTCGGCGCGGAGTGTGATGAACTGCTGAGCAGACTCAGTTCAAGCTTCATCAGCCGCATCTCGCGCCTGCTGGGATAGTGCAGGTAGCTCCAGCTATAGGAGCAGATTGTTGAACAACATATAGGTACCAGGCAAGCCAGGCCGGCGCGGTCCATACATAAGAAAATCCGGAGTTTACGCCGACTCCAAACAGTACCTCGAGCATGGTGGCCCCGGTGATAATCCCGAACAGCAGCATCAGGCGACTGGAATTCGCCGCTCGATAAAGGCCGGCCAGGACCGCTGGGAAAATTACGCACTGATCGGTAAACCAGGCATAAGGCGCGACCAACACCGAAATCATCAGCAACAAGGAACCGTGATCCATCCAATCCCATTGGTCACGACGCTTCCCGAAGTACCGGAGCGCCCACAGACCACCTGCGAGCGCCGGAAGGAATTGAAGCCACGCTGCGTTGACATTGACGGCGATACGGAACAGCAGACTTACAGTGGGAATGAACTGGTTCTGAATGTTCTCCGCACCAGCCCTGTGAACATAGTGGGACCATGCGGCAGGATCACAACAAAACGACAGCACGCAACTGCCGATCAGAGCTGCCGCGGCTCCGGCAAGAACGCGATATGCCTTGCGAACCACGATCCATGCCAGCAAAACCAGGCCGAAAGGAACAAAGAGATGCGGCTTCAGCGCACACAACAGAAGCGCCGCTCCGGAGAGGAATGGTTTCTTCGAATGGAAGTACAGAAACAGCACAATGCCCAGCAAAACAAATATGCCTGTCTGCCCGTTGAGCAAGCACACAAACGTCGGAGGAAAACAGTAAGCAACCAGATGCTGCCGTGACTCTGAGCGGCCATGCATCATCCAAAGCAAGCGCGTTGACGCCATAAGAGCGGCGATGATCGCGGTCGACCACACGATCGCTCCTATTTTTACGCCCACGAATCCCAGCGGCAGCACCAGAAAGAATGCGTAGGGCGGATTTCGCATCAATAACGGCGGATCAAAGTGAGCTCCGGCCGCATCTTCCAGCCGAGAGATGGCCGCACCGTCATAAGGATTCTCATGATGGACAAGCCGCTGGCCCGCTGCCCAAAAGGAGATAAAGTCGGTGTTTGCCGCGGTATTACTGTTCATCGCGAAGCTCAGAATGCACACACCTACGGCAAGGATGCAGAGCGCAGCGATCATCCGCAACGGTGTGACCCTGGCGCCGGACTCAGCCTCTGCTTGTGATAATTGCTCTGCTGTAAGATTCATCGCGTATTACTTTCTCGACTCATCCCATTTCGATCAAAGTCGATGGAGAGCCCGGACTGGCACGTCGCCGGCTCTTTTCCGGATCGTTCGACGGTTCCGAAAGTTGATCAGGCGATCGGCTGGCTGACCTGCGTGCAATGAGATACCACGCAAGCCATGTAGGTGTAGTCCACAAAAAGAGGGCCGAATGCAGAGCCGAAGCGCCAAGGAACCATTGGATGTCGATGACAGCGCTCGCCAATGCGAGCAGAGCTACAAGACAGCGCGAGCGGGTGACGTAGGCGCCATGGAGAAGCGCCGGTATTACCACCGCTTGGTCGATAAACCAGGTATAGGGAGCCACCAGCACAGACAAGAGCAGCAGCGGCGAGCCATGCGTCAACCACTCCCAGTTGTCGCGTTGTTTACGGTAATAGAAAAGCGACCAGACACATCCGACAATGGCTGGGAGGCATTGCAGCCAGAGCGTATGCGGCCAGACGTGCTGGCGCAGCAGGATGCTGAAACAAGGAATCGGCAGTCGATCGACCCGCACTGAGGCCATCATCTGGCTATAGTGCGCCCAAATGTGCGGATCCATAATGAATACAACCGCAGTGCTGACAGCAAGGACGGCAACAGTCCCAGCCAGGACTCTATAAGTTTTCGTTGTGATGGCCCACACCAATAGAACAGTGCCGAAGGGCAGAAACAGGTGCGGTTTCAACATACAGAGCCACAGACAAATCCCGGCCAGGAAAGGGCGCGATCGATGCAGGTACAGAAAGAGAACTACTCCGAGCAGCAGAAGAACCGATACTTGCCCCAGGAGCAGGCAGAAGAGAGCCGGCCCGAACGTGTATCCGAGAAAATTCACCGGCGTCTCTGGGCGGCCGTGCATGACCCAGACCATCCACACCGAAGCGATGAGACTGGTCAGCAATATCACCAGCCACAGCAGCTCTGCCGCCATTGGACTCAGCATACCAAGTGGAAGCACCAAAGGGAGAGCCCACGGCGGGTTAGCCATGATCTGGGGAGGGAGATCCGATGGGAAGCCTACTGAACGTTCCGAACGTAGCAAGGCGTCGCCATCGTACGGATTTGCGTGATGCACGAGCTGACGACCAGCGGCCCAATACTCGACGAAATCGCGCGTCCCTGGGGCGTTGTGCCCCAAAAGCGACCCGAAGATGCCCACGCAGGTAAGTGAAAACGCCAAGGTACAGATGGCCACGACCAGAACCTCGGCGACAGCGCGAAGTTTGTCCCGCATCGACATCTCTGTGCCTCCGGTTTTGTCCGGATTCCGCACAGCGGGGCTGGCCTCGTCAATACCTCTCCGGGTATCGGTCAGGGGAGAAGCGGCCGAGACTTCGAGCATGTCTCCGGCTTTCGTCCGCGTGCTGCAAATCGTGCCCGAGGCGAGCTCGATCACGGAGTGCGCGGAAAGACACGCCGACAACCGCCAAGGTGGAACATTGCTCTTCACCTTTTTCACGCGCATGCGGCGGTCCAAATAAACAAGGTCGATCGCGAATCGCATTCCAAAGGTATGGACTGCCTCGCAAGGAACGATCCAAAGACCTTCTCCGGCAGGAAGCCGGTCGCGCCCCAGCAAACCCTTTCTGCGCTTCGCGCCATGGCCGGCCACTTCTACGCGGCTCGCAAGTTCCACCTGCCGGGTTAGATTGGAGATTCTAAGATCCGCCTCCGGCTTCGCGGGGCGCATGAGTCTGTCCAACTTCCCAACAGCTATCCAGCGAGTCAGATTCATCACTTCAGATCCTTCCAGCCTGCCGCGCTGCGACACGACGCCTCCTGGCGGACGAATCTCCCAGAACACCGTCGGCTTCAGAGCCCTACACTTCTATTGCGGCGCCCCCGTTGTAAGCACAGGAGTGGGGTTTGGTGGCGTAGCCTGGCTTGAACCCTGCGAGCCCTGTCCCATGTAACTGCCGCCTGAGATCACCAGTGGCGGCTCCGGCTGCATACTCTGGATCAGCTGCTCCACGGGTACGGCTGTGGGTTGAGGCGGAGGGGGCGCCGCACCGGCTGTTTTCGTATCCGGATTGTGCATCGGTATGTCGGAGTTAGGCGGCAGGAACTTGTCCGGAAACTTCAACTGGGGCAACGGCGCGCCGACCGGTATGGGATCTATGAACTCAGGCGTCACAATCACGATCAGCTCGGTGTTGTTCCGAGTCTTCTGGATGGACTGAAAGAACCTGCCCAGGATGGGAATGTCACCCAGGAACGGGATCTTCTCAAAGGTTTTTGTCTCGTTATTGTCGAGCAGGCCTCCGATCGCAAAGCTTTGCCCCTCGCCCAGCTCAACCTCCGTCTGGACCCGCCGGATAGTAATGGCGGGAACGTTAAATCCCGATACCTCCACAGCATTGGTGAAGTCGAGCGCGCTTACTTCGGGGGCGACCTGGAGATGAATGGTGCCCCGGGGGGTAATGGTGGGAATAAAGTTCAGGCGAATTCCATATTCCTTGAATTGAATCGTAACTGCTCCTGCTGCGGTGCCCGAGACTCCCTGCACAACCGGGTATGGATATTCTCCCCCCGCCAGGAAACTGGCCTCCTTGCCGTTCTGCGCAATTACGTTGGGCTCAGCGAGAACCTGCACGAGGCCCATGGTCTCCAACGCCTGGATGGTGACGCCCAGATTCAGGTCCGGGCGGAAGATAGAGAGGTTCAGTCCATTCGATATTGTGGCTAAAGCAGGAGCTCCCGTACTCGGAAGGCTGACCGATGGCGGAGAGCACTGTCCCGTGTTAATGGAGCCGATTGTATTTGTGGCACCAGTGCTGAAGATATTCATGCAAAGCTGCTTTTCGAGGCTGCGGTCGACGCTGGCGAAACGCACCTTGAGAAGAATCTGCCGCTCCGAGGAAGGCACCTCGACGTAGAGCAGATTCATCACCTTGCCGGCGGTGGCCGCTATCTGGGCTGCCCGATTGGAGCTATTGAGATCCTTGACTGTTCCGCGAAGGAAAATGAGGCCGTTCTCGGCGCTGACCTTCAGCGTTTGACCGGGAAGCTCGGCTCTGAGTTCGCGACGAAGCGCCTCCATCCTGTCGTCTGCGACATATGTGCTGGCGCCAACCCGCACGTTGAAGAACAGCCGCCCTCCGCTGGCATCCCAAATGATCAGACTGGTGTCTCCAGGGGATTTGCCGTTCACCAAAACCTCGGTTGGGCTTACTGCGGAGGCTTCGGCGAACTCGCCTAAACCGACGGATATCCGCTGGATAGGCCGCGCGCTATCGACCAACACCGATTTGCCTACCCCGACGAAGAGATCGTTCGAGGAGTCCTGGCCGGCCCCCGCGGCGGTTTGAGGACGAGGGGCCATGACCTGAGCGGGAAGCTCCGGTACTGCACAAATTGCCAAGGACAATGCGCCGAAACAAGCGATGGTGACGACCGCTGGAGCTCTCACTGCTTTTCCTCACCGGATGAAAACTTTTGCTCGGTTTTCTTGGACCCGTTTAATACCTGGATCACATAGACGCGGGGCGAGGCGCTAGGTGCGCTGGGACGGGCCCCCGAAGACTTGGGCGGCGCGTTCCTGTCGCCGAAGAGATTGGCCATGATGATCCCCGGCGGTTGGGAAATCTGCGTATCCAGTGGATTCCGCAATACGAGCTGAATCTTGGTCTGGTTGCTGGCGAGGCTTAACGACTCGGCTTGCTCAGGCGTCACCAGAAGATTGACGACTTGAACCGGCTTCGGCTTCCCTTCCGCGTCTTTCTGAATGTCGGTACCAGCGGATAAAACCTCGATGTTCTGCAGAAGCGTCGCGACCTTCGGCCCTTGATCCGTGTTGACGGCACCGGGCGGAACGCCCGAAATGAGAACATCCACACGCATTCCGGGAGTTGCGAATCCGGCGACTCCCACAACATCATCGACCTTGACCGCACATGCTCTCATCCCTGGCGGAATCGTCGCGGCCAGGCCGCCGCCTGATCCGACTGCGGCAAGCCGGCTGTCCAGGATCGGCTCACCTTGATGCAGATCGGAGATCACACCGCGGCCAATGGCGTCTTCACGCTTGACGATAACGCCCTTGGGCAGAGTTCCCGCCATCTCCACCGTCGTCAGATCAGCATCGCGGAGAACGCTTCCGAGCTTGATGTCCGCATTCGCTGCAATTACGTGGGTTGTCTTTGACGGAGCGCCGGCGGCCAGACGGCCGACGACCAATCGATACACCAGGTAACTACAACCGGCGGCAAGGAGAAAGGCACTTAGGAGAATACTTGTAAGCCTACGATTCATTCGGGAACCTATTCGAGCTGGCTATACAGCCAGTTACGCCTTCCCCATAACTGGCAACTCAGGTACCAAAGACGCGAAGAGTGCTTTTTGCCACTGAATCAGGACTTTAGAAGCAGAACCGCAGGGCAAGTGTGAACGTGTGTTTACCAACCGCTGTCCCTGTGTAGCCGCGTAGACACGCTTACATAAGCTGGGCCTAATTCTGGCTGCAAGTTACGACAGGGTCGTTTGGCGGGGAAATTGCCTACAGTCGTGGAGAGTCTCTTCCAGGAGGGTCGGCTCGATCGCCTTGACAGGCTGCTTGTGTTTCATTCAGAACGACACCGCAAGTGCTGAAGAGGTCACAAAGCGCTCCTGGAACTGAGAGGAGTTCATCCGATCATGATGTCCTCCCAAACCATCACACTGTTTACGGCTCCGCCGCCATCGGGAAGCGGACTGTCTTCGTTCGCAGTCTCCATGCTGGTTCACGGTACAGCTATCGGCATGGTGTCCGTTGCCCTGCAACATACAACGCACATCATCGATGACCGCCAGATCAACGAAAGATATTCGCTACGCCTTCTGGAGGTGCACAGCACTGCGACGCAGGAACGATCATCTGCTGGGAGTAGCATCATTTATTCTGGTCCTCATGCTGCGGCAGCTGCGGCTCAATCGGGGGGCAGGCCAACCGCTCCTGCATCTGTCCCCAAGCCAGTCGCGCAATTGGTCACCGCCCCCCAAACGCTCGTGCAGCCGGATCTCCCTCCCGATATCGTGCTCCCGCAAGAAATCCCGATTCCAGCTGCGCTATTGTGGTCCCCGGCGAATAGCCCGATCAAGAAGATCATTCCACCGCCGCCGCATGAGACGACAACGGCAGATGTGCCGCCCTCCCTTGATCCACCCAATCGTGAGTTAAATCTGGCCGACCTCAAGATATCGGCAACCTCTTTTGCCACCGTTACACCTGCGCCCCTTCCCGGTACAACCTCACCACTCGTCATAAGCGGACACGAACCTGTGCAGCGGGTTCCGGAGATGGCAACGAGTCCAGCGGGAACGCCGACGCCGGCCAGAGTAATGTCCATCTCCGATCTTCAACTGCTGGACGGAATCATCGCACTGCCACCAGCCAACGAGACAGCATCCGCATCTTCCTCCGAAGCCCTTCTAAAGGGACACGGAAAGAGCGGCGCACAGACCGGCAGGGGCGACTCGCCCAGCGAGCAACCCGGCTCCGGCGCAGGAAAAGGCACAGGCAATAAGGGCGGCAAAGATCCTGGCAATGAAGTTCCTAATAAGGAGGAGAAAGCGACGACCGAAATCGGCTCCGCCGCGAAGAAGGGCGCGAACACGGGGGGGAGACCGGTATCTGGTGTGAGCTCCGGTTCGAGCTTGAGCGAGAGCTCTTCGGTTAATCGCATCAATCTGCCGAAGGACGGTCGATTTGGAGTGATGGTGGTGGGGTCCTCTCTAGCGGATCAGTATCCTGAGGTGCTTGGAGTATGGGGGGGGCGCTTAGCCTATACCGTTTACGTGCACCCGGGCTTAGCCCGGAACTGGATTCTCCAATATTCCGTGCCGCGCTCTGCAGATGCGGCCGCAGCCGGAGACGTTGTCCGTCCCGATGCACCGTGGCCCTTCTACATCGTGGTGCCCCACATCGCGCTCAACGAACTAAATGCCGATGCCATTATGGTCCATGGCTTTGTCAATACTGCGGGCTGTTTCGAACAACTGGCAGTTGTCTCTCCGTCGGAGTTCGCACAGAAGGAGTTCGTGCTGAATACGCTCCAGGAGTGGAAATTCAGACCAGCCACGCAAAATGGTCAAGTCACAACGGTGGAGGTGTTGCTGATAATCCCCGAGGAACCGGATTAACGTCGGATAAGTGCCGATCGCACTGGCATCGACAAGAGAATCAGGGTACCAGCAGAACTCGCTCAACAATAGCCTCGACCTTATTCAACGAGATTTCCTTCAAGAACCTCTGCAGCGCTTTCTTATCTGCACCGTTCGAGGTGAGATCTCCGTTGGAATTGGGGCTGTCCGGCGGGAGGAGCTCCAGTCCGACGCCATCTGAGCCCCACCGAACTACCATCGATTCCACCGTGATCGAACGTTGTGTGTCATCGTCCGCGCCATCGGTCTTTTGCAGCGTTACCCTAACCAGAGTGCGCGGGTACCAGCGCTCCTCAGTCACCAGAAATAAGCCAGTCAAACTGATATCCCGGACGGTGTGAGCCTTCGGATTGCCGCCATTCCAATAATAGGCGGCCAATGAAGGCATTGTGTGTCGTTTGGCCGCCCGGCGGTCGCTAGTCCATAACCAATCTAACCAACTTCTAAAAAACTTCATCACATATCCTTGTCTTGAAGACCGTTCATTCCATCGCGCCGGCGAGACATGTTGTACTGCCGCCACGTAATCGATTCTCCATCTCCTCGGGCTTGCAGATTTCCAATTGATCCCCTAGCTGGGTTTGTGACGAATAGATCGTGTGAGGGGGCAGTTCCAACACACTTGCAGCTTGCGTCTTCAATGGTGCGATTCGAAATGTGGGAAAGTGTTCGACGACGTGAACGACGCGAAGGTCTTCATCGAGATAAATCAAGTCGACAGGAAACAGCACCCCCAACGTATGAACGCCGCTCGACGGGACCACCCAGATGCCCTCATCAAATCTGAGCCTGAGTCTTCCTATCAATCCTTTGAGTCGCGCGAAGGTCGTATCGGCAGGGGCAATACGCAAGCCTAGAAAGCACTCGCGAGTGTGGTTGTATACGCAATATGTCCGTCTTTCCAAGTTGTATCCCTGCCCTCGGAGAGTAAGCGGCGAGCCAGCGAATCTCCATGTACTGGTCGTCCGTCGTAAATGATCGATCGGATCAAATCATTCCCTTCTCTGACATCGGCTGGCCGCAAGTGGCCTTACCTTTTGTCATTAGCTAAGAAGGTACTTAAAACACAATGAGGTCAAATCAAAGCTTGCTTCATCCCCCGGAGTTCCAGACTTAAGAGGCTAGTAAGACTCGAAGCCAAGGCTCCGGGGTGAAGCGTTGTGCACATGAGGTTTTACCCGTCATGAAACCCAGTTTAGTGAACCTTTTTGCGACGCCGTTGGACCAGAAAAAATAGCACAACGACAAAGAGCGCACCGGCAACTACCCGGATAATTGTTGTATCGCCCATATCCATTCTCCTTTCCTTTTATTTGTTAAGTTGCGTGAAAGATTGAGTGATGATTATGATCGCAGGGCCGAGAGTTACCAGAAAGAGAGAAGGAAAAATGAAAAACACAAGCGGGAAGATCAACTTGATTGTTGTCTTGGCTGCCTGCTCTTCTACTTTCTGACGGCGCTGAGATCTCATCGTGTCGGAATGAACTCGCAAGGTTTTCGCGACGCTCGTTCCAAATTGCTCCGATTGAACCAGTATGGTGACCAGGTTTCGGACACTGTCCACATCGGTACGTTCTGCAAAATTCCTCCACGCATCGGAACGAGGCCTTCCGGCATGCTGCTCCAGGACGATGATGTTCAATTCATCGGTAAGCGCTGGTTGAGCTGACTTCAATTCCTGGCAGGTGCGCGCTGTTGCCTGGTCCACACCCAGGCCGGCCTCGATACAGATGACCAACATATCGAGCGCGTCCGGCAAACCGAGCCGAATTTGTTTCTGGCGTTTGGTGATCCGTTTGCCCAGCCAGAAATCGGGGAGGAGAAATCCAAGACCCAAGGCCGCAATATAGAAGATGAAATTGCTGCTGCGCCCGACAGCTACCAGAAGGCAGAAGAGCAGCGGCACCAGTATTTTCACACCATAGAAGATCTTTATCGCCGAGTCGCTGCGGTAGCCGGCACGAATAAGGCGCTGCTGCACGACGGAGACTTCTGCCTGGGTTTTGGGGAGAACGCCTTCGAGGCGTTCCACAATCCCACCTAGCGAGACCCCTGTCTGCTGAATACTGCCCAACAGGGTCTTCTTTGGCTTCTCGCCCGGATTGATGACCGCGGCGATACGCGCGAGCATAGCTTCCCTGTAGAACATGAGCAGCCCGACGCTCGCGATCAACAGAAAAATGGCGAAAAAGGTAAAGACAATCAGTCCCATAACCTAACCTTCAAACTTCCATGTTTACGATCTTCCGAATGATCAAGCCGCCAACGATCATCATGGAAGAGGCCGCGTAGATGAGCTTAATGCCGAGAGGATTTGTCCAAAGAAGGCTCATCGTTTTAGGGTTGACGAGCCATAGCGCAAGCCCCAGAGCGATCGGCAGAAAACTGAGCACCCACCCGGTCATTCGTCCCTGGGCGGTATGAACACGAATCTGACGCCTCAGGCGAAACCGTTCCCGAATTAATTGAGAGACCTTGTCGAGTACCTCGGCGAGGTTTCCTCCACTCTCTTTTTGAATCAGAATGGCCGTCGCGACGAGCTTTAGATCCTGCAGGGGCATCCTGGTAACAAGGTTGTCCATGGCCGTTCTTAGTTCAAGTCCGTAGTTCTGCTCTTCGAAGCAAATACGAAATTCGCTGCCGATGGGATCGATACACTCACGAGACACCAGGCCCAGCCCGGCGATGAGACTATGGCCGGCACGCAGGGCGCTCACCATCAAATCAAGCGCCTCCGGCAGATTCTGTTCGAATTTCTTGAAACGCTGGCTTCGTTTGAATAAAACGAATGCAAATGGCGCGCCGCCCAGTAGCACCCCGATCAACATAGAAAAGATAAGGACTCCGCTTCGCCGATACAGCAGGTATGCGGGAATCACAAAGCACGTGGCCGACATCAGCATCAAGCCCCCGGCAGTCCATTTCAGATTGGCCTGATAGAGAAGCCTGTGGAGGCGCGGCGCAAGCTCGATCCTCAGCAGCCAGCGATGGAGAAGGGGGATGGCGCTGAGCAGTTCCTTTTTTCGAATATCGACGATCTGATCTCGCCATTCCGATTTGTCAGTAGCCAGAGCTGATTGAAGCGCGGCAAGTGCTTGTTTGCTCTGTTGGGAGCCGCCGACGTTGCCTGCCAGTATCAGCAGCACGAAGACGCCGAAAACTCCCAGGAATACCAGCGCGACAACAAGCAACATATAACCCTCGAACTTTTAGTTGACTTCCATTGTTGTTTCGAACATGCTCGCCGGCAGGAAAATTCCCGATGTCCGAAGCTGTTCGAGGAAACGGGGCCGGATGCGCGACGGCTCGAATACGCCAATCACCTTGCCATCGGGACCTATCCCTTTTTTCTTGAAGCTGAAGATTTCCTGCATGCTGATGATGTTTTCTTCCATGCCGGATATCTCGGATATGCTGGTTACTTTGCGCGAGCCGTCGCTCATACGGGAGGCCTGAACAACGATGGAAATGGCTGACGCGATCTGCTGGCGAACGGTTCGCTCGGGCAAACCCATACTCGTCATTGCCACCATCGACTCCAGTCTGCTCAAGGCATCGCGGGGAGTGTTGGCGTGAATCGTGGTCATTGAGCCTTCATGACCGGTGTTCATAGCCTGGAGCATGTCAAAGGCTTCTTCACCGCGCACCTCTCCGATGATGATGCGATCCGGCCGCATACGGAGGCTGTTGATGAGCAGTTGACGCTGACGGACCGCTCCCTGCCCTTCGACATTGGGCGGCCGGGTTTCCAGACGCACAATGTTTTCCTGCGCCAGCCTCAGTTCAGCAGCATCCTCTATGGTCACTAGGCGTTCGCCCGATGGGATGTACTGCGACAGAATGTTCAGAAACGTGGTCTTGCCAGCGCCGGTGCCGCCAGATATGAGGATGCTGATACGTGATTTCACCGCGGCTGTTAATAGTTCCATCATCTCCGCTGAAATACTCTTCAGCTTCACCAGCTGATTCGCTGCCAGTGGACCAGTTCCGAAGCGGCGAATGGACATCGAGGGGCCGTCGAGCGCCAACGGCGGGATGATGGCATTGACGCGTGAACCGTCAGGCAGACGCGCATCAACCATCGGTGAGGATTCATCCACTCTGCGGCCTACGCGGGATACGATGCGGTCGATAATTTGCAGCAGGTGGCGATCGTCGCGAAATGTCGTATCGACCTTCGAAAGGAGCCCGCCCCGCTCGATAAAGACGCTCTTCGTGCCATTCACAAGTATGTCGGAGATCGTATTATCCGCTAGCAACGGTTCCAGAGGGCCGAGTCCAAAGACATCGTCGAGCAGATCGGATTGAATCTTCTCTTGTTCAGAAAAGCTCAGCGGCACCCGCTGATCATTGATGATCTCTTTAATCACGCCCGCAACAGCCTGGCGCGCCTGGCGAGAATCGACACGCGACAGCTTCTCCAGATCCAGCTTCGAGATCAGGGTCCGGTGCACTTCCGTTTTGAACTTCTCAAGACTCAGTTGTTCCACGTCATACCATCCGCGAGGTTACGGTCCTCAACCCTTACCGAATAAGCTGAACCGGCTCTTCTTATCGGTGTTTGCGGGCAGACCGCATGCCGTTCTGGCCATCTGCCTGACTACCCGTGAAATGGGAGAATCTTCGAGCGCGAGCGGGGTGGCAGTATTCTGCGCACGCCGGGCGGCAACATAGTCGCCAGGCACTTTCCACTGGGCTGGCCTGGTCAGAGCCTTCGTCACATGTTCCTCATCAATCCCCAGCGAACGAGGCGTGAAACGGTTGAGCACGATTTCCAGATTGGCGTTACTCGCCCTGAAGAACTCTGTGATCAAGCGATTGGAATTGCGCAATTCGGGTATGCTGACCTGCGTTACGAGGTAGACAATGGCGGCTTCTTCGAAGAGAGACTTCGCAGTTATGCCCAGCCTTGATCCGGCATCCACCACCACGTAATCAAAGCCCTGCCGGGCGACGGCGACGAGGCGGGCGATAGCTTCATCAGAAGTCTGGATCGGCGTGTACTGGTCTGGAGCTGCGAGGACGTATAACCCCGAGCTATGTTTCGCCAAGAGCGTAGAAAGAAAATTCGCATCCAGACGTTCGAAATTATGTAGGGCATTGGCTGTCGAATACTGAGTATTTATGCCCAGGTCAAGCGCTGCATCACCAAGAGGAAGAGCGAGATCAATCAGCACGGTATTCTTACCGGACTCCTGGGCAAGAGACAGGGCAAAATTGCTGGCGATGGTTGTGACGCCAGAACCGCCCTTAGCGCCCACGAATAGCAACAGCTTGCCTGCTACTTTTTTAGTGGGACGATTGGCGGGACGGCGGACCGCGGCCCGAACAAGCGCTTCGGCAATCGTACTTTGAGCGAAGGGCTGCGCCAGATATTCACGAGCACCCGCGCGCATACAGCGGACCAGCATCTCCGAATCTGCCTTCGCCGAACAAACCATCACGGTTGAAGGCCCGCCAGAGCATATGCTCTCTACCAGGTCGAGCGCGTGCTCAGGATTACTATCCAGGTCAATGATGACGACGTCATAATCTTCTTCCAGTAACCGCGGCACGTCGTCCAGATCAGGATAGGAAGAAAACTCGCGGGTCACCCGAGCCTGTGGGCCAGTAATGGCTCTGGCCACTGCATCGCGGCGGTGCGCTTCCGGACTAATGAGCGCAATCGTCAGGACGTCGTCGCCAAGTGCGCCGGGATGTTTTGAAGAGGTCGTGCTCACGAGTTGGTGACTCCCTGCTTGCGACATTCCGGCGGATTGGGATGTGTTTCGCATATCGTTAGTGAAATAGCCATGGTCCGAATGCCGATCCTTAACGGGAAAAGAATGAAACCAGTGTCCCGATCGCAATGGCGGGCGCATAAGGCAATTTGCGCGTCCTAGGATTGGAGAGCACTAACTCCGGATGCTGCCGCATCCCCCGATCCTTGAAACCAAAAACGAGATCGCCGGAGCCCGTGAATAAGTCCCCAAGAAATCCACCAGCGGCGGCCCAACATACGGCCATGATGCCTCCTGTGATTCCCGTCAGAACGATTGCCGTCAGCAACTGGCGGGGCCCGATCCAGGCGCCAATGGCCGCACACAGCTTTACATCGCCCATTCCCATCCCACCCATGAAAAAAAGAATGCCGAACAACAGGGCTCCCAATCCGAGACCGGACAAGCTTTGCCATATTCCGTGCCAACCATACAGCCAACCGGAAACGACGATTCCCGCCAGCAAAAAAGGAAAAACCAGCCAGTTCGGGATGCGGCGGCTGCGCAGATCCGTAAAAGTGGCTATCGCGAGAACGATGAGCGTCGGCCACCAGGCAATTGAATGCATACCCTGACTCTTTTCTTCCAAATTTGGAAGTCATCGACGGTTGTGCAATTTCGAGCCCAATCTCCGATTGGCCGCACCAACACTGAATTCAGGGAATTAGAGGTCGCCCGCAGAAGCCGGTGTGCACGGCTGTTTACATGCGGCATTCCGGTGTGAATCAGAGTATAGACACTAAAGTGCGCCCTCTATACTCCGAAGGTATGGGGATGCGGGCGATCGGTAACCAAGCCGGATATGAGCTATCCGCGGGCCGCCCGGTGGCGGATACACACCTACAGATGCGGCTCATAGCAGGCTTTTCGCCCGGGAACGGTCGCCTAAAAACCCAGACCCAGATGCAAAATGGCACCCGGCGACCAGCCACTGGGGCTTGTCAAAAGTTCGGCTAATCTCCCTCAACATTACTTGTGGTAACGATTAGTGGGGCTGTGGGGTTGAGATGCAGCCGGGATTGTCGATAACTTAGGTGGCGAAGACAATACCTTAAACAGACCCAACTTCATGTCGAATTCGCCCTAATTGATGAGGGACACCAAACTTAAGTCATGCAACTTTCGTTGCAGTAGTACCAGTTTTGGCTGGACAAGGGTAACAGTTCGATGGTCCATTCAGTAACATCGGTAATGAAGTTCTGATTGAGTTCCCCAAGGATAGCAACGACAGTGATTGCAAATCGGCGCGAGGAGGGCGCCTATTTACATGATTCGGATTGGATTGTATTCGGGGGATCGTGCACTGCAGCCCCTTTTATCCTCTGCCTTGGGGAAGGAATTCCAAATCAGTCTCGAGCCAGACGAGCAGGGAATGAATCGCATGCTCTCGGCGGGAGACTGTGACGCTTTAATCCTGGACCTGGATTCCACTCAGGGCTATTTGAAGGATCGAATTACGTACTCTGAGCGATTGATCGCGTCACAAATCCCGACGGTGGTAATGGCTGATGATGATATTCGCTCGACGGCAGCGGAACTGGTTCGGCAGGGCGCCTTTGGTTACTGCCGTAAACCGCCATCGATTCGAGATCTCAAGACACTGTTGGGCCGCATAGCCGAGAATGCCTTGCTCAAGCGCGAGCTTCAAACTGCGCAGCAACAGCTGGGAGCATCCTGCAGTTGTGACCAATTGATCGGGTCGGGGCCCCAGATGCGGCAGGTTTATGATCTTGTGCGCCGCGTCGCCAACCTCAATGCGTCTGTGCTCGTGACAGGCGAAAGCGGCACCGGTAAGGAACTGATAGCCCGGGCGATTCATAATCTGGGGGCTCGTTCCAATCGGCCGTTCGTTGCTGTCAGCTGCGGCGCCATCCCGGAAACCCTGATCGAAGCCGAGCTGTTCGGGCATGAAAAGGGCGCGTTCACGGGAACGGTCGGTGCGCGAGAAGGCTATCTTGAGAAAGCGGCCGACGGCACCCTCTTCCTCGATGAGATCGGTGAGCTCAGCCTGTCCACGCAGGTTAAACTGCTGCGCGTTCTACAGCAGCGCGAGTTCAGCCGGCTGGGCAGTAGCCGGCTCATCCCGTTGCGAGCACGCCTGGTTTTTGCCACTCATCGGGACTTGGCTGAATTGGTGGCTCAAGGAAAATTCCGGCAGGATCTCTACTATCGCATTCACGTGATGCGAATCGATGCCCCGCCGCTCCAGGAACATCCGGAAGATATCCCCCTGCTCGCCACGCATTTTCTCCAGCAATACGCGGACATGTACGAGAAACCAATGAAGGACATTGAGCCCGGCGCAATGGCTATGCTGCAGAGTTACTCGTGGCCCGGAAACGTACGCGAATTGGAGAACGTGATTCAGCGGGCCATCATCGTTGCTTCTGACGAAAGAATCCGGGTGGAGGATCTTCCCCAGAATATCCAGGCGGAAAATGTTCTCTGCATCGACGAATACCTTCCCACCGGTTCTTTCGAGCAGCAGGTTTACGAGTACAAGGTTAAGTTAGCCATGAACGCCGTGCGAGATAACAACGGGAATAAGACGCTCGCTGCACGGGCGCTGCAAATTTCGCGGGCTTACTTACATCGGCTGATCAGGATTGACGAACCGGATCTGATGCTCGAATCAAGTAATCAGGAGATCAGCACAGCATGACGGTGATGCTCTTAGCCGAGGAACGCAAGGTTGAACCAGCACGAGTTCGTTTTTCTCAGCGGATTTGCTCGTTCCCTGTAATGCTGGCAGTCTCTCTTGCGGTACTTGCGGTGCTGACGGTCAGGTCGCGCTTCGATGATCCAGATATGTGGTGGCATCTGAAGTCGGGTGAAATCATTTGGACCACCCACGCCATCCCTGCCACGGACATTTTCTCCTACACGACTCACCATCATGCCTACGTGCCCCACGAATGGCTTTCGCAGGTGATCATCTATGGCGCTTACAGGGTGGGCGGCTACACCGGCCTGATGCTGTGGCTCTGCTTCTTCGCTTCTGCCGTTCTCATTGCCGGCTATGCACTGTGTTGGCTCTATTCAGGAAATGCGAAAGTGGGGTTCTTGGGAGCCATGGTCATCTGGTTATTTGCAACGATCGGTCTTGCCATTCGACCCCAGATGATCGGCTATCTTTTTCTGGTCTTCGAATTGCTGCTGGTCCATTTAGGGCGTACTCGAAATCCTCGCTGGTTCATGGGGCTGCCGCCGCTGTTCGCGGTCTGGGTGAACTGCCACGGATCTTTTTTTCTCGGGCTGATTGTGTTGGGAATATACCTCTTTAGTTCGTTTTTTGACTTCCGAATGGGCTCGCTGGTGTCGTCACGGTGGGAACCACATTGTCAGAGAATGCTGGCATTCGCGTTGGTTCTGTCGGTCGCGGCTCTGTTCGTAAATCCGATTGGCTTCAGGCAGGTCCTGTACCCCCTTAACACCCTGCTACACCAGCCAATTGGCCTCAGTCTGGTGCAGGAGTGGCGACCGCTTCAGTTAAATGCCGCGCGCGGAATTGCATGGGCGGTAACTCTTGGGTGCGTCTTTCTCCTGGTGATCATGCGCTGGTCCGAGTTACTTTGGCACGAGTTGCTGCTGTTAGCCCTGGGAGCGTGGCTGGCCTCAAGTCATGAACGAATGCTATTCGTCTTTGGCATATTGGCAGGCCCTGTTATCTCGCGGCTGCTCTCGACAGAGTGGGACAGCTACAGCTCGAAAGAGGATCTGCCCTGGGCCAACGCGGTGCTCATTAGCGCAGCGTTGATGTTCATTTTCTGGATCTTTCCAACGCGCCAAAGTTTGGCAGGTCAAGTGCTTCAGCAGAGCCCGGTAAAGGCAGTGGACTTTATAAAGGCCCACCATCTCCCCGGACGGATGTTCAACGAATATGGCTACGGCGGATATCTGATCTGGGAAGCGCCGGAACAGCCAGTTTTCATCGATGGCCGCGCTGACGTATTCGAGTGGACCGGCATCTTCGAGGAATATGGACAGTGGATGTCACTCCAGGGTGACCCTCATACACTTCTCGACAAGTACGGGATCAATTTCTGTTTGCTGGAGCGCCAGTCTTCCATGGCCAATGTCTTGCCGCTATTGCATGACTGGAAGCTCGCCTACTCGGATAACAGCTCTGTGATTTTCACGCGAGTTGCAGCCAGGAGCGCTCTAAATTGAGGTTAAGGGGAACTAAGTCGGCTTACTCGTCCTCACTACAACTTAGGGGGACAAATGACTAAATCCATAAATATCCCCCTTGACATTTACCGGTTCAAGGGAGCAATACTTATAAGTTCCCCTACAACCGCGATAACCCTCAGCCATCCTGAGGAAGATTTGTGCGAAAAAGGTAGTAGGACATGTGCAAAATAAACCATTCTGCAGCGGCCGTGGGGGTTGGAACCCGTCTGAGAAGTGAACTCGTCCGGTTTCTCATAAGCGCCGGCAGCGAGAGAGGCCAGGCGCTCGTTGAGTTTGCCCTGGTGCTGCCGGTGCTGCTGCTCGTGGTGACGGGTATCACCACATTTGGGATCGCCCTCAACAACTATATGCAGTTAACACAGGCTGTGGGCATTGGCGCGCAGGCGCTTTCGGTCAGCCGGGGCAACACCACAGACCCTTGCAACACTGTTTCCTCCGCGGTCATCTCAGCAGCACCCTATCTTGTGTCGACGTCTCTCTCGTTCACCACCAAGATTTATACCTCTTCTACAGCTTCCACCTCGTACTCTGGGACGTCCTGCAGCAGCAGCAGTACCACCACCGGTGCAGCCGGGAATCTGACGCAGGGGCAGGCCGCAGTGGTAACGGCCACGTATCCCTGCAGTCTCGCCGTATTCGGAGCTAACTACGCATCTTCTTGTAGTCTCAGTGCGCAAGTAACGGAGATTATCCAATGAACGAAAAAGTCAGGTTATTTCTACGCCGCGCTCTCGAGGACGAAAGCGGTAGCGTGCTCGTCTTGATGGCAGTCCTCATGCTCGGTCTTCTCGGAATGGGCGCAGTTGTGATCGACGTCGGCGACGTTTATTACAGCTATAACAAGCTCGTCGTCTCGACGAATGCAGCCGCTCTGGCGGGAGCCCAGGGGCTGCCCTCGAATACATCGACTACGAATCAGGCCGTAACCAATGCGACCTTGTACAGTTCTCAAACAGGAAATTTGAACGCCTACGGCAATCTGAACATCACCAGCGCGACCTATACCCTGGGCTGCGTGACGACCTCGGTGGGCGCATCAATCCCCTGTGTCGCTACTGGTACATCGACTGGAGCCTCAACGGCAAACGCTATCCAGGTAACGCAGACAGCGAAGGTGCCCACGTATTTCGCCGCGATGTTCGGCACATCTTCCGTCACGCTCACGGCAACCGCAACGGCGCTAATGAGAGGCGCGGCAACATCGCCGTACAACGTGGCAATCATCGTCGATACCACGGATTCGATGACGAGCAATAAAGACACTAATTGCGGCAATGTGACACGGCTTCAGTGCGCGTTGAACGGTGTTCAGACTTTTCTGCAGGAGCTCTCGCCCTGCGCCGCGACCGGCTGCGGCACTCTTACCGGTCAGAACTACGCAAACCAGGTCGACAGGATCAGCCTGTTCTCGTTTCCGAACTTCACTACGACGACAGCTCCGGATCAGTACGACTGTACCAGCACCAACGCCACGCCAGAGGTGTACACATTCCCCGCGGTAGGGGCGTCGTCAATTTCGACAATGCCATACACGACGGGTAGTGGGAAAAGTGCCACGACGGTCCAGATGACCTACCAGGACCTCTATGGCTTAGGGGATGCGAATGGATTCGTAAGCGATTACCGGAGCTCCAATTCGGCTACGACGCTGAGCTCGAGCTCCGACCTGGTGGAGGCGGTTGGTGGAAAAAGCGGCTGCACCGCTATGGCCGGCCCGAGTGGGGAGGGAACTTACTATGCCGGCGTTATCTATGCCGCGCAAGCGGCGCTCACCGCCGAGGCGACAAAGTATCCGGGTACACAGAACGTAATGATCCTGGTGAGCGACGGCGCAGCAACTTCTTCGTCGAGCCAGATGGCTACGGGAACCCAAAGCACGACGATTGCCACCAGTGGCGGAACGTACCCATCCTACAATAACGAGTGTCAGCAGGCAGTCACAGCAGCCCAGTATGCCACGAACCATGGAACCACGGTGTACACGGTCGCGTACGGCTCGCCGTCAACGGGATGCACGACTGACACCGGCTCGTATACTTCCCCCTGCTACACCATGCAGCAAATGGCCTCCAGTACGGCCACCTTTTACTCCGACGACAACCAGAGCGGAACTACGAGTAGCTGCCCCGCAGGCAAGTCCGTTTCAGCCATAAGTAATATCTTTACCCAGATTGCGGGGAACCTGACTGTCGCGCGGCTGATTCCCAACAGCCTCTTCCCTTGACGGTTGTTCAAGAAGACACTGGCATTATTCGTCGTGCGGATGCGCCGGATCAAGCGTCGCTTGTCCGCTGGCGCGACGCTGGGATTCTCCTCTGATCTCGGGTTGTTGACGGACCACGGTTGTACCGGCAGGCGCAGTAACACGCTGCTCTCGCTGCTGCTTAGGCTCGACGCGCAACAATTGAATTGCTTTGAGAGGAATATGAACCTCATAGCGCGCCGGTTTATCAAACAGAACAATCTCGTCCACCCCGTTGAAGTAGGATTCCACACACATCTCGGGGCTGTTTTCAGGTGCACAAGGATCATCCGCCACCAACGTCACTGATACTGCGCGGCCGGTCGGAATGAAGTAGTCGTGGTCCAGCGTAAATTTCGAGCTGTGGAGAACGTGGGTCCCTTGCTCAGACTCCATCACCAGGACGTTCTGCGGGAGCGTGATGTCTTCGGGGGTATTATTCCGCAAGCCTGCCATTGCGATACCCGTCAGGCCCGGATTCAAATTTTGCGTTTGCTCTGAAGTAGATGCATTGCCGTCCTGGTCCGCCCTGGCGGAAGCCTTTGACTTAACTGAGGCGGGGTCGGGGGTGGGCGCAGGGGCGTCGTGCACTGTCCGGGCAGGAATCGTATTTGGCACTAGACCCATCGAGAGATCGACAGCGGCAGTTGTTGGTTCAACAGCGACAACCGCATTCAGGTTCCACGGTTTCGGTCTCGATCGATAATGATAGAAGGCTACGATTGCACACCCGAGGACCACACCTAAACCCGTTGCAGCAGCGAGCCAGCGAAAGCTCCACCGTTTTCGCACAGGCATCGTCCCGGGCTTGTCCGGCATGTCGACTGTAACTGGGCTTTCTCGCCGGAGATCGGGAGCAACCGGTGTTGGCCCCACAGTGGGAATAACATTCTGATTCGACGGTTTCGGTCTCGATCGATAAAAACAGAAGGCTCCGATTGCACATCCGAGGACCAGACCTAAGCCCGTTCCGCCAGCGAGCGAGCGAATGCCCCGCCGTTTCCGCAGGGGAATCATCCCGGCCTTGTCCGACGTGTCGTCTGTCACTGAACTTCCTGATGTCTCACCATTCAGGTCTCAGTATAAGCAACTGTCTCTCCAACTGCTCCGCTGTCGCTCCCCACGACACTAGATAGCAAACACCCTCTGCGATCGAATGTTACTTATATGCTCGTCGATAGCCCGGAGGCTTCTACGCGGAGCTCCCCGTTCAGATGAAGTTATCCGCGCCTGTATACACCGTGTATCTGTCCTCACGACGCTGTATACATGCGATGACACTCATGCGCAGTTCCTGCATGTAACTGACTGATTTCGAAAATAGTAGTCAAAGTGGGAATGGCTATCCGTTTGCTCAAGCAAAGCACAGCGAAGCATCGTCTGGACGCAGGATTGATTTGCGCCGCAGAAATTGAGCAGGGGAAGCAATCGCAGTATGGTGCATCTGATGAGGCTGACCATACGGTGCGACACGACTCCGCCCGCCCGAATGCTTAGGAGACCTGCATGTTCTATCGTCGTTTGCCGATATTGATGTTCATCGGCCTCGTCCTGCTAATCATCGGGTGCAGCACCTCCTCGGTAACCGCCATCCAGGTCAGCCCCACGACCGCGACTGCGGCGGTAGGCCAAACTGCGCAGTTCACGGCGACGGCGACCTACACTCAGGGAACTCATCCCGGCTCGAGTCAGAATGCAACCGACTCCGCTACCTGGTCATCCAGCAATCCGAGCGTGGCAACCATTAACTCTTCCGGCATGGCAACCGCTGTCGCGGCGGGTACCACCGTCATTACGGCAACGATAAACGGCTATCCCGGCATTGTCTCCGCCACCGCTGAGTTCACAGTTACAGGTTCGGCCGGAGGCTTCACTGGGGTGAGCATCGTTTCGATCTCTGTCATCCCAGGCTCTCAATCGGTTTCTTCGCCGAATCAAACCAGCCAATTCATCGCTATCGGAACGACTTCATCAGGGGCCACGGTGGACCTGACCGGCCAGGTGGCCTGGAGCTCAAGCAGCACACAGATCGCCACAATCGGCGCGACTAGCGGGCTTGCCACGGCAGTTGGTCAGGGGACCGCCACGATCACTGCCCTCTACACTAACTCCACGGGCGGTACCGCGGCGACGGGGACAGCGACATTCACCGTCGTCGGTGGAACAACCGAGCAATTCACTGCTGTGAGCATCACACCCGGCTCTCTGGCGCTGTCGGCCTCGGGTCAAACCAGCCAATTGATTGCGCTTGGCACTTCTGGAAGCAGCGGCCTCCTGCTGGACGTCACCGCCTCGGTCCAGATGCAATGGAGTTCCAGCATTCCATCGATTGCTTCTGTGAATGCGTCCGGGCTCGTCAAGGGTTTAAGTGCGGGTACCAGCACCATCACTGCGTTGTTGACGAACCCCGACGGCAGCGTGGTATCAAATACGGCAACTGTCGCGGTTTCGCTAACAGCTGCGCCGGAGCCTCTACTTTCGCTCACAATCATTCCGAGTTCGATTACCGTGCTGAATTTACAGGATACGGGGAATTTCCTGGCGGTCGGAACGTTCTCGTCGCCTCCATACACACGAGATCTCACGGACTCCGTGACCTGGCTCTCTTCCGCGCCCGACGTTTTCCCGGTCAACTCGAATAATAGCCCTGTGGAACCGGTCGGCGCTGCCGCCGGGGTCGTTACTGCCTACGGGAGTGGAGGCGCCACCATCATTGCGGAAGCAACTGCCAACGACGGGTCGATACAAACCGCTACGGCACAATTCAACTGCCCTCTGGTTCTCCCGAACCCCAACGGGAACCCGCCAACCCCGGGGTCATGCTATCCAGGTTCCCAGGCTCCTGCGCTCAAGGCAACCATCACGGTCTATAACGAAGGCTTGAATACTACCAATTGGGAGATTACTGCTCCTTCTGCTACCGGCACGCCGGACGTGATTCATTGCGGCCCGGGCTGGACCCTGAACGGAGGAACTGGCGGCTCAGTATGCGCGGCGCCATATCCTATTGGAACTACCGTGACCTTGACGGCGCCATCAACTGGGGCCGCCTTCGGTGGATGGTCCGACAACTGCACGGCTACTGCACCGGTCACCGCGGCTGGGCCCAACAGTTGCACGGTCACGATCTCGCCAAGTAACCCCAACGTGACCGTGGGAGCTATCTTCAACTAGGCGCAAACCTGCCCCGGAATGGCCGTTCTTCGGAACGGCTTTTCTGCTCCATTCCCGGCGTCGAGGTTCAGGGGCAGGTGTCGCGATCTCCGTACGAGAGCTATCGGCAGAAACTGGGTGTCAATTGAATCCCGACGAGTCGGAAAGCGAGAGCCTTGTCAGAGAGCGCCTGGGCAGGAAGCTGCAAGTTGGAGGCGGACTAGCCGTGTTCCTGGGCGTGCTGCTGCTTTTGTTTTCCCCTTCAGTGCCATCAGGCGCTCTACTTAACCTGCATCAGATGGCGACAATCTTCATCATCATTGGCGTGCTTCTGATAGTGGTTGGCACTTTCGCGCGCTGGCACTATTTAGATTAGTCCCGTAATCCGACATGCTGATCTACGCGAGATCGACAAACAGTTAGATCCCGTTGGTGTTGGAGTCCGAATCTCTGGCCTTGCAGACCTGCACGCCGCCTATGTGAAATGCCAGAATTCGTCACCCGCTTTTTCTTTCTTCTCTTGCAGGAGGTCTCTGCGAGACATCGCGAGCAGATGGAGTGCCCGGCAAATTCTGTACCAGTGAGAGTGAGACAAACTGGAACAATGATGGGCCTGGTTTTTCTGTACCCCGCGCAGGTTGCTCGTCGCACGCGCTGCGCTCCGATGTAGGCGGCATTTAATACTCATTGTTGCAGGCGGGTCACACTCCGCCTTTTGAGCGATTTTGGGTGCTTGTTTTTTAACCCGATAAAATCCATTATCGCGAGCATCGTGCACCGATGTCGGCAGGACCCTCCAACTTCTGGCCCCAGGGAAACTTTACGGTTCAATTTCCGGATTTGCCGGTGACTGCTGCAGAACCGGCAAGTATAGGTGGGTCGCCGGACGAGGGTGCAGGCAGAAACCGAAGCGGGTTCTCCCTATTGCGGTTTTGAACCGGATGGATTGGCCCTCTAGCCTCGTTTTTGCGCTGTGTAGAGAAAGCGTAAGAGTCGCCTTTCGCTAGTCAGTGACTGCACGCAGGAGAGAAACTGCTGTAATCCAACGAAATTGGCCTCGCTTTCCGAAGCGATGAGTGCTTCGCGGTTTTGCTCGCGTGCGTCGCGCCAGCGCCGTGCGATGCCAGTGGCGTGATCGGTAGTGTCGCGGACCTCGATAAGACGGAAGCCTGCCCGTTGTAACAACTCCTCGTTATGTCCGGGCGGACTGAAGAGGTAGTATCCGATGGAGCTGCGGCTAGCGATTTCCTCATGCGAAACGATTCCGCCGATAATGAGAGCATCGCTATAGACGAAGCGGGCAGACGGCTTCAGGATCCGGAATACTTCCTGAAACACTGCGGGACGGCCGGAAATGTGACACATGACGTCGTTTGCAAAGGCCGCGTCAAAGCTCGCGTCGGCAAAGAGCAGTTTCTGCGAGACATCACAATGCTCGAAGGTCACCCGGTCAGAGAGATTGCGAACACGAGCGAGATGGTTGCCGTTGCGGATGCCGAGTTCATTGATATCGACACCGATCACGGAGCAACCGAATGTCTCGGCGAGCTGCAAGGCATACCGTCCTGAGCCACAGCCGATTTCGAGCACACGGCAGGCGGGAGTGAGCCGCAGTATTCGGGGAATCTCGCCTGACTCCTCGTTCGTGACCCAGCTAGTCTGACCCAGGTCCTCTCCGTAGGTTGCAATTCGCACTTCGCGGTAAACATCGGCCTCGTAGTGGGAGTACGCGCTGTCGTAGAGATCGACTTTTTCTGGCATTGGAGTTCCTTTCGAGATAAAGACAGATACCGGGCCCGCGGATTGCCGCCGCCAAACTATGCAAACAGATTAGCGTGCGCGCGAAAATGATCGAACCGACTGCCTGCGACGCGTCTTATGAGGAGCGACTCACTAGGAAAGCTGGGACCAGAAGCTCTAGTCGACTTTGACTGATTCCCGGCTTGTCGGCTATCGGAAGTTGGCGAAGTCCAGGCCGCCGGCTTGCCAATCAGTAGCCAATGATGAAGGACATTATCATTCACTAAAGACGGATCGAACGAAATCTAATTGGTTCAACCTCAGATCGGCGCTTATCGATACCGATCGTTTCCACCCCGGGCCTGCGTCGGCGGTTACGAAGCGTTTTCGCGCTGTGACCATGTACTACAAAGTAACTGCCGGGTGGGCGACAAACCTCCAGGAACCCTGTCAACGAGCGGTTTGGCCTGAAGTTATCAATCGAGGACCAGCGTCCTGACAACTGACAGTCGGATGTCTACCATTACCTCCGATTGGGGGTCGAATGACTTCCACCGAAAACAGGCCAAGCAACCAGATGGCGGGCGGTGGAGCACCGGGGGCATCGCGACAGGCATTCAGGAAAATGCTGGTGACGGCGCAGATCGCGCTCTCGCTGATGCTGCTGATTGGCGCGGGCCTGCTGATCCAGACGCTGGAGCGACTGCAGAATCAGGACCTCGGATTTCGCGTCGATCACTTGATCCAAGGTCAACTGTATCTGCCGCCGGCGCAATATCCGACGAAGGAGTCGATTTTACTGAGTTTAGCGATCAGCTGACAGAACGGCTGCGCGCGGTTCCCGGGGTGCGGGCCGTCTCGGTCTCAGAGATTCATCCGCCGTCTGACCGATGGCGTGGGATGTTCTCGATTGAGGGACGAAGGATTTCGCGGCTCGAGGACAGTGCTTCAATGTCTGCCGCAGAAGTGCGAAAATTGACGATGCAGGCGCGCAGTGCGAACTTTTCATGCATGATGGCGTTGGAAAGGTAGGCCTCGCCGCTGTTCTGCAAGCGCGTCAAGAGCTCAGAGTTCAGCCAATTGAGATAAGACTCTTCGTCGTCGCCGCCGTGACTGAGGTCTGGAGGAACGAAACGAAATGTGGTGATGCTGGGGGACTGAGTAAGAGCCTGGAGCTCAGACCAACACCTGACTTGTTCAAACAATTCCCTGGCCAGCGCGATATCCGTTCCTATCGTTTGAACGTAGCCGGCTCGACCGACCTCCTGGAGTGCGAGCCAGACCTTGAGAGCTCGAAACCCACGGGAGTTTTGGGGTCCAAGATCGAAGATTGCCGATCCCGGATTAGGGCCAGAAACTGAGAAGACCAGCCCCCTTCTCTGCTGAAGGTGAATCTCCGGGATCGTGGATATTTCCGCCAGGAGTAACTAAGATCCTGGTTACCTACAGAGAGCCGCCGCCTGCCCCGTGGGGGCGATTGGTTGAACGAATTCCGATACATGCGTTGAATATGCATCGTCAGGTTGCTCAAAGAAATAATTCCCATTGAGCCGACGGCAATCACATGGTACCCTTCCGCGATTGCACTTACAGAACTATGCACGCGCTGAACACGGAGATCACGGATGTTTTGTCATAAGCGACTGCATAGGATTGCGGCGGCCGTAGCCGGGGTGCTTTCGTTGACGGTCGCTGGGTGCGGCACAGCCATCAATTCTTCCCTGTCTTCGCCATCAGGCACGATTCAATCCCAATCTCAGACTCCCACGGGGCCGATTCTCGGGTATGTCTGGGATCCGCCCAGCCAGTCTTTGCGCCCAATCCAGGGTTTAGCGGGAGCGTCGATCATCGGGGCCGCCATCTTTTCCGCCCCCAGCCAGGGGATTAGTTTCATAGCCAGCGCCACCTCTGGTATATCCGGCATGGCGTTGTTCCTCGATGCGAATGGCGGCGTATTTCAAGGCTCTGTGACCGGCGGCCCGCTCACCAACGTGGCGAGCGTCGCCGGTGCTACCTCGCTGATCCTGAGTAACTCAGGAGCTTACGCCGTAATAACCGGAAAAAACGCAGATGGGGCAAGCATAGCTTCAGTAATCTCCGGGTTACCCACGTTCCCGTCGGCTCGTACCCTGAATTTGTCTTCGGCGGCTTCTGTTCTGGGCACTGCAGCCAGCGATACAGGCACGGTCGCCTTGGCCACCGGTTCAAGCCAAAGCAATGTCTCAATCGTTGCATTCGTCGGACAGGCGGCTGGGGCACAAGTTGCAACGACGCAGGCATTCGGCGGAATGCAGTTCGTTCCCAATAGCGATGAGCTGGTGGTCGCCGATGGCGGAAGCGGTGCGCTGACAGCAATTACGCGGGTGAATACAACGCCTTCTTCCTCGGCCTTGTCGCCCGCAGGAGGTATCACGGCGCCGGTGGCGCTGGACATCACGTCCAATGGCCGCTGGGTGGTGGCGGCTAACCACAATGGAGATGTTCTGCGAATCGATCTGACCGGTGTGGCTGCGGCAACTAAGGTACATTGCTCTTGCGCGCCGAGCCAGGTGCTGGCACTGAATGGGTCTGCGAATGCTGCGGGGGTGGCCACAACGGTGCGTCTGGTGACTGCCGCTGGTGGTCCGCTCTGGATTGTGGACGCAGGAAACGCTTCTCCGCGAGTTCTCTTTATTCCGGCAATCGCGACGGCCGGGACTCTACCTACGCTCACCCCCAAGAGCGCGATGTAGCGCTGCTCTGTTTCGGCGATGGAGTGACGTTGGGGCGGCAAGTCACAGCTGAGGGTTGTATGAGCGACATGGTGACAATTACCACCTTGCATCTTCCAGGCGCCTCCAGACGGCGAATCGACTGGGGGAGGTTGACGCGCCTTGCTGCAGTTGCGCTTTTTTTCCTAGCACTTGGCCAAGCGGCACTCCGACCTGCGGCCGCGCAGGCGCAGACAGCTGTTTCCGAGAAGATATCTTCGCCGCAAAGCCACCCTGCGCAATACGCTTTGGGACCCGCCACGCCGACAGTCGCCGCCACGTACGGCGGACTACCGCTTAGTTTTGAGGTGAACCAGGGCCAGGCGGATCAAAGTGTGAAATTCCTGGCGAGGGGGCAAGGGTATGGCTTCTATCTGACGTCCAATGAAGCCGTCCTGGCGCTAAGCAGGCCAATGTCGCGCGCAGATAGAGAGAAGATGCAGCAGATCGCACATTGGCGGATGCTCTGGCCCTTTCTTAGCGGTGCGCAACGCAGGAAACTGGCAAAGATGTCTGCCAGTTTGCTCGGGACAGACACACTACGAATGGAGTTGAAGGGGGCCAACAGTCGAGCACAGGTGAGCGGCTCCGATGAGCTACCGGGTACCGCCAATTATTTTCTCGGTAACGACCCGGCCCGATGGCGCACCCGGGTGCCTACGTTCGCGAAGGTCCATTACACCGGTGTTTACCCAGGCATTGACCTCATCTACTACGGCAATCAGCGCAGGCTCGAGTACGATTTCGTGATTGCGCCAAATGCCAATCCCAGACAAGTCGCATTGCATTTTTCAGGCGCGCAGCAGCTAACACTTGACGACCTTGGTAATTTGCACATTTCGGGCAACAATGGGGAAGTTGCTTTCGAGAAGCCAGTCATCTACCAGGACGAGAAAGGCCAACGTGTCCCGGTTAAAGGCCAGTATGTACTGTTCGCAAACCACACGGTAGGCTTCAAAGTCGGCAAGTACGACCGCAGCAAAGCGCTGGTCATCGATCCGACACTAAGCTACTCAACCTACCTCGGTGGAAGCACGGAAGACGCCGGAACAGCGATCGCGGTAGACGCCGCTGGCAGCATCTACGTCGTCGGGTTCACAGCAGATGCGGACTTCCCAGTCACCACGGGCGCCTTCCAAACCACTAATACCGCGGACAACCTGGTTGGATTCGTAGCCAAGCTCAATGCGGCCGGCTCTGCGCTTGTCTATGCCACCTATCTCGGTGGGAGCGCGAGCACCTCGCATTCCGAGGGAACCGATGCTTACGGAATCGCGGTAGATGGAGCGGGGAGCGCATATATCTGCGGCGAAACCTTTTCCAGCGATTTTCCTGTGACTCAGGGTGCATTCCAAACACAGAACAAGGCATATGCTAACGATGCTCAAAATGCATTTATATCGAAGCTCAGCCCTGACGGCACGGCACTGTCGTATTCCACCTATCTGGGCGGCAGCGGTTTAGCCATCACCACTGACGTTTTCGAAGGCGATTCCCCGCTGCGAATGACCGTGGATGCCGCGGGCAGCGCGTATGTTGTTGGGACTGCGTATTCAACTGACTTTCCTACTACCTCAGGCGCTTATCAGTTAAGCAACAAAGCCGCCGCAAACCTCGCCTCGAACGCGTTTGTGACCAAGCTTAGTCCAAATGGAAGTTCGCTTGTTTATTCGACTTATCTTGGCGGAAACGGCGTCAGTCCCTCCAGTCTGCCCGAAGATGAAGACGAAGGCGCGGGTGAAAGAGGTTATGGTATTGCGGTCGACGCCAATGACGAAGCGTATGTAACTGGATTCACATTTTCAGCCAATTTTCCGGCTACAACCAGCGGCTATCAGCAAGTTAACCACGGTACCGCAAATGTTGCTGCGAATGCGTTCGTGAGTAAATTCAACGCCGGCGGTACCGGGCTGGTCGGCTCCACTTACCTCGGTGGAACAGGTAGAAAGACGGGTGGAACTGGAGATCTGGATGTCCTGGATAATGGCGATGACGGCATTGGAGTGGCTCTGGATGCTTCGGGCGACGCCTATGTAGTTGGAGTTACCACATCGACAGATTTTCCGACCAGTCAGGGCGCGTACCAGACGGCGAACAAGGCCGCGGCCAATCTTGGAACTAACATTTTCGTCAGCAAACTCAATCCAACCCTCTCGACGTTGATGTATTCGACCTACATTGGCGGCAGCGGGATCGCGAGCACTGCCGGCGATAGTGGTGTGGGAGATTTCGGCACTGGTATCGCCATCGATACCACAGGCAATGCTTACGTTACCGGCGCTACCGAATCGCGCGATTTTCCTGTGACCAGCGATGCCTTTCAGTCCGGTCCACGCAGCGCCCAGATCGTTGATTCAGGGTTTTTTACCGAGGTCAACTCGAACGGGAGCGCTCTGAAATACTCCACCTACCTGGGTGGAAGCGGAGCCGGTGCCTATGGAGGAACCGAGTACTCCTATTTCGAAGGGGACTTCTTTTATGACATCGCTCTTGACGGATCCGCCAATGCTTATTTGACCGGATATGCCTATTCCTATGACTTCCCGGTCACAAAAAATGGGCTCCAGACAGTGAACAACGCCGGCGGCGGACCGGGCGGCAATTCCTTTATTGCGAAATTCGGAGCTACTGCCGGAGTCACCTTTCTTCCCACCACGACCACGCTATCTTCGACAACAGCGGAAGCCAATATTACCTTTACGTCCGTCGTGAAACCAGCTACCGGGACTGGAGTTCCGACTGGGACGGTCAACTTTTATGTTAATTCTGTAAAGGCGACGACGGTCACGCTCGACCCGACCGGGACCGCGACCTACACCACCAACCAACTTACGGACAATCTCTACGACGTAATTGCCGCTTACTCTGGAGACGCAACCTACGGCGCAAGCGGATCCAGTCTAGGCCTGACCCCCTCAACGGGGCTCCCGGCAACGACTTTGACGCTGACTGCCAATCCTGCTTCGAGCGTTGTCGGGCAGAGTGTGACGCTTACAGCGACCTTGGATCCCTTCAACGGCGACGGTTTTACCACCGACGGCGAAACAGTCACGTTCTTGGATGGGGGTTTGGCGATTGGAACGGGGACGCTGTCCGGCGGTGTCGCAACATTCAGCACGAGCGCGCTTCCGCCCGGAGTGGACTTTCTGACCTCGTCCTATCCTGGGGACACGAATCTTGCGGCAAGCGTTTCACAGCCTTTGAGTTACACCGTTTCCCAACGCGCGCCGACGATTACGTCGCTTAATCCGAATGCGGTGTACGCCGGCAGCGGGGACACGGTGGTGACCATCACTGGTACGAACTTCCTCAACGGGGCCGTCGTAAGTGTCAATGGGACTAATCAGGCCGCGACATTTGTCTCCGCCACCGAGCTCACCACGACCCTCACGGCGGCTCAATTGTCGACCGCAGGAACGTTGACGCTGACGGTTGTCAATCCCGATGGCGGGGCTTCCAATGCGGCCGTCGTTACCGTGGCCGCGCCACCTTTACAGGTCACCCCCGCGACGTCACTATCCTTCGGCAGTCAGACGGTCGGGACACAAAGCCCGGCCCAGGTCGTGACCCTCGCCAATACCTCGACGACCGCTTACGAGATTACTGGAATCATCCTCGACCTGGGAGTCAATCCCTCGGATTTTCTTCAGACCAACAACTGTCCCGCGACGCTGGCGGGCGGGGCGAACTGCCAGATCAGCATTACCTTCGCTCCGGCGGGGATCGGCGCTAAATCCGCCGGGCTTCTGATCTCGGACAACTCTCCAGTCCCCTCGCTGGGGGTAAACCTGAGCGGCACGGGAACGGGCGGCGTGCTGCAGGTAAACCCCGGCAACCTGAAGACCATTGCCGGGAACGGGACGGCAGGGTACGGCGGCGATGGCGGCCCGGCTACGACTGCGGAGCTGAACACCCCGGACGGAATCGCCTTCGACACCCATGGCGACCTGTACATCGCTGACATAGGCAACAATGTCATTCGTAAGGTCGACACCTTGGGAAACATCACCACCGTCGCCGGCAACGGCACGCAAGGCTTCAGCGGCGATGGCGGCCCGGCAACCGCGGCCGAGCTGAACGCGCCGTTCGGAGTGGACCTCGACGCAGCGGGGAATCTCTATATCATGGACACGCTCAATGCCCGCATCCGCAAGGTCGATACCACCGGAACCATCACGACCGTTGCCGGAAATGGAAAGTTCGGATTCGCGGGGGACGGCGGCCCGGCAACCAGCGCGACGCTCTCTGAGGTGCAAGGAGCGCGATTCGATACGGCGGGCAATCTCTATGTGCCGCAATGCGGGCCGGCTGCCGTCCGAAAAATCGATACCAGCGGAACGATTACTACGGTGGCGGGCAATGGCACTGACGGCTTCAGCGGCGACGGCGGCCCGGCGACGGCCGCGCAGTTGAACTGCCCGTCAGGAGTGGTCGTCGACAATACAGGTAAACTCTTCATCGCCGACTATAACAACGACCGTATCCGCGAGGTGAATGCAAGTGGAGTGATCACCACCATCGCTGGCAACGGCACTCCCGGCTTCAGGGGAGACGGCGGCCCAGCTCTGGCCGCCGAGGTGAACTTCCCGAACGACGTGGATTTGGATTCGGCCGGAAATCTCTATATCGCGGACTCCGGAAACAATCGCCTTCGCAAGATCGACACGACCGGCATCATCACTACCGTGGTCGGTGGTCTAGATAACGCCGGAAGCGCCGGGATCAACGCCCCGTCGGCGCTTGCATTCGATTTGAAAGACAATCTGTACTTCTCCGACACCGGAAACAACGCGATCCGGGAGGTCTTCCCCGCCGGCGCGTTGGTCTTCCCGACAACCAACGTGGGCACGGCTGCCACACCTCTGACGGTCACCCTCAGCAATATCGGCAATGTGGCGGTTGAAATCGCTTCTGGGGAGAGCTTTGCACTCAGCGGCAACGCGACAGACTTTTCGCTGATCGGCGGCACATGTCTGACGAGTCCGGCGACGCTGGCTCCGAATGGCGGGTCCTGCACGCTACAGATCGGCTTCAAACCGACCGCCGCAGGCACGCGGAACCTCACCGTGTCCGTCACCGATAACGCCGTCTTCTCGCCGCAGTCGTTCCAGATCAGCGGCATGGGAGAAACTACATCGCTGCCTGCGGTTGTGCTCACTACGATCTCACCGGTTGGAGCGACAGTTGGAGCGAGCAATACCACGATCACGGCTACGGGCGCGAACTTCACCTCAACCTCAGTGGTGAATTTCAACTCCATTCCGTTAACCACCACCTTCGTCAGTGCGACCCAGCTAACCGCCGTAGTGCCGGCGGCCCTGCTTGCCTCAACCGGAACTGCGGCCGTCACAGTGACCGATTCCGCTTCGGATTCAAGCTCAGGGCCGGCGGTGTTTACCATTGTGCCGTCCGGTCTTAATGTAACCTTCAGCGGACCATCGACCACGTCTCCCGGCGAGCAACCGCCGCTAACTTTCCAACTGAATCAGCCATATCCTGTGGATCTTGCAGGAACCATGACTCTCACCTTCGCTCCAGATCCCGGTAACCCGGCCAATCCTCAAGTGCAATTCGCCAGCGGAGGCACGACGCTCAACTTCACGCTCCCGGCGAACACCACCACCACTCCAGCGGTGATGGTGCAAGTTGGCACGATCTCCGGGACCATCACCGTCACGCTGCGGCTGACTGCTGCCGGGGTCAACATTACCCCAGCCAACGTCGTGCCCATCACGATTGTCGTGCCAAAAGCCGCCCCTACGATATCTGCCGTATCGATCAGTACCTCCGGCAATACTCTTATTGTTCTTACGACCGGATACTCCACCACTCGCGAGATCCAGTCGGCCACCTTCAGCTTCACGGCCGCGAACGGTGCGACGCTTGCTCAGAAGACCGTTATAGTACCTGCAGCTACGCTCTTCTCAGCTTGGTACACTACCGCCGGTTCCGCGCAGTACGGGAGCGCCTTCACGTACAGCCAACAATTCACACTCTCGGGGTCCCCTTCGTCGATAGCCAGCGTCAGCGTGACTCTGACGAACGCGGTCGGGACCTCTTCCGGGGTAAGTTCACAATGACGGCTACCTTCAAGTTCCATAGGACCCGCTGCTTGCGAATCCAGGCGCTCGCTTTGATATCGGTGTTGTTATTGCCAACCTTCGTGTTAGCCGAAGACGAACTTCCAGCGGCACCTGCTCCCAAGTCGGCGCTCCGGGAAACCATTGCCTCAATGAACGTGGCTCCGTCGAAGCTCGCGGAGGGACCTGCACAGGCCGTGGCTTCCACCGGGCCGCCGGCCCCCGCCTTGAAGATCGTCATTCTCGAAGGCGAAGACGTTTCCAACAACATCAAACAGCGTACGGCCCGCGAGCCAATCATCCAGGTCGAAGACGAAAACCACAAACCGGTCGCCGGCGCGGTCGTTCTCTTCAGTATCGATAGCCAGGGCGGTAATGCCGGAGCCAGCTTTCTTGGCGGTGCAAAGACCTTTTCCGGTCAGACCGATGCCAACGGACAGATCGTTGCCAGAGGTTACCGTCCCAATACCCATACCGGCCAATTTCATATCAATGTCACCGCCAGTAAAGGTAATCTGACCAACCATACGACAATCTCACAGACTAACGTCATCGTTGCCGGTGCCGCTGGCGCGAGCAGCGCGGGCATCGCCGGCTTCTTGTCGACTCACATCATTTTGGTCTCTCTTGTGGCAGCCGGGGCGGTGGTAGGCGGCGTCGTCGCCGGAGCGATTGTCACTGGTACCAGCGCCCCGACCATTATCACCACCGGCCCCGGTACTGTCGGTGCTCCGCAGCTCTTCCGAGCCGTTCACGTCGGCGTTCCCAAGTAGTGGGAGGGAAAAATTTGGAAATGTTTTTGTTAAGGGAGTCGCCTACAAGAAGGACTCCGAACAGAATTACCGCAAGGCAGCCGACGAGTTTCAGCAGGCTTTGCAACTCGATCCCAAGTACAGCCAGCGGCGCTCACATCCGTGGATGCGGTCATTGAGAACGAAAGAGATCGGTCATCTCGGTACGAGAAGGCTTGATCGAGCTCTGGTCCGACACCAGTATCATCACGGGGTGATGAGTGGCGCGCAGGGATTGCACTGCCTGGTAGCGAAGCAAGCCAACGCGATTAAGACGCGAGGCACTAACGTATAATGGCCACCCGGTGCAAAATGAGAAGCAACAAATAGTTGAGCTACAGACTATATTGGGCAGCAAATATGAAGTGCTGTGCCACATAGGCGGTGGCGGCATGGCCCAGGTTTTCCTCGCGAGACACAGTGGACACGGGGGGGCCTTTGCGGTCAAAGTCCTGGCCGAATATCTCGCCCAGGATCCGCAGGTTGTCGCTCGTTTTGAGCAGGAGGCGCGCACCGCCGCGTCTCTCTCAGGCCATCCGAACATTGTTCCTATCTTTGACATCGGGTCCGGAAACGGTCTGCATTACCTCATCATGCAATTCATTTCCGGTGAAAACCTGTCGAGCTATCTTTCCGAGCACGGGAAGCTTGCGCCAGCGGATGCCCTCAACGTGGTCGCCCAGACCGCCACAGGCCTGGTCTGGTCTGAATCCAAACACATCGTGCACCGCGACCTGAAGCCCGCCAATATCCTACTCGACAAGACCGGGCACATCGTAATCCTCGACTTCGGCATCTCCAAGATTGCCGATGTCGCAACCGGCCTCACCCGTCCCGGAGAAAGCCTAGGAACGCCGTACTATATGAGTCCCGAACAGATCCGCGGCGAACCCTGCGATCTGCGTAGCGATCTTTATTCTCTGGGGATTGTTCTCTTCGAGCTGCTCGCCGGCCGCCGCCCTTTTGACGCTGATTCCATAGTAGCGATCCAAATGGCGCACCTCGCCGCGCCTGTCCCCCTCCTTCGGGCAGCTGATCCGTCTCTGCCCGAAGCCTGCGAGGTGTTTGTGCAGAAGTTGCTGCAAAAGCGGCGTGAAGACCGCTATCAGGGCCCCCAGGAATTGCTCGACGAACTACAGAAGTTCGGTGCGACTTCAGGTCCAGGGAAGCTTCGCCCCAAAGTTAATGCAGCTTTGGAAGCGGTACTGGTGGAGCCTGTCAGCACGATTTCTGCAACTGCCGTGATCTGCCCACCCCCATCCGTGACGACACATCCTATACCGAAGGCAACCCGGTCTGTGTCCGCTGCGCCGATATTCCTTGACATGCCGCGGCCGCAGTTCGCCACGATACCTCCTCCAGCTCCGACGGCTCCTCCAGCTCCTCCACTTCCAATTCCGAAAGCGCGCGACAAGCGGAGATTCCTCTGGATAGCAAGTGGGGTCTTCGCGGCGATTGTTGTGGTCGCAGTTCTGTTTCTGTCTTTGGTGCCGGCGCTGCCCGCGCCTGAGCTGAACGATGCGTACGGACGAATGCTGCTGGTTCCGGCTGGGGATTTCATCTACGGAGAAAACTCTCCGGATTCGCCCCGGCCCCGTCAGACCTTGTCGCTAAGGGGTTTCTACGTGGACGAGATGGAAGTCTCCAACAAAGAGTACAAGCAATTCGTAGACGCGACTGGACACACTGCGCCAAAGTCGGCCGATTTTACCACCGCTCCCGACAACCCCGTGGCTGGCGTGACCTATGAAGACGCGCGGGCCTTTGCCGCGTGGGCGGGAAAACGCCTGCCCACAGAAGAGGAGTGGGAAAAGGCCGCGCGCGGCGTCGATGGACGGCGCTATCCGTGGGGTCAGGAGCCTTGGACCAGCGGCGTTCCTGCTAGCTTGAAGCCAGTGAATTCATTTCCCGATCGCAAAAGCCCTAACGGAGCGCTTAACATGGCCGGTAATGTCTTTGAATGGACGGCGTCCACCTTTCCAGCTGGAGAAACAGAATTTACGGATATGCGTACCGTACTGGGGACGGTCAGATTCTCGAGAATCTGGCACACGATCAAGGGGGGCAGCTTTTCTCCGCACGGTGATGTATTCTTTCTATGTTTCATGCGGAGAGGCTTTCCTTCCGACCAACAGTCGCCGGTCATCGGATTTCGTTGTGTGCGCGACCTTCCCACCCCCAGGCTTTTCTCCCGCCTGAAAGCGCTATTCTCAAGGTGACGTGCTATGCGAATTTCAGTCTTGGTCGGCATTCTTTTTGTCTGCAACGGAGGGTTGGGCCAGCAGCAGACGTTGCCGCCCGATATCGGCGCCCGCGATGTCTTCTGGTCGGCAAGCGATCTGGTGAGTGTGTCGCCCAATCCCGGGACTACTACGTCCAAGCCAGCCAAGCCGCCGGACTCGAAACCCAAAAAGGAGGAAACATCCACCCGTCCTGCGCCATCAGCGAAGCGTCAGATCGATCCCAAAAAGGTCGTTGCCAACGGCTACGGTGCGCAGCCGCACCTGGTTAGCCTCACCGACGTTCGTCTCGGACTCCGCTACACTTTGCTTCAAAGAGATCCCAGCGGGCGATACGTTGAAGTCCTGCCGTCCACAGTCTTTCACAGCGGCGATCACGTAAAGCTTAGTGTGATGGCTAACCGCTCTGGATATCTCTACATCATTCAGCAAGGCTCGAGCGGCAATTGGTCGCCCATCTTTCCCAGCCAGGACGCCACCAAAGACTCGAACTACATTGATGCCGGCCAGGTTTATGAGATACCCAATGACGGAGCATTCGAGCTGAACAAGCAGTCTGGCAAAGAGCGTCTGTTTATCCTTCTGAGCGTGAACCCGATAAACGATCTTGACGGCGCGATCTTTGGCCTGCAGGAGAAGAAGCCCGAGCCAACCGCTGTCCCAACCTCCTCTCTTGAAACGTCGGAGGCCGCTAACCGTATCACTGACCAATTAGTAGAGCAGCTCGCCAGCCGTGATCTGGTTGCCGTGCAGGAGCAGGTCAACAGCTCCGCCAACAACAGCAACCAGCACAGCGAAAAGGCCGTTTACGTCGTCAACTCGCTCTCCGCAGAATCCAACGGATCGCGTGTCGTCGCAAAGCTCGTGCTCGATCATGAATGACGGCCGCCAGAATGCAGTTTCACGCACAAGTAGACACTTCATCTGTGTCATCCTGTTAACTCTTTGCATTTTGTCAAGCTCGTCATTCTTCAGCGTTCTCTTCGCGCAGAGTCTACACACGCAGATCACTGTCGAGCGCCAGGTCAAGGGAGGCGTGCAGGTTACCAGCCCGCAACGCGTCTTCCATTCCGGAGACCTGGTGCGTTTCCGCTTTAAGTCATCCTTCGATGGATATCTCTATGTCATGGATCAGAGCACTTCGGGCAAATACCTGTTGCTCTTTCCGGCCAAAGATGGTCCGGATGCCAACCGCATTGAGCGCGACCAGGAATATCTCATTCCCGCAACCCGTGGCACGTGGTTTCGGGTCGACAATCCGCCTGGGTATGAGACCATCTACTTTGTGATTAGCCCGGTGCGGCTTGAAAGATCCGCCCCGTCCAATCCGCCACAGGATGGTGTCCAGCCGCTGCCCGCCGCTCCCCCGCCACCCACCGCGCCCGCCGAGTTGCTTCCACGATGCGACGACGCAGTCTTCCGCGCACGCGGCGAATGCATTGACATACTGGCCGGTCCACGCGCGGTTGGCAAGGATGACGCTGTTCCCTCGCAGTTACCCGTCATTCCCGCTATGAGTCCGCGCGATATAACGGTCATTAACAAGCATGACAGCACCGTTGTCGCGCCAGCCAACGGCGCGGATGGTCCCCTGATCTATCAGTTTCGGCTGGCACACAGGTAGGCTCATATGCGCGGGATCTCTCTTCTTGCCATCGGCTTTGGATTTGTCTCAACCCTCTGCGCGCAGAACCCTCCGCAGCCTCAAACTGAGCAACAGCGCGATCTGACCACCGTCAAAGAAAGCCCAGCTGCGACCAATCCCGCACCGACCAGGACGGGTGCGCCACCCGTCATTCCGCATAGCTACGCGCTGGTGGTTGGAATCGCTCGCTATGCGCACCTTCCCGCGAAGGCCCAACTCCAGTTCGCCGACCGTGACGCCGAGGACATCTACACCACGCTTATCAGTGCCCAAGGCGGAAATTTTCCTGCTGAGAATGTCCACAAGCTCATCAACGAAGAAGCCTCTCTCGCCAATCTACGGCACGAACTGGAGCAATGGCTGCCTTCCGTTACCACTCCAGAGGACCGAGTGCTCGTTTACTTTGCAGGTCACGGCTTCATCGCTGGCGGCAAAGCCTATCTGGCGCCCAACGACGTTGATGTTTCGCACCTCTCCGGCACCGCATACCCAATGGAGGACTTAGGCAAAGCCATTGGCACGCAGATTCACGGGAAATGGAAGGTCCTCATCACTGACGCCTGTCACAGTGGCGCGATTACCCCCGAAGACGACACCGCTCAGGTGAACCACAGCCTTCTTGACTTAAACACTTCAACCTTTTCACTCACTGCCAGTCGCGACCGCGAGCAGAGCTTCGAGAGTCCGCAGTGGGGCGGTGGCCACGGCATCTTCACCTACTATGTCATCCATGGATTGCAGGGCGAAGCTGACTCCTCTGGAGATGGGATCGTTACTGCTGATGAACTAGCCGACTATGTCCGCACAAACGTTCGCCTGGCCACCAAAACGCTCCAGAACCCGACCTCAGATCGTGGCAGCTTCGACCCTAACATGGTTCTGGCCTACAACCCTCCTCGATCGGCAAAGTGCGCCGGACCGAATTGCCCCGGCGCACCGCGCGATGGCACGCTCATCTTTCAGACGAACATGGACGGAGTCGAGGTCTGGCTTGACGGCAAGAGCCTGGGAGTCATCGACAAGACGAAGCCACAGCGCTTTCCTGGCATCGCGCCAGGACCGCACACCATTAAGGGCGTCCATCTTGGATATGAGCCTGATGGCCCGCGCGAAGAGCAGGTTTATCCGGGGCAAGAAACGACCGTCAACGTTCGCATTATAATTGCCAGGCAGAGGAACCACGCCGCTGAAGAGCCATTCGACAAAGGACTGGAGTTCTACACGCGCGGCGGTGCCGACAACTACAAGAAGGCCGCCGTCGAATTCCAGAAGGCGCTGCAGATCGATTCTAAGTACAGCAAAGCGGCCCTCTATCTGGGCCGTACCTATCAAGCGCTCTACGATCCTGAACAGGCGGAGACATACCTTAAAAACGCCATCGACATCGATAATGATTACTCCGAGGCTCGCCTCAGCTACGCTGCCGCACTCCTCGACACTGGTGGATACGATGAAGCCATCCGCCAGACTAATGCCGTTATTCAGCGTGATCCCAACAACGGCATGGCCTGGTACCTCGAATCTCAGGCCTTTGTCCGCAAGGGCAGCTACGACCAGGCAATTGACGCCGGCCAGCGTGCCGTGAAGTTTACGCCCGCCAATGCCGAAGCCCATCTGTGGCTTGGCGAGGCGCAGCGGATGGCCAAGCAATGCCCGGCTGCGCTTCCGGAATATAACCAATATCTATCACTGAGCAACTTCAACAGCGGAGCAGGTGGCCAGCTTAACTATTATCTGCTTGGCAGCCTTTTTGGGTTCGGCGTTAAGAAGCGCGCCGCACAGCAGGATATCTGGCGCGATCTGCGGGCTCAGGCCAATGTAGGCATTTGCGATTGCCAGTGGGTTCAAAAGCAATTCCAGGCTGCCGCGGAATCCTGCCAGAAGGCCCTTACGTATGTCCGTGACGAGCCCTATGCCAACTACCGCCTTGGCATCGTCTACGCCGAAGAGTACAACGGCAACGGCAACACCGAGCTGCTCAAAGAAGCCCGCCTACACTTCAGCACCGTAGTTGCTCTCATCCCCGATACCGACGAAGCTCAGCGTTCGCGGAAGTATATCGCCAACATCGACGCCGTGCTGCTGCACTGAGGGTGATCGCTGCCACACAACGTAGGCAATGTGGAGGGCGCTAAGACTGCCGGCGGCCCATACCTGCCTCGCCCGCCTCGGCGAAGCTGGTAGTCGACGCATTTGCAATCATGAAGTTGGCAGGTTACTCCAGCGCGCATCATCGACTGTCGAGAAAATTGCCTTTTGGCTGGCTTAGCCCGTGATCGCACCTAGTAGAAGATTCGGGCTGTAAGCCATACTGTCGCTAAGGTCAAGGTGGGCATCGGGCCGGTCATTCCATGATGACTATCATGCATCGCTCGCAATCTCGCCGACGAACGCGCCAACTTCACCGTTTGCAGCCAGTGCGCGTGTCAAAGCCGCGCAACGGGTTCTCAACGAGTGAGTTACCCTGTCTCGACCATAACCAAGTCGAAAGAACTCGATTTGGCGATTCGAGTCTCACTACTGGGTCGCCCCAACTTTGCGCACCAACGCGGGCAACATGGGCGTTGGATGTTAAATCGAGCCGACGGATGCCCCGAAGAGAGGCGAATTCAAGTGCGGCTTACTGCCAGCAGTTTCTGCCATCCGGCTTTGCTCATCTTTAGCCGCTGGCCGTTCGTCAAAACTACAGATCCCTCGCTTTGCCCTTCGCGAATAATCTCCTGGATATGTTCCACGTTGACGATGACGGAGCGATGGATGCGTACGAATTGCTGCGGATTTAGAACGCTCGCCAACTGCTTGATCGTCTCTCGCAGCATGAGATTCTTTGTGCCAACGTGCAAGCAGGAGTAGTAATCCGCCGCCTCGATCCATTCGACGTCGTCCACATTGACGAAGATATCTTTTGTGCCGTTGTGGACGAGAAACCGCCTCGGGTGCTCCTTCGTAAGGCCGCCGCCATTCTCCAAGCTGGCCAGCAGAGATTTCAGTTGCTCCTGTGTGAGGAGGGCTGCTTGTGAAGCGATCCGTTCTTTGACATGGGCGAGTGTCGCGCGCAGCCGCTCGGGCTCAACCGGTTTGGTGAGATAGTCGAGCGCCTTAACCTCGAATGCCTGCACCGCATATTGATTGTGCGCCGTCACGAACACGGTAACCGGCATGCGTACCGGACCTAATTGTTCGATTACCTCGAAACCTCCTCCCGCAGGCATTTGAATGTCTAGAAAGAGCACGTCGATTCGCTTTTCTCTGAGCGCGGCAATAACTTCACGCCCGTTGCGGCATTCTCCGGCAATTTCAATTTCATCGTCGGTCGACAAAAGAAATCTAAGCCGCTCACGTGCGAGCGGCTCATCATCGGCAATGAGCGTCTTCAACCTCACCGGAAGCCATGCTCATAGGGGATGGCGATCTGGACTTCAAATCCGCCGGCTTTGAGGGGCTGTGCGTTCATCACGTACTTGTCCTCATAGAAGTGGGCGAGCCGCTCTCGAATATTTCTTAGTCCTATGCCGTGTCCATTCTGCGAATTCCCGCTGAGGCCGGGCCCCGAGTCGCGCACACGCAGGTGCAAAGTCGTTCCTTCGCGCCTCACAGATGTCTCTACCGATCCCTCGTTTTCGCAATTTGCGATGCCGTGCCGAATCGCATTCTCCACAATCGGCTGCAGCAGAAAGCATGGGACGAGTCCGTCAAGAGCACCCGGATCCACCTTGATCTCAACACGCAGCCGGTCGGCAAATCGGACTTGTTCAATCGCGAGATAGTTCTCAATGATCTCCAGTTCCTGAGACAGAGGGACCTTCTCCGGCGTTGTTCTCGACAGCGTGCTCCTCAGAATGGCGTTGAGATGAAAAAGCATTTCCGCAGCCTCTTTGGTCCTCTCAAGTTCAACCAGCGTCGTGATCGCATTCAGAGTATTGAAGAGAAAATGCGGCTCCATCTGCATCTGCAGCGCCCGGAGATGCGCAGTAGATAACTCCTTTTGCAGTTCAAGAGACTTCAATGCGTCACGCTGCACCCGAATCCGAAACTGAATGACACCCGTGATCCCAAACACGAAGCCGTAAAGAAGAATCTCGATGCCCAGCCGATTGATACTGAGCCCGCCCGTCCAAACCTCGAAAGCCGTTGCGTGAAGCCGCCATGCCGCATCGGTGAAACCAAGGCTTCCCAGCAACAGAAGATGAACTATGCCAAGAGCGGATCCGATCGATAGGTGAACGAGAACTCCCATGAGCGAAAAGCTCGATACAAACGGCAACCTGCGTCCGATCATCCACATGGCGCTGGCTACGCAGGCCCACCATAGCCAGAACGCCGCACCATATATCAAGGACGGAGGATAGGTGATCGAATGGCATTCGCTCGCCGTGGCCAGAGCCAGAACTATGGCAACGGTGAAGATCGCGGCATAGCCATTGACGCGAAGGCCCGGACCCTTAGCTGCAGGCGCGGTTTCTTGTGCCGTTGCGGGCACTCCCGGCGGATATTCAGGAGCGGTCACAAACGCATTCATACGCGTCCTCTCTTATTGCCATTCATACTCGCCCTTGTCGCATGAGATTCAATCCCAACGGTCTTGACGAAGTACTTTTCACTTAAGCCCTATAACATTTACGATAAATCACCGCGCCGGATCGGCACGAAAGTCCATTCCTCTCAGAATCCGGACAGTTCGACACGCTTTTCTACCTCTTTGCAGCGAACGCCTCTATTTATGCAGGGAATGACGTTCACCTCAACCTATCCTGCCTTCAGGCTGGCGGGTGGGGCGCCTCCAGCAAAATCGCCCACATTACTCCCCGCGAAAATCCAATTGTTCCCTGCAATTCCCATATCTCCGACTGCATAGCGATAGCTCTCTATTATTCAGCCCCATATGCTGGAGACGAGGTATTGCGACCTTGAAGTGGGATTACAAACTGGCCTTGCTTGGAACCCTGACCTGCCTGCCGCTGATGTCTTGCACTCGCGTCTCTGCCAAAGGGGACCCCGCAGCGGCAGACCTCATCCCGGTCCGGGTCGACCGCGCGGTCTCCCAGGACGTGCCCCTGGAGATTTCAGCCGTTGGAAACGTCCAGGCGATCAACAGCGTCGAGGTGAAATCGCGCATTGCCGGGCAGATCGAGCGCGTCAACTTCACCGAGGGGCAGAGCGTAGCTAAAGGCCAGTTGCTCTTCACCATTGACCGGCAGCTTCTCGAACGTCAAGAAGTGGAGCAGCAGGCTGAACTGGAGCGCGACATGGCCATCGAGCAACAGGCGCGCGCGGTTGTGGCCCGAGACGCTGCGTCGCAAAAGCAGAGCGAGTCAGAGGCAGAGATCGCGCGGAAACTCGGCGCGCTTGGTGTCATTTCCGGGCAACGCATGAATCAGCTTGTCACCACCAGTGACACGGCCAGCGCCTCTCTTCATTCCGATCAGGCTGCGGTCGAAGCTGCTGTAGGCGCCACCAAGGCAGACCGCGCCCGTATCGCCCAGACGCAGTTGCAGCTCAGCTTCACGAATATCGTTGCTCCCATCCCCGGGCGCGCCGGAGCAGTGATGGTAAACGCCGGCAACATGGTAAGGGATAACGACACGACGCTCGTCACACTGCTGCAACTGGCTCCCATCCAGGTCACCTTCGGAATTCCCGAGCAGAGTCTACCCGAAGTGCGGCGGCTCAATACCGGCGGAAACCTCATCGTTGAAGTCAGCAACGGCAACGGGCCAACATTTCCGGGCCAGCTCGTCTTCATCGACAACACCGTCGACGCCACGACTGGCACGATCCGCCTCAAAGCAGTCTTCCCAAATACCGACAGCGCCCTCTGGCCGGGCGAATTCCTCAACATCCGCCTGCGCCTGCAGGTGGAGAAGGCAAGAACGCTGGTTCCGGAATCGGCGATTCAGAATGGTCTCAATGGAAAATATGTGTGGCTCGTCAGGTCAGGCATCGTAAGCGTTGCCCCGGTGACGGTGCAGCGATCGTATCAGGCACCCAGCGGCCCCGCACAGGCAGTCATCGGCAGCGGCATCAGTCCGGGAGACACCGTCGTCACCAAAGGACAGCTCCGGCTCACACCTGGCGCGCGCATTTCCCTGCTCGATACGCCACGCTCTACTCAATGACGCGCTCGCTCCGGCCGCATAAGGTTGACCATGCAATTGACTGACTTCTTCATTCGCCGCGCCACCACGACCACGCTGCTTATCTCGGCGATCGCAGGTTTTGGTGTTCTGAGCTACTTCTCTCTGCCCGTCAGCAATCTCCCGGAGGTCGAGTATCCAACCATTCAGGTGCGCGCAGCGCTGCCCGGAGCAAACCCCGACGCTATGGCATCGACGGTCGCCACACCACTTGAGAGCGAGTTCTCGACAATTCCCGGCATCGAACACATGACGTCTTCCAGCTCCGTTGGAGAGACGAACATCACGCTCCAGTTCAACCTGAGCCGCAGCGTGGACGCAGCTGCACAGGATGTTCAGGCCGCGATCTCGCACGCCGCCGGCGCCTTGCCCGCGACATGCCATCGCCGCCCTCCTACTCTAAGGTGAATCCTGCACAAGAACCGATTATCTGGATCGAAATGTCCTCAACGACGATCGCGTATGAGGACTTCGCGAAATACGCCAATCAGGTCTTCGCGAAGCTCATCTCCATGGTGAACGGTGTCTCGCAGGTACAGGTCTACGGCCCGGAAGATCCCGCCATCCGCGTTCAGGCCGATCCAGCGAGGCTGGCTGCATACGGCCTCGATCTCGAGCAGATACGCACGGCGCTTAGCAGCAACAGCGCCAACCTCCCCACGGGAACAATGTATGGCGACGCACGGGATTATTCGCTTCAGGCCAATAGCCAACTCATGTCTGCCGACCAGTTTTCGCAGCTGGTCGTTGCGTATCGAGATGGCGTGCCGCTGCGCCTGAATCAGGTTGCGGCCGTCTTCAACAGCTCAACCAATAACAAGCGCACCTTCTGGATCAACGGTCGCCGCAGCATTATTCTTGCCGTCAGGAAACAGCCCGGCGCGAATACGGTGGAGGTTGCCGATCAGGTCAAGGCAGTCGTCCAATCCCTGCGCGAAACGATGCCCCCTGGCGTTTCATTCGGCAAATTAGCCGATAACGCCGACACGGTCCGTGATTCCATCGCCGAAGTCAATCGAACTCTTATTCTGACCATCGGCCTGGTGGTGATGGTTATCTTCATCTTTCTTGGCACGGCATCTTCGACCATCGTCGCAAGCGCCACAATTCCTGTCTCCATCCTCGGATTGTTCATCGTAATGCGACTGCTCAACTATTCGGTGGACATGTTCTCGATGATGGCTATAACGCTCTCGGTCGGTTTTATCGTCGACGACGCTATCGTGATGATCGAAAACATTGTGCGCCACCGCGAGATGGGCAAGACGCGGCTGCAGGCCGCGATCTACGGCGCCCGCGAGGTGGGCTTCACAATCATCTCGATGACTATTTCGCTGGTGGCCGTCTTTGTCCCGATCGTTTTTCTCAACGGAATACTCGGACGCCTGCTTCGCGAATTCGCAATCACCATATCGGTATCGATACTGCTCTCGGCCTGACCGCCTTGACGCTCACCCCAATGCTTTGCAGTCGCTTTCTAACCTCGCGAGAACAGGCCGATAACTGGTTCCACAGGCGTACGGAAAAACTCTATGCCGCGATGGAGAATGGCTACAGGCGCTCACTGGATGCGGTATTGCGGCACAGGAGGGCCACTATCGCTGTCAGCATCGCTATGACCGTGCTGACCGTTTACCTCTTTGTCGTCATGCCGAAAAGCTTCATGCCTGCTGTGGACGTTCCCTATTTTTCCGGCCATCTGGAAGCCTCGCAGGACAACTCCTTCGATCGCATGGTTAGCTACGGCGAGCAGGTGAATAAGGTCCTTGCGACCACGCCATGGATGGAGAGCAATCTGTCCGGCGTCGAGTCTCAGAATTCAGGTTGGTTCTGGGTCAATCTAGTCCAGGATAGACGGCGCCCGAATGTAAAAATCATCATCGCCGATTTGCAGAAGAAGCTGAATCGCATTCCGGGCCTGAATGTCTATCTGCGTCAGGGAGACTTCGTGAGCCTGGGTCAGAACGAAGGCCGTTCGCAGTACTCTGCGTCGCTCGAAGGCCCAGATGCGGAGGAGTTGTATCGATGGGCGCCCAAGCTGAAAGAAAAGCTGCAATCGCTGCCTGAATTGGCCAATGTCTCTTCAGACCTGCAGATGAGTGCTCCGAGAGTCAACGTCGATATACGGCGGGACTTGGCCATGTCACTGAATGTCGGTCCCGAGATGATCGCCAACACTCTTTATGACGCGTACGGAAACCGCCGAGCCAACACGATCATGGTGGCGTCCCAGCGATATGACGTTGTCCTTGAGGTCTCGCCACAGTACCAGCATGATCCGGCTACCCTGGGAGACCTATATATAAGGTCGAACACAGGGCGGCTCGTTCCGCTCTCCGCGGTCACCACGCTCACCCAGACCGTAGCTCCGCTGACCGCTAACCACGTAGGTCAATTTCCTGCTGTGACATTTGAGTTCGACCTCAAGCCCGGAATCTCACTTGACGCGGCGACAAGAATTGTCCGCCAGGCAGCGGAAGAGATCGGGATGCCGGCAACGTTGACTTTCGCCCTCCAGGGAACGGCCGCTCAGTTTCAGAGCTCGCTCAAAGGCCTGGGACTTCTGCTCGTCATTGCCGTCATGGTGATCTATCTCGTTCTGGGAGTTCTCTACGAGAGCTTCATTCATCCCATCACCATCCTCTCCGGCCTGCCACCAGCCGCAGTAGGAGCGCTCCTGACTTTGCTGCTCTTCGGTGAAGATCTCAACCTCTATTCCTTCCTTGGCGTGATCCTGCTGATCGGCATTGTGAAGAAAAACGCCATCATGATTGTTGACCTCGCCCTCGAAGCCGAGCGCAGGACAAATCTAAGCCCGGAAGATGCGATCTACCGGGGCTGTCTCCAGCGCTTTCGCCCGATCATGATGACCACTATGGCCGCACTCCTGGGAGCCCTTCCGATCGCATTCGGCGGAGGTGTAGGTGGTGAAGCTCGCCGTCCGCTGGGAATCGCAGTCGTTGGAGGCCTGCTTCTCTCTCAATCCCTGACCCTTTACGTCACACCTGTGATTTACCTCTATCTCCATCCCTTCCAACGGAAGCGCACACCTGAGCTCCAGGAGATGATGATGTCGCTCGAAAAAGACGCCCTGATGACCGATTCGTGAGAGCTTATCTCCACCTGAAGAAGCCGGTGGGATACTGGGATCGATTCGCCAGCTAATCTGTGAATACATCGACCTTTACTGGTCTGACGCTATGGAGCCTTCATTGAGTTTGTGGCTTAGACGCTCATTCGCCGCAGCTAGTCTTCAGTTAGTGCATAATCTCCGAGTCACTCAGCGAGCCCAAATCTGTAATTTCTGGCGTATCACGTCAATGGGATAACTTCGGTCCATTTCGCCCATTTCAATCAAGCGCCCAAGGCCGCCTGCTCCTTCTGTAATGGGACGATCCCTACGACCTATAGTCGGATCTTTTTTCCATTTTTTCAAAGGAGCTCCACTCGATGTTCAGGTCAATTATTCTTTCGTTCTGATGCATTGCCTGCAGGTGCTCAAAACTGATTTCGGCTTCCTTCGACGCTTGTGCCGCGTCTTGCCGTTCGCCACGGCCACTTCGATCTGCCGCAGAGACTCACGACCTGCTCAGGCTGGCACTTCTTACCCGTCCCATACGCTCTCCTTGTTCAATGTCTCTCTCATCTCTCGGCACAGATCAAGCAGGGGACTCCAGCGGACAACCACAAAGAGGTAGCCCGTGCGTCTCAACTCATGTCACAGCCTCCTTTGTCAATCCCGACGCTCCACTGATACCGTACGTCCGATGAAACTTAATCGCTCACTGTTGCGCTTATCCTCGCCCATGATTGCTGCCCTTCTTTTCGGCGTAACCGCTGTCGGTGCCGCCCCCGCTCAGAGCCCCGCGCAGACCTCCGCTAAGCGAATATGCAGGCGGCGGTCTCGACGACCTGAACAGTATCGCCGTTGACTCAATGAGTGGTAAATCGCCAAAGCGCTCATCGACCGCAGATAGGGAACGATATGTCGGCATCGCGACTGGAATCAACTGTCGCGCAGCCAGGGGGAATCAGCGTCGCCATGCGCGTTTAACAGGATTCATTTTGACGCGATAGGATCAACCTGCGCACACCGTGCGACTGTCAGGCGTGGGTAATTATCTCCTATATGTATAGTTGACACGTTTAGCGCTGGCGAGATAGTCTCCTATGCGTATAGGAGATTGCGTCGATGGCTAAAGCGGCAAGAGTCCTGACTCCCCTGGAGCGACGAATCATGCGCGTCCTCTGGGATGAGGGTCGGGGAAATGTTCAGAAGGTTCTGCAAGGCTTGGCGGGGGAGCCTCAACTTGCCTATACGACGGTTCAGACCACGCTGAACGTTCTGCACCGCAAATGCAAAGTGAAGAGGAAGCTCGTTGGGCGCGCGTTCGAATACAGCGCCGCCGTTTCTCAAGAAGCAGCTGATTCGCACGCCATCAAAGATGTCCTGCACAAAGTTTTTTGAGGCTCAGTGGATGACTTGCTCCTCTCTTTAGTGCGGAGCAGGCACCTCGACTCTCGAAAGCTTGCCGAACTGCAGGCAAAACTGGAGACCGTTGGGGATGAAGAGGAGGAGGCATAATGACTACGATTCGGGAAGTCCCATTCGACTTGGTGTTCAATGCGTTCCTGCAGATTGGATTCTTTGCCGTCGTTGCGGCAGTCTTCTCATCATTCGTTGCGAAAGCCAAAGCAAAGTATCAACATTCTTTCTATCTTGGCGTGCTGATCCTGTGTCTGGCTGTACCAGTGATCAATACTCTCTGGTCCACGCATCGATCTGTGATCGCAGAGAAATCTCCGCAGGACGCGGTACACCGGACAGGATCTTCTGATCATTACTTCTGGATATGGGAGGGGCGTGCCAAAGCGTACGATCCGCCCGAGCTCGGGGCAGGAGCCGAAAGTGTGATCGTTGTCATCTGGGGAGCGCTTGTTGTCAATCAGCTCATCCACTTTGGCCGCGGTCTCCGCCGAGTGCATCGACTGCGGAGAGACGCTTGGCCGCTTTCTCCTGCCGAAATCAGAATGGCTCGCTCGACGGTTGCCTCGCATCCGGTCGCCCTCCTCAAATCCACAGACATTGAGGAGCCGGTGACTGTCGGTGTATTTCATCCCGCAATCGTACTGCCCAGCAAATTGCTACCTGCTCTTGGACAACACGAACTCTCGGCTGTATTTGCGCACGAATACGCTCACATTCGTCGAAGAGATTTCTTGGTCCACATCTTATGTGAAGTTGTCTCCTTGCCTGTGGCCTGGCACCCCGGCATTTGGTACCTGAAGTCGAAGATTTCGCAGACTCGTGAGCTTGCCTGCGATGAACACGCAGCCGTTCAACTCGGAAAACGACGTCTATATGCCCGCACACTCCTACGCCTGGCCTCACTGTGTATGCATGCTCCCCATGGGAACGCAGTGGGGCTGGGTATTTTCGATGGTGACAACCTGGAGGATCGAATCATGATGTTAACCAAGAAGAGAAGTCCGCTATCAAGCGCCGATCTGATTGGATTGGTATTGGCAATCAGCATGACATTTGGCTCGGGCGCGGTGCTCGCGCGCGCAACGAGCCTGCAGGCAGCTTCGGGATCCTCAGATGCCGCGCCGGCATTCGCCGGAACGTGGCACTGGATGTTTCAAGGAAAGAGTTTCGCCACAATGACTCTGGCTCGGAGCGGATCCGGCTATACGGGATCCGTTACCGAATCTCGTATCGCGCTAAATGACGCTGGGGAATTGAGCAAGGCGGATCCCTCCGACAACACCACGCCACAGCAGATCAAGGCAACTCTGGAAGGTTCCGCACTACACGTCAAAGTCATGGATGGTTTTGAATTCACTGTGACCCTGATGGACGACACACATGCCGAAATCCATCCTATGGGTGCCCCAACGAACATGAAGCCAATACAGGCCGAGAAGGTTTACTGAGCGTTTCCTTGACGCGGTGGAGTGAGTTGTTATCAGGATGGTCGCTATCGAGGAGTTCGGTAGCGGCCATCCGACTGCCCGCTTCAGCGTGCCGATAGACAATCCGCTCATCGCTTGGCACATCGGTACCGATATGTCGGCTAGGCTCCAGTAATTCGGAAATGGCTTATCGCAGAAGGCTGCAGGTGTTTCCGTACTAATCGGCCTTTCGGCCCACAAATTATTCTCAATGAGTGCTAAGCCCTGAAGTCGCCAATAGAGGATTACTGTTTTTGCCTGCCGTTCGCACCGGGGCCTCATCAAAGCCACACCGAATGGTCTGACTCGACATTTAGGGCAATTGCGGAGAACTGAAAAAAAGCATTCTCGCAGTCCAATCTGCAATGCGCTAGAGGGCAGTCGTTTCAGTTCTGCTCGACGCTATATTCTATTCCCCGCCGTTTGAGATACATTGGTCGCCAGCGATATTGCTGCCTCCATGAATGCCCCGCTGAAAGACCTGCGTTACGCTTTTCGCGTCCTGAACGAAGCGCGCCCCTTCACGATGGCAGCACTCCTCTCTCTGGCTATCGGGATCGGCGCAAATACTGCGATATTCAGCATCGTAGACGGCCTTTTGCTTCATCCACTTCCATACGCCAATCCGGAACGGCTGGTTATTCTCTGGAACAGCTCTCCCGGCCTCAACATCACCGAAGACTGGTTCTCCACCGCGCAATACTTCGACATCAAGAACGGTCATCACGGCTTCGAGAAAGTTGCGATCGCCATCGGCGGCAACTACAACCTCACCGGCTCAGGCGAGCCGGAGCGCGTTGGAACCATCCGGGTTTCGTCGAGTTTCCTCTCACTACTAGGACAACGCACAGCTCTCGGGCGAGTCTTCCTTCCCGATGAGGACACCCCAGGCCGCACTCCCACCGCTATCCTCAGCTACGGAACATGGGCCCGACGCTTCGGTTCCGATCCCCGGGTCCTGGGCAGAAAGATCGTTCTCAACGGCCTGCCGTATGAAGTCGTTGGCATCATGCCGCGCTCATTTTCCTTACCTCGTGAGGTCATGCCCACACTCGACGGCGCCGAGCAGGCGGAGATTCTGCTGCCGCTTCCGATGCCCCCCGACGCGGCGCAGAATCGCGACCATGAAGACTACAACATCATCGGCGAGCTCAAGCCAGGTGTCTCCGTACAGCAGGCACGGGCTGAAATGGACACTATCACCGCGCGCCTGCGGCACGAGTATCCGGAAGTCTATCCGCCCAACGGCGGCCTCACATTCCGCATCGTGCCGCTCCTTGAGCAGGTGGTCGGCAATGTCCGGCACACGCTGTACCTCCTGCTCGGGGCCGTTGGCTTTGTCCTTCTCATCGCATGTGTCAACCTGGCTAACCTACAGCTCTCGCGGGCCGTCGCACGGCAAAAAAAGGAAATGGCAGTGCGAAGTGCGCTAGGTGCATCTCGCCTGCGGATCGTTCGCCAGCTGTTGACTGAAAGCATGTTGCTCGCCTTCACAGGCGGAGCACTGGGCATCGCCTTTGCCTTTCTTGCCTTGCGCTGCGTGCGGCTGCTTGGCCCACAGAGCGTACCAAGGCTAAGCAATGTTGGCATCGGCTTCACCGCCCTCGCCTTCACCTTCCTGACTTGTGTATTATCGGCAATGCTGTCTGGACTTGCGCCCGCACTGCGCGTCTCACGCATCGATGTACAGACCGTCCTCCAGAACACAATCCGCACGTCATCCGGCGTCAGCGCCGTCTGGGGACGAGGCAACTATCTTCGCCGCTCGCTCGTCATCGCCGAGATCGCCCTTTGCGTCATGCTTCTGATCGGCGCGGGCCTGCTCATTCACAGCTTTGTTCGTGTCCGCGACGTCAATCCCGGCTTCAATCCGCATAACGTCCTCACCCTAGAGCTCACCATGACCGGCGAGCGTTACAAGGACAAGACAGCCGTACTCGCCGCCTATCGCGAGCTGTGGATGCGCCTCGAAAGCCTGCCCAGCGTCACCTCCGCGGGCGCCGTCACCTCGCTGCCGCTGAGCCAAATGTTTGCCTGGGGGCCCGTCACAGTGGAGGGACGCGTACCCCCTCCGGGCGAGAAGTTCATCAATGCGGATGTCCGTATGGTTAGTGGGCATTATTTCCAGGCAATGGAAATACCACTGCGCGAGGGGCGCCTATTCCAGGACGATGACGCCGCCGGCAAACCTCTTGTTGCGATTGTCGATGATTACATGGCGCAGCAGCTCTGGCCTAACCAGGACCCGATTGGCAAGCGCCTGCAAATCGGAGGCATCAACGAGACAGACTCGCCTTGGATCGCCGTTGTCGGCGTCGTCGGAAGGGTCAAACAATACACCCTCGACTCGGAATCGCGCATAGCCTATTACCTTCCTCAAACCCAATACGTCACGCGCGCCATGAATGTCGTTATGCGAGCTGGCAGCAATCCTGTCAGCCTGACCGGCGCGGTAAAGCAGCAGATTCGAGAAATTAATCCTGATCTGCCGCTCTACAACGTGAGTACCATGCAGGAGCGATTCGACAACTCGCTGGTTCGCCGTCGTTTTACCATGCTCGTCCTGGGAACATTTGCAGCCATCTCGCTTGGCCTCGCCGTCATCGGCATCTACGGGCTCATCGCCTATCTGGTTGGCCAAGGTAGCCGCGAAGTGGGCATCCGTCTAGCGCTCGGCGCTACCCCAGCGAACATCAAGGCGCTGATCGTGCGTGGCGGCATGACCCTGGCCTTTTGGGGAGTCAGCATCGGCATTGCGGGTGCACTCACAGTGAGCCGCGTGATGCGCTCGCTGCTCTTCGGTGTCGGAGCCAACGACCTCGAGACGTTTGCCGCTGTTCCATCGCTTCTGGCATCGATCGCTTTCATTGCCAGCTATATCCCGGCACGCCGCGCTTCTCGCATTGATCCCAGCATATCTTTGCGTTGCGAGTAATCAATGCCCGGCTTTTTCGAATCGGCCGCCCAACTGTTTGCGGATGTGGGATTCGAAGCCGCTACCATGCAGGCGATCGTAGACCGCAGCGGGTCGTCCATCGGCGCCCTGTACAACTACTTTTCCTGATACGCAGTCGGTAGCGGCCATTCTGCTCGCCAACTATCCGGAAAAGGTGCGAGCAAGCCTGGAATCGCTGATGGCAGTACAGTAAACCGACAACCTGAGTCAGCCACGCTATCTTTCGATGCTGATCTACGTATGAAGGTACAGTTCAGAGAATCTGCGCAGTTTTAAGCAGTTCCTCCAAGTAGGGGTCGGCCTTTTGCCTGGCGACGGAGGCGGTTTTTTGTCCGGCGACCGACGGCGCCGAACCGCTGCGCATTGCGTTCAGAAGGTTAACGCTCAGCGTTCGACTCTGAGGCAAATTCGGATGGAAGAGCGCAACCGCGGTGAAGGCGAGAGCGGCAGACCGGTTGTCCGCCGGACCACTGGTGCCTTGGACAGCCTGAGTGAGTGCGGGTTCGATGGTGGACGGCCCCGCAGCCGGAGCGTGTACCAACGCAATGTACATGAGGACGGCGCGATGATAGCCGGTAGCCTTGGAAAGAGTCTGTTGAACGGTCTTGGAGTCGAGATTGCCCGATTCACTCAGAGAACGAAACGCGATCGTCGAGGTGATTGCGTTAGCGTTTGCCATCAGGGCCTTCAAAGACATTTTGTCCACGGCCGAAGCCGGTTGCCGGGACAGGACCTTATTTTTTTTCAGAGCGTCGAATGCGGGTGAGACGTGGGCTTCCCAACCAGTGGGAAGAAGACTGACGGCATCGAACTGCGTCGCTCCCTCCACTTCAGGGTTGTGCTTGCAGAGGACGGTGCCTCCTTTCACGAATGGCCGGTAGATATCCTCCGGATCAAGCCTGCGTTTCTCATATTCCAGCGGCTTCGTCCACTTATAACGTCCGCGCTGCTTTCCCCGAGGAACGCCGATACGGGTAACCAGCACCCAGGAGCCTTCCTCGATCATGCCTGAAGAAAACGAACTGTCGGCAGCGGGCTTCCCGGTCGCAGCGTTGATCAGTTGTCCTGTTTTCGCGTCAAGCGCCGCTCCTACCAGGGTTTCCGAGCCGCTGTATGGGTCCGGGTTAAGTCGCACTACGGACCAAGACTGATTCCCCGCCGTCGCGGTGGGATCCAGATGCAGATTTCCCATGTCATAGACGGCACGCAAGTCGTGGAGGTGCTGTTCGGGAGGCGCTGCCAGAATATCTTTGTCGCTCATCGTCAGCCTCACTTAGTGAAGTTTGTCGTAGCCGCTCCAAACGCATTGTTGACCGTTGTCAGCGGAGCATTGTTTGACTGTATGCCGAGGGCAGGATCCGCCGAGGCCGCCGCGTCGGGATTGACGGTTGCGTGCTGAGGAGACGCGGAAGCACTATCAAGGTTGATGTCCCAGGTTGCTTCCCGCAGGGAGAAGGCCGTGTTGGTCGACGAATTGTAAACGACACAGAAGGTTCGGAAGTGCTGCACCCTCGTGGTGTTTACCCGGTTCGTCCAGGTCACAGTAGCTACCGTAGTGCCGGAGCCGTCCTGCACCGGGAGTTGGGTGGTGGGAGCAGGTGTATGGAAGGGGCTATCGTTGCTTTGCGCCGTTCCGGACCCGGAGCAGCCGGAGGGGGTGGTCAGCGCCGTAGCCGCGTTGTCATAGAGGGGTGCTGCCCCCGCCACTCCATCGTTCACCGGCTGCGTTACGGTGGAAGCGTAGGTAGTGACACTTCGCCTTGAAGTGGGAACGGTGATGGAGGTTCCCGCCGGCGCTGAGGCTAGCCAGCTGACCGTGGGCGTATCCCAGGTGACCTCGATGTCCTTGTTGCTGCTCTCCTGCATGATGGCCATGCGCAGGTTTGTCAATTGGGGTGTGGTGCAGTCGACACCAGCGGGTCGAATCCGCGCGCTTGAGGCGAAGGACACGGCAACCCCCGCTGGCGCGTACTGACCGGAGGCGTTGATACTGTAGTTCCCGCCCTGCGTGAGCTGCATACTTGCTGTGTCGAAGCTGACGACTGTAACTCCTTTGGTCGTAATTTCTGAACCGTTCGTCAAGGCTATGTGGATCACCGCATCGTTCATCGCAGCGCTTGCCGCGTTGCCTGAGATTTGGAATGCAGAGAAGGCGCCGGCGGCATCCAGGTTGAGGTTGACGGTTGTGTTGGCAGCATTGGGGAAGCGGAGTCGTCCGTCTGGATTTGACAGCACAACGGTTACGTTGCCAACAGAAGGCCCTTGGAGCCTCATTTGGCAGTTAATGTTGAATTGCTGGGCCGGATGAGTACTGTTCAACACCACAAGATCGTCGTTGGTCGCGGTAGTGTTGTTGATCTGTATGTCCAGCGAGTGGACCGCCACTGTGACTGTTTTGGTCACGCCTCCGCAAGTCGCTGTCACAGTCTGGTTTCCGGTCGCGCTCCACCGTGTAGTGAATGTTGCACCGGTGCCGGTCGCCGGATTCGCTGAGGAGCTGGTCGTCCACGAAACCGTGCCGAGATTGCTTCCCTGTGCCGCAAACTGCTGCGGCTCGCCGGCGAACAACGAGGCGTTCGCGGGCGTAATGCCGGTGAGTGTGCAGCCTCCGGAGCTGGAGCTGGAGCCAGAGCTGCCACTGGAACCGGAGCTACCACTGGAACCAGAGCTACCACTGGAACCAGAGCTGCTACTCGAGCTTGAGCTACTTCCAGAACTATCTCCGCTGTCGGAGCTACTGCTATCTCCGGAGCTGTCTCCAGAGCTATCTCCAGAACTATCTCCGGAGCTGTCGCCGCTGCTGTCGCCGGAACTGTCACCAGAGCTATCTCCAGAACTGCTGTCACCAGAACTGCTGTCACCGGAACTGCTGTCTCCGGAGCTGTCTCCAGAACTGCTGTCTCCGGAGCTGTCTCCAGAACTGCTGTCTCCGGAGCTGCTGTCTCCGGAGCTGCTGTCACCAGAGCTGTCTCCGGAGCTGCTGTCTCCAGAACTGCTGTCGCCACTGTCGGAACTACTATCACCGGAACTGCTGTCGCCGCTGTCACTGGAGCTACTGTCTCCGCTGTCACTGGAGCTACTGTCTCCGCTGTCACTGGAGCTGCTGTCTCCGCTGTCGCTCGAGCTGCTGTCGCCACTGTCGCTCGAACTGCTGTCGCCGCTGTCACTGGAGCTACTGTCGCCACTGTCGCTCGAGCTGCTGTCTCCGCTGTCACTGGAGCTGCTGTCGCCACTGTCGCTCGAACTGCTGTCGCCACTGTCGGAACTACTATCACCGGAGCTGCTGTACGCCTCGTCGTG
>JABCZC010000013.1 GCA_013289875.1 Acidobacteriota bacterium | reverse complement strand
GCCCACGATTCTCTGGCTTGATGAATCCCTGTGCGACGGTTGCATCGAAGAATTGCAGCAACCCGTCGTAGTAGCCGCCCACGTTCACCAGCACGCAGGGCTTCGAGTGGATGCGCAACTGTGCCCAGGTCACAACCTCGATGAATTCATCCATGGTCCCGTAGCCGCCCGGCAGCGCGAGAAATGCATCGGCACGCGAGGCCATCAGAGCCTTGCGCTCGTGCATCGTGCGAACGACGTGCAGCTCGGTCAGGCCGCGGTGGCCAATCTCGAGATCCATGATCACGTCCGGGATCACGCCCATCACCTCGCCGCCCGCGGCGAGAGCAGCATCGGCGATGGCACCCATCGCACCTTCGGTCGCTCCGCCATAGACGAGTCCGTAATTCCGCTCGGCGATCATGCGGCCCAGGTCCCGCGCCTGAGCCAGATACTCCCGCTTCGCGCCAACCGCCGAAGCGCAGAAGACGGCGATCCACTTCTTTCCTTCTTTCGTCATCGTGAGTCAAGTCTAACCGGCGATTAGAATAGAGGAGAGACCTCCCTTGCAGCATTTACTCGACAAACTCAATCCCCAGCAGCGTGAAGCCGTCGAAGCCGTGGACGGCCCGGTGCTCATCCTCGCCGGAGCTGGCTCGGGCAAGACGCGCGTCATTACGCATCGCATCGCTTATCTCATTCAGGAGCGCGGTGTCGCGCCCGACTCCATCCTCGCCGTCACCTTCACCAACAAGGCTTCTGCCGAAATGGCGGAGCGCGTAGAGAAGCTCATCGGTCATTCCAGTCTTGCGAAGCCCGTTGTCGCGACGTTCCACTCCTTTTGCGTGCGCATGCTGCGCCGCGATATCGAGGCATTGAAGATCGGCAACGAAGGGCTGACGAAGAACTTCGCCATCTATGACGAGTCCGATCAGCAGGCCGTGGTGAAAGCGGCCATGCGGCGTATGGGGCTCGACGACAAGCAGCTTACGCCGCGCGTGGTGCTGTCCAAAATTTCCTGGGCCAAGAATCACATGATCGATCCGCAGGAGTTCTACCTCAACTCCTCCGATCCCATCAGTGAGCGCATCTCGCACATCTTCGAGGCCTATAAGAAGGATCTGCTCAAGGCCAACGCACTCGACTTCGACGACCTGCTACTCGAAGCCGTGCGCCTGCTGAAGACTTCCAGTGAAACGAGAGAACGCTACAACCGCCGCTATCGCTATCTGCTCATCGACGAGTACCAGGACACCAATCGTCCGCAATATGAACTGATGAAGCTGCTCGCCGGCGAGGAAAAGAATGTCTGCGTGGTCGGCGACGAAGACCAGAGCATCTACAGCTGGCGCGGCGCCGACATTCGCAACATCCTGGAGTTCGAGCGCGACTTCCCGGGCGCGAAGACCATTCGGCTGGAACAAAATTATCGCTCGACGCAGATCATTCTCGAAGCTGCCTCGGCCGTCGTAGCCCGTAATACGCAGCGCAAGGGCAAGGCTCTGTGGACCTCGCGCGAAGGCGGCGCGCTCATCGGCTACTATGAAGCGCCGGACGGCGAAAACGAAGCGCTCTTCGTCGCCGACACCATCCAGAAATACCTGCGCAAAGCGGGCGAGCAGGACGAGCTGCCGCGTGTCGCCGTGCTCTATCGCACCAACTCGCAGTCGCGGCTGGTGGAAGAGGCGCTGCGCCGCTACGGCATCACCTACACCATGGTCGGCGGCTTTTCCTTCTACGAGCGTTCCGAGATCAAGGACCTGCTCAGCTATCTCAAGTTGGTACAGAACCCCAGCGATTCGATCGCACTGCAGCGGGTCATCAACGTCCCCGCGCGCGGTATCGGCAAGACGACTTTGGAGACGCTGGAGCGTATCGCCCTCGAAACCGGAAGCAGCACCTGGACGGCCATCGAGCGTACCCTGCGCGAAAAGCTGCTGCCCTCCCGCGCCCTCATCGCCCTCGACACTTTCCGTCGCATCATCCTCGACGCGCGCGCGCTGCTTGCCCCAGGTTTTGCCGACAAGCTCTCGGCCGACATCGCCGAAGAGGACACCAGCTTCGACATAGCTGCTTCAGAGGACGATGCCGATACCGCTTTCGACTTCGGCGACGAGACCCAGCATACGCTCGCGTTCACCGACGACCCGGAACTCGACGACGTGCCGCTTGACGCCACTGCCTTCAACCCCTTCGAAGATGAACCGCCAGTCCCCCATGCAGCGCCTTCACAGGCCGCCGAGTCCGATTCAGCCAAGCCAGCGTTCCGCAAGCCTGGAGACGCCGCAACACTGCCCGAACTCATCAAGTTCCTGATCGATCGCACCGGATATATCCGCTCGCTCGAGGAAGAAGGCACGCCTGAAGCTTTCTCGCGCATTGAAAATCTCAAAGAACTTGCCAATGCCGCCCAGGACGCGCAGGAGCGCGGCGAAACACTCGCCGAATTCCTCGATCACGCCGCACTGGTCAGCGACACCGACCAGTACAAGGCCGACTCGCGGGTGACCCTGATGACGCTGCACTCCGCCAAGGGGCTTGAATTTCCCCTGGTCATCCTCGCAGGTCTCGAAGAAGGGCTCTTCCCGCATTCGCGCACGCTCAACGATCCCATTCAGATGGAAGAAGAGCGCCGTCTCTGTTACGTGGGGCTCACGCGCGCCATGGATTCGCTGATCGTGACCCGCGCCCGCTATCGCCGCCGCTATGGCAATGACATGCCCGAGGCCAGCCTGCCCTCACGCTTCCTGGAGGAGATCCCCTCGCACCTTATCGAAGACGTAGCCGGGACCAGCCGGCCCGTCAGCACGTGGGGCGGATATGGCGGACAAACCGCGTCGCGCTATGGACGCAATCAATACGACGACTCTGCCGGCCGCCACTACAGCTACGAGGACGAGGACCAGAGCGCGGTCACTCATACCAGCACATCGCGCCCTTATGCCGGGCGACCGTCGAAGCCCGGCAACTCGCTCGACAACATTGCGCAATTCTTTACGCAACGTGGCGCGTCTGTTCCCAAGTCGCGCCCCAAACTAGATCTCCCTGCCCCTACCGGCAGCACCGGCCTAAGAAGTGGCCAGCGCGTGCGCCATCCCAAATACGGCGACGGCATCGTGTTTCGGCGCGAGGGAGACGGGGAAGACGCAAAGATTACGGTGCAGTTCTCAAAGTTTGGAGTAAAAAAACTGGTGGAGAAATTCGCCCAGCTGGAAAAGCTCTGAAACCAGCTCCCGCAGAGGCCCTGATCTACTTCTCTGCCATCTGCGTGGCGGAGACGAAGCTACGGGCATGGGCCAGCAACTCCGGCCGCGATGACTGCCCGCCACCACCCGTTGACTTCAGCAAAGCCTCATAGTATTTGGCTGCTGCAGCCTTATCGCCCGCAGCCTCCGCGGCCACTCCTGCGTTGTAGAGCCCGTTAAAGCGGTTTGGGCTTAGCTTGAGCGATACGCGGTATTCCGCGAGCGCCTGTTGCGGCTCGTGCAGCTCGAGCAGCATGTCGGCGAGCATTTCGCGGGCCGGGATGTCCACTTCGCCCTGCCCTACCTTGTCTTGAAGATCAGCCGCATCCCGCATCTGCTTCAGCGCCTCATCCTTCTGGTTTGCAGCAAAGCTAGCCCAGGCGGCGATTTCGTTACGCTCGATTTTTGCTCCGGTGGAATCGGCGTAGTAGGCATGCCGGCCCTTCTTGACCTCGGCCATCAGGGCATCGTAGTGCGCCAGGTCGGCGTTCGCCTGATCCGCGTGGCGCAGATGCCCGTCCGCAATCGCTCGCGCCCACCAGGTCATGGTTGCCACGTCGGGCGATGCGCCGCCTGCAGGCTTAAGCGCCGCAGCGGTAGACCAATCGCGCAGCTCAAGCGCGTAGAAAACCGGGAACTTGCCGCGGTAGTAGGCCACCATCCAGTTCATATCGCGGCCTCCCATATCCGGCATGGCCGCGAAACGGTCCACAACGGAGGGGATTTTCTCGAGAACCTGCTTCGCATTCGCATCCTGGCCGCTCTGCAGGTACGCGTACATCAGAAAGTCATAGGAATGGGGCTCATCCATGATGCCGCTCTCGTACCGCGCCTCGGCGGCTTCCGAGGCCTTGATCGCAGCCAGCTGGGAATCGATATCCTGTGGCCACATGCCCAGCCGGGCGTAGATGTGTCCTGACATGTGCACGGCGTGTGGGCCGGATGACGCGATCACCCCGTAGCGGTCGGCCGCCGCCAGTCCGTCAGAAGCCATTACAGGGTTGTCGCAGGAGTGAATGATGTAGTGCACCACACCCGGATTGTCGGGGTATTTGGCAAAGAGCGGCGTCAGCACCGCCATCGCCTTGTGCTCCTGCGTCAGGCTGGTGTCATTCGGCGCTACGGCCGCTAGCAGCGAGAGCGCATAGAACGCCCCGGCATCCACATCGTCAGGGTAGTGCTGGTAAAGCCTGCCCATGGCGTCCGAATAAGCGTTGATGCGAGCCGTGAAGTCCTCCTTTCCGGGCTTGTAGAAAGTGGCCAACGCGGCGATGTACTCGCTCTCACGCAGGTTTTTTTGCGCGGATGACTGTGCCTTCTCGATCTCTTTCCATCCAAACTTCATCGTGCTGTCGTCGGGCCGATCCCAGATCTGCTGGAAGACGCTCATGGCGATGCCCCAGTGCGCCATCGCGCAGCCTGGGTCGGCCTTCACAATCTGCTCGAACTGAGGCTGCGACTCGGCGTACCAGAAGTCGTGCAGCAGGGCGACGCCGCGATTGAAAGGCGCCTGCACCGACGCGTTGCAGAAGACGGCAAAGGATACCGTTCCAAGCCTCTCATCAGGCGCGGGAGTTGATGTCATTGCCATAGAGTGCGTAGATTGTGCAACGGCGGAGAAGGCGGAAACCGCAAGCAGGCAGAGCGCAAAGACTTTCATGTCCCGTGAATTATAGATCACCGGATAGTCTGCGGACATCGCAATTGCCTTGCCTGAACAAAACAGCGCTCGCTTGATTTATCCTCAGAATAATCACCTATAAGGAAGACGCTGCCACACATCGGCAGTCAAGGATTCGAATGGCAAATACGAAAGCAGTTACCGACACATCCGAACGCAAGGCACTCAAACGGGCAGCCCGCAAGAAGGCCGCACCCAAGGCGCCTCGCACTACCCCGCGCGGCTCCAAAAAGAAAAAGGTCAAGACGCTCACCCGCGGCCAGAGCAAGCGCAAGTAGAGGCGGTCACCAGGACCACAGCGATGCCCGTTCCCGAGAATTTCTCTCGCGGAGCGGGCCTCATTCCGGATACACTCCCCTCAATCTCATAGAGGAGTTGGACTCTGCCGCCTCAGGTTCTTTGCTGCAAATCCATCGATAAGCTCATCGCCGAGTCTGAGAATCCCGAGACCAGTCTCAAGAAGACGCTCGGACCAGTCTCGCTTACGTCGCTCGGCATTGGAGCCGTCATCGGCTCGGGCATCTTCACGGTTGTCGGCACGGCCATCTCCGGCGAAAAGTTCGACACCTCCTCGATCCTCAACACCCCGGTGCTCGATTACATCGTGCACCACACGGCGCTTGCGGGCCGCCCCGGCGCGGGGCCCGCGCTGGCGCTGTCCCTGGTTATCGTCGCCATCGTGTGCGGGTTTACCGGTCTCTGTTATGCCGAACTCGCGTCGATGATCCCCATTGCGGGCTCGGCCTACACCTACACCTACGCCACGCTCGGCGAGCTTGTGGCGTGGATCATCGGCTGGGACCTGATCCTCGAATACGCCTTCTCCAACATGGCGGTATCGGTCGGATTCGCGGGGCACGCCGTGGCCCTGCTCGATTGGTTTGGCATCCATCCCAACCTGCGCTGGATCTCGCCCGCCTATCTGCCCTCCGGCCTGACCGATTTGCAGGGGAACATGCTGTATTCGTCAGGATGGCATTTTGGTTTCAACATACCGGCCTTCCTGATCGTCATGTTGCTCACCATGGTGCTCGTCCGCGGCATCCGCGAATCCGCCGAAACCAACAACGTCATGGTGCTGCTCAAGATCGCGGCCATCCTGCTCTTTATCGGAGTCGGCGCGCATTACATTCACCCGACCAACTGGAAACCTTTCTATCCCAACGGCTGGTCGGGCGTCCTCACCGGGGGCTCCATCATCTTCTTCACGTACATCGGGTTCGACTCGGTCTCGACGGCCGCCGAGGAGTGCAAGAATCCGCAGCGCGACGTGCCCATCGGCATCATCGCTACACTCATCATCTGCACCATTCTCTATATCGGGGTCGCGGTCGTTCTTACCGGACTCATTAAGTGGACCGCGCTGGTCGACGATGCGGCCCCCGTCGTCAACACTCTCAAAAAGGTCTACCTCGCGAATCCCGGCGCGGCGCTCAACTGGACTCGCCTGGCCATCATCATCGGCGCGATGCTGGGCATGATCTCGTCCATCCTCGTCTTCCAGATCGGACAGGCGCGCGTCTGGTTCGCCATGTCGCGTGATCGGCTGCTGCCCTCGGTCTTCGCGAAGGTGCACCCCCGCTTTCGCACTCCGGCTACAGCCACCTGGGTCGCGGGTTTCGTTGTCGGCGTGCCGGCCGGTCTGCTCGACATCGGGACTTTCTCCGACCTCTCGAACATCGGCACGCTCTTCGCCTTCGTGCTCGTCTCCGCCGGTGTCTTGATCCTGCGCTACAAGGACCCCGGCCGGCGACGGGGGTTCCGCTGTCCTGGCGGCCCGCTTCTGCCGATACTCAGCATTTCCTTCTGCGTCCTGCTGATGGCCGGGCTGCCCATCATCACCTGGATACGCTTCTTCGTCTGGCTCGCTATCGGGCTGTTCATCTACTACTTCTACAGCCGCAAGCGCAGCGAATTCTCGTCGCGTCTCTGACAGCCATGAACGTCGAACAGGTCCGCAGCTTTCTGCTCAGCCTGCCTCACGTCGAGGAGACGATGCAGTGGGGCGACAATCTCGTCTTCTGGGTCGGAGATAAAGCGATCGGCGGCAAGATGTTCGCGCTGGCCAACCTCAGCGGGGGCGGTAACGGCGTGCTGTCGTTTGCCGCTGGACCGGAACGCTATGCCGAACTGGTGGAGGTTGAGGGTGCCTTTCCGGCTCCTTACATGGCGCGGATTTACTGGGTTGCCATCGAACGGTACGATGTCTTCTCCGTGAAGGAGCTCAAGGAGTATCTCTGCAATGCGCACACACTCACGTACAACAAGCTTCCGCAGCGCCTGAAGGATGTTCTGGCGCTCCCTGCGAAGGAACGGAAGAAGCTGATTGCGGAGCGCAGGAAGCAGGCTTCGAAAAAGTAGCTATCCCCTCCCTCTCACTGCAGTGCTTTTCCGTGCAAATCATTGATCTGATTAGGACTTTCATCCACCTCCTCGCGGAAAAATCATTGAAAAAGAATGACTTAGGGCTGCATCATAGAGGCTGAAGGCGTTGCAGCGCTCTCCTTGAAAAGAGGCAGGTTACAGGCGCGTCATTCATTTCAGGGTAGTTAGGAGAAAGACCACCGAAAAAAGCGAAACCCCGAGGCAATGAAGCCCCGGGGTCTGTATGTCCTATTTCCAGTATAGCGGCTCGAGCGAAATTCTCCGCCAACTTTTTGACTAGGGCCTCGCCTCGAAGACCATGTTGAACGGAGTTTCCGTCGCGCGGCGGAAGTGCCTGAATCCTCCGGCAGAGACCGCCTCGCCGATCTTCTTCTCGCCCGCCTGAGCGCCCAGTCCGGCACCTACCTCCTGCGAAAGCGATGCCGGTACGCAGATCACGGTCGAGGCGGAATAGTAAATTCGCCCGACCGGGTTGAGATTGGCGGCTACATCGTCTCCGGCGATTGGCTCGACGATCATCCAGGTGCCATCCTTCGACAGCGCCTCGTGGACATGGCTGGCGGCTCCAGCTGGGTCGCCCATGTCATGCAGGCAGTCGAAGCAGGCAACGAAGTCGTAGTCTTTGCCCGGAAAAGCCTTCGCCGGAGCGACGTCGAAGTGCACGCGATCCGCGATTCCCGCGTTCTTCGCTTTTTCACGCGCCGTTGCGATCGAGGCGTCGTGGTAATCGAAGCCGAAGAACTCCGACTGCGAATAGGTCTGGGCCATCAGCAGCGTCGACGCGCCGTGGCCACAACCGACGTCGGCGACGCGGGCACCGGCTTTGAGTCTTGCCTCCACGCCGTCGAGCGCGGGAATCCAGCTGGAGGTGAGGTTTGCTAGATAACCGGGCCGGAAAAAGCGCTCGCATCCCGCAAACAGGCCTTTTTCGTGCTCGTGCCAGCCGAAACCTTTGCCCGTGCGGAAGATCTCGGTCAGTTTCTCCTCGTCCTTCATGCAGGAGGCGACCATGTGATAGAAGCCGGGCAGATGCACCGCGCTGTCGTCCTGGGCAAGCGCGAAGGACTGCTCGGGCGTCATGTAGTAGGTGCCCGTCGCTCCGTCGTATTCGACATACTTCGAAGCGGCGTTGGCATTAAGCCATTCCCGCACGTAGCGTTCAGCGGTTCCGGTGCGGCGGGCGAGTTCAGCTGGAGTGAATTTTTCTCCTGCGCCCATGGTGCGGTAAAGATTGAGCTTGTCGCCGATCACGATCAGCGCGGCATGCAGCGCCGCGCCCATGTCTCCGACAGCCTGACCGAGCAGGGCGTTGAGTTTGTCCATATCAATCGGACGGTTTGCAATCTGGGTAGCCATGAATCTTCTCCTTGAGAAATGGAGTCATGCGGTCGCCGGGGAGGAACTGCCGGCAGCGTGGCATCAGCGGTGAAGAGAGGGATCGCGGCGCGGGCCACCGAATGACTTGGGTGCGCCATTATTACGCCTGGTGGGCGAGAAGACAAGGTCTACAGCACGGTTAGCCGACAAACAGCGATTGTGAGCATCGGCCAGAAAATGCGCTGAGTCAGTATGGCGCAGGTCCAGTTGAGCGATCTCTCCGGGTTTCGTCGACGGTCCGCATCTAATCATCAGTGGCCGCGGTCCGGCTTGAAAAAGCTGTTTTAGCAAAGTATCGCGCAACATCTCTCAAGGAGAATCAACGTGACCCATCTCGACTCCATGTTGGAACGTAACAAAGACTTTGCTGCCCAGCAGTCTGCTGCGGGCACACTGATGCCCTCACTTCCACGGGCGTTGCCGAATGTAAGGGCAATCATCATCGGTTGCGCGGATATGCGTGTGGATCCTGCTGATCTGCTTAAACTTAAACCGGGCGAGGCGGTAGTGATCCGGAATATCGGCGGTCGAATCACCCCGGGGTTGTTGGAGCAGTTAGGTTTACTCGGGCGAATTGGTGCGGTTGCCGGAGAGATTCCCGGAGGAGGCGGGGAGTTTCACCTCATCGTACTTCAGCACACCGATTGCGGCATCACTCGCCTTGCGGGCGACCCCGCCATGCTGACGCATTATTTTCAAATACAGCAAGAGAAACTCAAGACGAAAGCGGTCACCGATCCGCGGGCGGCAGTTGCCGTAGACGTTGCTTCGCTCCGGGCGATTCCCGCATTGCCGGGCGACTGGCTTGTCTCCGGCCTCGTCTATGACGTGGCGACCGGACTTGTTGAAGTCGTCGTACCGCCCGCCCCGATTCGTGCTTCGTAAATTTAAATACAAAAAAATCAGGCCAATCTACTGCAGCACCAACCCTATGACCTTGTAGCAAAGGCCGCTCCTCCAGTACCGTCGAATCATGTCCGGAGTTACGCTCTCGCTTGCTGGAAAGGTCGCTCTCATCACCGGAGGCTCGCGTGGCATCGGCGCCGAAACTGTGCGCCTTTTTCGCCAGGCCGGAGCCAGCGTGGTCTTCAACTACCGCACTGCAAAAGCGCCGGCGTACGCACTGGTCGAGGAGGTGGGCGGCGCGAAGCATTGCATCGCGCTTCCGCAGGAGCTGTCAACGCCGGACCAGGGGCGGGCGCTGGTCGAGGAGACCGTCCGTGCCTTTGGACGCATCGACATTCTCGTCGCGAATCACGGTGTCTGGCCCGCGGAGGATGCGCCGATCGCGAAGATGTCTACCGAGCAGTGGCGCCAGACCCTTGCCGTCAATCTCGATAGCGTCTTTGGGCTCGCGCAGGGGGCCGTTACTCACATGCAGCGCCAGCCGCGATTGTCGCCCGAGGCAGCAGCCGGACACATCGTCTTCATCAGCTCGACCGCCGGCCAGCGCGGAGAGGCCAACCATGCCGACTATGCCGCCAGCAAGGGCGCGCTCATCAGCCTGACGAAGAGCCTCGCCTCGGAGCTGGCGCCGCAGGGCATTTACGTCAACTGCGTCGCGCCCGGATGGGTCGAGACGGACATGTCCGCTCCGGCGCTGGCCGATCCGGCTACAAGCGCAAAAATCTTTGCCACGATTCCGCTTGGGCGCGTTGCGCGTCCAACGGAAGTGGCTGCTCCGATCCTGTTTCTCTGCACGTCTTACGCCGGCTTCATGACCGGCGAGATCGTCGACGTGAATGGAGGCGCGGTGCTGGCCGGATGAAAAAATCCCTGATTCTTGCCACTTTGTTACTCTGCACGCTGCCTGGGCGCGCCCAGGCCACACAGCCTCCCGAAGACGCCATCGCGCACGCCAATGAGCAAAAGGCCCGCGCTCTCCTCGATGCTATGGTCCAGGCAATGGGCGGAGATCGCTGGCTGTCACTGCAAAACTCCTACTTCGAAGGGCGGGTCTCCGGGTTCTATCAGGGCAAGCCCACGGGAGCCATCCAGAACTACTTCCAGTGGCGCACGCCCACAGGTCAGGAACGCGACGAGTTCGGCAAGAAACACGATGACATCGTCATTTACGCCGGAAATGAATGCTGGGAGGTCACCTACCAGGGCAAAAAGGCCCTGCCTAAAGAGATCTGCGAGGACTACCTTCGGCGTCGCGATCACTCGATCGACGTCGCCATCCGGGTCTGGCTCAAAGAGCCCAACACCATCTTTGTCCACGAAGGCCAGACGCTTTCCGAGCGCCATCTCACCGACCAGGTCACGATGATCTCGCCGGCGAATGAATCCATCACCATCCAGATGGATGCCGAAACTCACCTGCCCCGCAGCCGCAGCTTTCAGTGGCGTGACCCGGTCTACCACGACAAGAACACGGAGCGCGAAGAGTACGATGACTACCACACCTTCGACGGCATCCCCACGCCTTTTTCCATCACCCGCTTCAAGAATGGAGATATGACCAGCCAGCGCTTCCTTTACAAGGCCGCTTACAACGTCCCGCTGCCGCCCGACGCCTTCAATATCGACGCGGCTGCGGCCAAGATCAAAAAGTGAGTCTGTCCAGAAGTGAGTCTGTCAAAAGATGAGCCTGGCCAGCAATTTAGCCGCTCCTGTAAACTCATCCAGGTGAATCCCGTCTATTCCTAAACATGGGACACATGGTATCCACGGAGCTTCCGCCGCTTGCGCGGGCAGAATCGGTCCTGGAGCTGGCCGACTTTGACGAGGTCGTCCGGCTGTACCGGCCGCGTATCTTCCGCTTTCTCATGACTTCGCTCGCCGATCGCGATGCCGCGGAATCGCTCACCCAGGATTGTTTTTTCAAAGCCTATAACGCCCGCCATCAGTTCCGGGGCGACTCCAGCCTGGGTACCTGGCTCACGCGCATCGCGCTCAACCTGGTCCGCGATCACCTCCGCAGCCGCCGCATGCGCTTCTGGCAAAGAACGCGCGATACGGCGCTCGACATCGTCGACATCGGCGACTGGGTCCCGGACGGCGCCAGTTCTCCGGAGGCGAGGGTGCTCCAGCGGGAGCGGGTGAGAGAAATCTGGCAGGCGGTCGAGAAGCTCTCGCGCCAGCAACGCACGGTCTTTATCCTGCGCTTTGTCGAAGAGCTTGAATTGTCAGAAATAGCCGAGACCACCGGGATGAACACCAGCACCGTCAAGTCTCACCTGTATCGCGCTCTGCGCATTGTCCGCGAGCGCGCCTCAGGCAAATCCGAAGGTGAAAAATGAACACGCACCCTAACCACTATCCTGACAGCTCGCACGATGAAGATGCTTCGCTCGAGCCGACGGGCGAATTCGTCTCGGCGCTCAGCGACTTCCGTTCAGCGGTCAACTATGTAGCGGAACGCGAGACAGCGAAGCCTGTAGCCTACAACTGGCTTGTGCCCGCGCGGCAACGCTACCGGAACGCTCAGCGCCGCCTCATCCTGGCATGGACCTGTGCCGCGCTGCTCTGCATCGGCGCCGTGCCTCTGCTGCATCAGACGAAGCCGGTTGCCACTCCGCCCGTAGTTGCGCAACAGAATAACCCGGGAGACGATACTGCGCTCCTCGAACAGGTGGACTCTGCCGTATCGGAATCCGTGCCCTCGTCGCTCGCGCCTCTCGCCACGCTCGACAACTGGAGCTCCAGCACATCCAGCAACGAAGTCACCCCGGAATCCTCGCTGAACAAAATGGAGAAAAAGAATGTTGCTCGATAACTACAAGCGCCCTGGAATTTTATTGTCCCTCGCTTCGCTCCTCTGCCTTGGTTCCACCATGCCTGCCTTTTCGCAGGGCTTCCAGGGGGGAAATCCCGGACCACCGCCCATGGAACGCTCTTTCCGCGCGGGTGGCCCCGGCCGCTGGTGGGATAAGCCTGAGGTGGCGCAGCAGGTCGGCATCACCGACGACCAGAAGAAAAAGATGGACGATATCTTCCAGCAGCACAAGCTGCAACTCATCGACCTGAAAGCTACTCTGGATAAGCAGGAAACCATCCTGCAGCCCCTGATAGGGGCCGACCAGCCGGACGAAGCGAAGATCCTCAGCCAGATCGACGCCATCGCTCAGGCCCGCGCCGAGCTTGAAAAGGCAAATGCGCGCATGCTCTTCGGCATCCGCACCGTCCTCACCGCCGATCAGTGGAAGAAGCTGCGGACCATGGCACAGACTCGCATGGATCGTGGCGACGGTATGCGTAAATGGGGCGGTCCGCGCGGCGAGGGACGAAGCGGACCCGGCGGCGGTCAGAATGGTCCCGACGGTGGCGCACCGCCGACGCCACCCACCCAGCCGAACGAATAGCCGCGCGGCAAAAAGAGAGGAGCGGGTCATTCGCTCCTCTTCTTTTATTGGCAAAAATCTGCCAATATGATCAGTCAGTTTGTCGAGGCCGTCCGTGACGTTTCAGAGGTTCATGTTTTTGCTTGCCGCGGGTATCGGGGCCGGGTTTATGGTTTTCGTTGCTCCGCAGATTCGTGAACAGCAACAACTCATCCATCCCACTCCGAATTCTGTAAGCACTTTCCTCGAGAATTACAGCCAGGATCCCGTAATCGCACTGTTTAGAGAGAACGAGGGTTCCTGGACGAGTTCGAGCAAGGGCGCATTCCCAGGTCGCTTGTTTATCACAAACAGCTACGAGCACCATACGGGCTTCGCGATTGAGTCGGGGGAGCAGGCGGTTTTAATGCAGGCCTTACGCTACCACCTCTATGGCCAACTGATCGGAAACGGGGCAGTGATCATCGACCGTTACGGTGATCACGGTGATCCGCAAAAGGGATTTGGCTTCGGCTATCGAATTGGCCAGAGTGTGGGACAAGTCACGGTGTTTCCCATAGCACTAGGGGCGTGCGCTCGCGCAACACTGCCTCCGGAGAACATTCAGGACGTGACGGTAAGTATTGCGGTGTCGGAAAAGTGGTTTCCCCACGAGTTTGAGGCGATTCAGGCAGGCCGTGAGATAGTTTCGCAGCGGCCGCCCCGGTGGCGGGAGTCTTGAGAGTGTCTTACTTGAATTTCACCTCGATCACACGGATCTCCGGATAGTTCTGGTTCCATCCCTCCGCTACGTGATCGAAGATCAGCCGGAACTCGCGCGTCTCACCGGGCTTGATGGGAGCCGCAGATACCGGCTCCGTATCGATGTACGGCTGATGCGTCCGGATCAGGTTCAGCGGCATCGTCTCCTTCTGCACAATCAGGTTGGTGTAATCCCGGAAAGCCACCTGCACGGTGAGGCCGGTCAGCGTCCGGCCGCCGTTGTTGGCCATCAGCCCATCCAGATAAGTCACTTTCGCACCGCCTACGCTAGAAGCCTCGCTCATCTTGATGTTTGAGAACACCAGGTTGACCGAATATGGGTCAGGCGGCGCCAGGCCCGCTCCGCCTGGATTCGCCGGCGGCGCATGATGGCCGCGCGCCAGGAATATCCCGAGAATGACCAACACAACGATCCCTGCGATAACCCAGGGAGCGACTGCGCGCGGTTCTCTGGCAGCATTCGGGTTCGGGGTCAAGAAATCTGGTGTTTGTCCGCCGGTTGCCATCAGCGCGATTTTACATCGGCTGGCACGGGCCGCGCCGCGCTCTTCCCGCCAAAGCAGCTATTAACTAAAAAATTAACTCGCGCGAATTTATTTCTAAAGTTAGAAACTTCTAAGCCGAAAATGTCTCTAAGACAGCAAGAGGGCAATCGCTTACTGCTGCAATGCGTAATGGGAGGGGGAAGGGCACGGCCATGCACAAAATATTCAACCGTCCGACCCGTCGACCCGGCAGGAGCGCCCGCCCAATCAGGCAGGACTCGGACTACGTCTATCAGGCGGCCACCGTTGTCGCTGCGCTTTTGCTCTTGCTTACAGCCGCGCTTTAAGCGGAAGCTCTTCGAGAATAGCCAACCCCGTTACAACTCCATCGCATACTGCGCTGGCGAATCTCCTCGCAAAACCTTCGCTTCCTTCGTCAGGTCGAAGACCAGCCGCTCCAGCACCAACCGCTTGTCCGGAGGCTGCGAGCGCAGCTCCAGATCGGCCCGCGCAATCAACCGGAGCGCTCGTGTAATTTCGCGGCTCGATTTGTAACGCCGCGCTTGCCGAATCAAATCGTCCGCCGCGAACGGAGGCATGCGGAAGCCCTGCCAGAGCGCCTGCCAGATTGCCCGCGAGTCGCGCACGTTCTTCTCGAGGATGACCAGCATCTGCCGAAAAGTCCGAGCCAGCATGTACAAGTGTCCGATTGCCGAATCTTCCCCGCCGTCGGAAGCGTTGAGCAGACCCTGCAGCAGAAGAAGCGCGCGCGGTGTATCCTTCGCCGAGATCGCGTCGGTCAGCTCATACAAAGAACGCTGCTTTGCCGCCAGCACCATCGTCTCCACATCGCCGAGCGTCACCTGGCGCTTCTCGCCCGCGTATAAGATCAGCTTGTTCCACTCGCTCGCGATCAGCATCATGTCCGCGCCCAGCGCATCCGCCAGTTCGCGTGCCGCGTCCGGATCGAAGCGTACGCCATTGCGCTCGCTCTCGGCCGTTATCCAGCGCAGCGCATCGGCTTCATCTGCGCGGGCCAGCTCGACGATGCCGCACCAATCACCGAGTGTCTCGCGAATCCGCTCGTATCGGTTCTTGTCTTCCATGTCAATGCGGCGCGGATCGGACGGGATACGAATGTGGTCGGCGATGAACAGGATGAGGCTCTGCGGATTCGCTGCGCGAAAATATTCTTCGATGGCCACGAACTCATCCTTCTTCGCGCCGCGCGTGTAGAGCGCCTTGAGGCCGCGGACAAAAAACACCTGGAAGGGCGCCATCAGCGAAGGCGTGCGTGCCCTGTCCAGCACTTCGAAGATATTGGTCTCGGCAAGGTCGAGATCCGACAGGCAGAAGTCTCTCAACCCCTCGGGAACCAGCGTCTCGAGCACCGCGCGGCGGCAGCGCTCGTACAGGAAAATCTCGTCGCCAAGCAGCACGTAACCTGCGCGCAGATTGTTTTCGCGCACCTCGGCGACAAAGCGATCCGCGGCGGCAAAACCCGCGCCCACTAACGGAGCTCCTGCAAAACACGCAAATTCATCATCAGAAGGACTCCAGAATATCCGACACCACCGCCCGGGCAAAGTCCTGTGAAATGCGCTGTACGGCTGCCGGATCTTCCTGGATAAAACTCACCAGGTCCTGCGTCGTCTCATACTGCTCGCGAAAGAGATAAGAGGAATTCTTATAGAGAATCTTGTGGTTCCGGTCGGTCAGGATCACGCGTGCCCGAATCGTAACCAGAAAGCTCGACGATTGCCCAGTCTGCGAGTTGTAGGTGAGTGGAACCACCTGAAAGCTGGTGACCGTTCCGGCCAGAGTCGCATCCGCATCCGGATCGTTGCCCGCAACCAGTTTGTACGGCGTTCGGCTCGAAAATTCGCGAATCACTTGCTGGGTAAAAGCCACCTCCGTGTGATACGACTGCGTGGCATTCTGGAAGGTCGGAATCGCGAGGACGTGTACCGTCTTCGGCAGGTGCGCCGCGGATCCCGCCGTGTGATAGCCGCAGCCGATGGAGAAGACAGCGAGAGAAAGAGCGAACAGGGCGTGGCGCATGCTGATCCATTTTCGCAGAGAGTGTGACACCGAGTCTCAGAATAAGGAAGTTCCCTTATCTGATTTCCCAGGCGCCGGACCACCCCTGTACTCCCTACAGCGCGCCCAAAGCTTTCTCGCGCTTTCCCTCGGCTTCGACTGATATGGATGCCGGCCAGCTATTGGGGCTCGGCTACTCCGCTTTCATGACCTGACGGATATACTGCTTCGAATCGAACTTCTTTCCGGTCGACGCGCCCGACATATACCGCACCGTGCCGAAGATGGGCCGGTCGAACCAGGGACGATCATGGACTCCGCCCATCGCCCACGCGATCCCGTTGTAGCCATTCGGATCGCGACCGTCGAGTTCGTATTTGTCGTTGAGAATCACCGCCCACTCCCACGCCAGCGCCGGGTTCGGCGCCCACTCCAGAATCTTCTTGGCCCAGTACATGCGCAGATAGTTATGCATCCATCCGGTCTTGACCATCTGCATCTGGGCAGCATTCCACAACTCGTCGTACGTCTCCGCCCGCTCAAGCAGCTCCAGCGTATACACCGGATCCCGCTTGTCCCGCGCATGCTCGCGCAGTGTCTTCTGCGCCCACTCCGGAGCGCACTCGATCGAGTCGTAGTTCGGGACATACTTGACAAAATTTGCGGAGAGCTCCCGCCATCCGATCAGCTCGTTGAGATAAGCGTCGCGCGCTGCCTGCGAGACTTTGCCCTGCCGCAAGGCATCATCGACCGCCAACGCAATCGTGACCGGACTGATTTGCCCGAAATGCAGGTAAGGAGACAACTGGCTCGTGCCGTCTACCTCTGGATGGTTGCGCTGCCTGGCGTAGTCTGCCAGCCCATGTGTGACAAAGTGTTTCAGCCGTTTGACCGCCGCGCGCGTCCCGCCAGTGAAGCTGTCGACGGGTTTCACCGAGCGGTCGAAATTCGTCCACCCTGCGGTCACATCGTCTTTCACCGCGAAGCTTTCGAGCCCCGAAGGACGAGCCCACGCTCTCTTCACCTTCGTGCGCTTATTTGCGACGAGATACTTCGGCAGCTCTGCCAATAATTTCGGCCGCATGATGTGCAGCATGTACTGGTGCTTCGGAAACAACGACGACGGGACGACGACATCCGCATCGACCGTCCAGAAAGGAAGCGTCAGCCGCTTCGCGAGCACCGTACGCCAGCGCTTCGGCTCGCGACAGGGATTTTCATCGCCGATCACCATGGATGCGCCGACCTCTCTCAAGAATCCGTCGAGCGAGTTGCTCGGAGGCCGTCGCACAACGAAGCTCACATTCCTCTCGGCGAGATCCTCTTCAATGTCAGAGAAGCCCTGGTTGAGAAACGCGTAGTGTCGCAGGTTGGCGTGGGGAAAGTTGGAGATCGCGGAGAAGTAGACGATCACCGGCTGGCCCAGCTCATTGCTGATCTCGATGGCCAGATCGAGCGCGGGATTATCAATGCCCCGCTGCGCACGCTGCATCCAGTAGACGACGCTTTTGCCATCTTTCAGGGGAGAGCCAGACCGGCGCACCGTCACTCGCGGATTGTCGGCGAGTTTCCTGAGAAATTCCGGCATTGCTTCCTGTCCCTTCATGTGCCCAACCATCTGCATCACTCTCGTCCCCATGGTAGTCGGCGCGCCTACACTTCGTTGGCCAGACTCGAACCAGCTTTGCGCTCACAGAAATATCCTTCGCAAGTGTTCCGTCTCTCGAAACGGAATACTGCCCGGACTGCTTTTTGACAGAACAATCACAGAGAAGTGACATTTCCGTGACATCACTTCACCGGCTGAGCGACTACTTTATGGGGGCTTTCCTGACCGCGAGCGCCAACCCGGACCATGTTCGGATCGCCGGCATGGGGATGACGGCGGAAGGCAAAGGAGCAACTCATGCGAACTCCATTGCGGATCGCTTTCTACGGGCTTTTATGTGTGGGACTGTCATTGCCGGCGTGCATGCTGGCCAAAGCTGATGACGACGGACCTATCCTGAAGAAGCTGAAAACTGTAAGCACCGTCGCATCGACCGTTCCTGGAAACGGGGACGTCAACCCCTACGGAATCGTCCGCGTTGAGCACAGCGTCGGCAAGCTCGAAGCCGGCAATATTCTCGTCAGCAATTTCAATAACGTGGGGAATGTCCAGGGAACTGGAACCACCATCGTCGAGATCTCCCCGGGTGGCGCTGTGACCCTCTTCGCCCAACTTGACCCAACCATGCTTCCTGGCTCCTGCCCTGGCGGCATCGGCCTGACGACGGCGCTCGCTGTTCTCCGTTCGGGATGGGTCATTGTTGGAAGCGTCCCCACTACCGGTGGAAGCCTGGTCCCCGGCAGCAATGGCTGTCTGATCGTCCTGGACAGCAACGGCGATCCCGTCGAAACCTTCTACGGCTCGCTCATCAACGGCCCGTGGGATATGACCTGGCTGGAGCGTGGAAACGAAGCTATGCTCTTCGTCACCAACGTTCTTGACGGAACCGCAGCTGCTGCCGGCAGCGTGGTCCATCGGGGCACGGTAACGCGCATCAATCTCGGAACCTCGACAACCCAGATGCCTTGGATCAAATCGATGACGGTCATCGGCTCCGGCTTCGACCAGCGTACCGACCCAGCCGCCCTGGTCCTCGGAATAACCGGAGTCGGACTGAGCCCGAACTCTCATGACGACGACCACGATAACTGGAGCGACGACGACCACGCCCGCGTGCTTTACGTTGCAGACACCCTGAACAACCGCATCCGGGCAATCTCCAATCCACTCTTCCGTACTGACTCCGACGGCACCGGTGCGCATTTCGCATCGGGAGGCGCGCTGAATGCGCCCCTCGGCCTCACCGTATCTCCGAACGGACATGTTCTCACCGTGAATGGAGGTGACGGCTTCATCGCCGAGTTCAACGCGCATGGAACCCAGATCGCGAAGGAACTGATCGATACCGGCGGCGGACCCCCTCCTGGCGCTGGTGACCTCTTTGGATTGATCTATGTTCCCGATTGGGGAATTTACTTCGTCGACGACGGCAGCAACACGCTCAACCTGCTGCACTGACAATTCGCGGCCCGGCTTCAGATATTTGGAGCCGGGCTCTCATCCTCTGCGCCTTGCTTCTACCACAGCCCCCAGGCGCGGCTGATGTAGTCGGTCATAGTCATGGTGATGAGCACCACGAAGGTGAAGAAGCCAGCCGCGACAGTGAGCTTTGTTAGCCGCGAGCTGTACTTGACGTGCATGAAGAAAAGGATGACCAGCACGGCCTTGATGCAAGCGATGGCCAAGGCGACCACGGCGTTGAAGGCGTACATATCGATGTAGGACGCACCCACCGTAATCGCCGTGAAAAGCATCAGCAATCCGAAAATGATCCCATAGACCCTGGGGCCGACGATGTGCTCTTCGTGATGCGTCGGCTCTGTGTCGAGTATTTCCTGAGCGTGAGTTTCTTCAGACATCGTTAGCCCTCAAATCCTTTTGTACTGCAATCACTGGTGCCGGCTGATCAGATATAACAACGGGAACAGGAAGATCCACACAATGTCGACGAAGTGCCAATACAGTCCGAAGTTCTCCACCGTCGTCATGTGCCCTTGCGTGTATGCTCCGCCCCAGGCGCGTATCACCAGGATGATCAGGATCGAAACGCCGATGATCATGTGCAGAGCATGCATGCCCGTCATTGCGAAGTAGAGCGAGAAGTACACCTGGGTCTTCTCCGCCATGTCGGGCGCGAGCGGCTTGTCCTCCGGATAGTTCGGGTCTTGATGCGTGAACCCCGCGGCGCTGAAGTTTAATCCCGGGACGTGACGCTTTTCCCATTTCTCGCGATACTCGACCGCCTTGATGCCAAGGAAAACGCCACCCAGCACAATCGTGGCCAGCAGCCAGCCCACCAGCGCCTTGCGCCAACGCATCTCCGACGAGTAGACGGCCATGGCCATCGTAAAGCTCGAGCAGATAAGCACGGCGGTGTTGGTCGCGCCCAACGCGATCGACAACTGGTGGCTGCCGGCAACGAACGCCGGGTAGTACCAGTTGCGGTAAATCAGGTAGGCGCAGAAGAGGCCGCCGAAGAACATGATTTCCGTCAGCAGGAAGAGCCACATGCCGAAGGTCGAGGTTTCCCTCTGCTGTTCCAGATTCGCAAAATGGTGCCGCAGGTACGGCGAATGCTCGTGCTCTGCGTGTTCTTCCGGATGGGTTGCGATCACCTGGCTATCCAACGGTCTGCACCTCGTGCTTGGTCTTGTTCGCCAGCCACTCGTAGTCGTACGCTTCGTAATCGACAACCGGCGTCTCGACGAAGTTTGTCGTCAACGGAGGCGACTGGATTTGCCATTCGAGGCCGGTAGCCTGCCACGGGTTCGACCCGGCAATCTTGCCGTACTTGAGCGACCAGGCCAGGTACAGTAGCGGAAGAACGTACCCCACTCCCAGCACCGTCGCACCCGCCGTAGAGAGCACGTTCAGCACCTGGAACTCGGGCGGATAGGCGGCATAGCGGCGCGGCATGCCCAGGTATCCAAGAATAAATTGCGGGAAAAAGGTCAGGTTAAAACCGATAAAGGTCGTCAGCGCGGCCAGCTTCGAGATGCCCTCCGGATACATTCGGCCAGTCATCTTCGGCCACCAGAAGTGGATGCCGGCGAGGAACGCCATCAGCATGCCGCCCACCATCACGAAGTGAAAGTGCGCGACGATGAAGTAGGTCTCCGTCAGATGAATATCCATGCCCATCGACCCGAGGAATACACCGGTCAAACCACCGATCGTGAACAATCCAATGAAGCCGAAGGCGTAGAGCATCGGCGTCTCAAAGGTGATCGAGCCCTTGTACAGCGTGAACGACCAGTTGAAGATCTTGATCGCCGAAGGCACCGCAACCAGCATGGTGAGCAGCGAGAAAACCAACGCCGAGTAATTCGAGACGCCCATGATGAACATGTGGTGCGCCCAGACGAAGAATCCAAATACCGCAATCGCAACCGAGGAGAAGGCCACGGCGGTGTATCCGAAGACCCGCTTGCGCGAGAAGGTGCTGATGACCTCGGAGATGACGCCAAATCCCGGCAGAATCATGATGTACACGGCCGGATGCGAGTAGAACCAGAACAGGTGCTGGAAGAGCAGTGGATCGCCGCCCTTGGCCGGATCGAAGACCCCGATGCCGATGACGCGCTCCAGAATCACCAGAACCAGGGTAATGGCCAGCACCGGCGTGCCCAGCACCATCAGGACCGACGCCGCGTAATGCGACCATACAAACAGCGGCAGACGGAACCAGGTCATGCCCGGCGCGCGCATACGGTGAATCGTGACGATGAAGTTCAGGCCGGTAAAGATGGAGCTGAAACCAGCGACGAATATGGCCAGGCCTGCGGTAATGACATGCGTGTTCAGGTAATGAGTGCTGAGCGGAGTGGTGAAGGTCCAGCCCGTATCCACGCCGCCAAGGGTGAGCGCCGCCAGCACCAGGATGCCGCCTAAGACGTACAGGTACCAGCTCAGCAGGTTGATCTTGGGAAAGGCGAGATCTTTGGCGCCCACCATGATCGGAATCAGGAAATTACCAATGGTCGCCGGCACCGAAGGCACCAGGAACAGGAAGACCATGATGATGCCGTGCATGGTGAACATCTTGTTGTAGGTGTCCGCCGCCATCAGGTCGCTCGGAGGAGTCAGCAGCTCCAGCCGGATCATTCCTGCAAAAAAGCCGCCGATGAAGAAAAAGATCGTGATCGAGATCAGGTACAGGATCGCGATGCGCTTGTGATCTCCGGTCAGTAGCCAGCTCTTCAGGCCGTATTCCTCGTTCAGATAGGACCGCTTCGGCAGCGATGCCGTCTGCTGGTCCGGAAGCATAACGATTGTGCTCATGGCTTCACCCCCGCCGGCGCTGCTGGCGCCGGTTGCTGCACCCGGGTTGCAACCGGGCTTTGCGCCTGGTTTTGCACTGGGCTTTGTATCTGGCTCGTGTTCAGCGTTTGCTGAACACGATAGTTTGTGTTGAGTTTCTTGATGTATTCCACCAGATCGATCAATCCCTCTTCGCTGATCTGGCCCTGATAAGTCGGCATGATGGGCGCATAGCCGGCAGTCGTGTGCATCGTAGGATTCAGAATCGAGTCCCGCAGGAAAGCGTCATCAACCATCGCATACGACCCGCTGGTAAGCTGCACTCTTGTCGAGTACGACTCGGCGAGGTTGGGACCGCGCGCTCCGGCGTTACCGGAATGGCAGGCATTGCAGCCCAGGCTGGCGAACAACCGCTCGCCATTTTGCGCCAGCGACATGCCGCTGGTCGAACCCTCCGTCCAGGCCTGGTACTCCTCGGGCTTCATCACCGTGACCTCGCCGATCATCTCCGAATGCAAGGTGCCGCAATACTGGGTGCAGAACAGGTGATACGTTCCCGGCTGCGTGGCCGTAAACCAGACTGTCGTATATCGTCCCGGGATGACCTCGCGCTTCACGCGAAACGCGGGAATCGAATAGCTGTGGAAGACGTCCTGCGAGATCATCGTCAGCTGCACCGGCCTGCCCAAAGGCACATGCAGCGCGTTGATTTCATGCTGCCCGCCCGGATGCTCGGCCTTCCACATCCACTGCTTGCCCACGATGTAGATATTCATAGCGTTGGTGGGCGGATTGTAGATGCGGAAATAAAGCAGTGCGCCCCAGACGAAGCAAACCATGAAGAGCGCCAGCGGAATGATGGTCCAGGTGGCTTCGAGCAGAGTGGAGCCCTCGATCTGGGTGGCTTCGGGATTCCGCTCCTTGCGATACAGGATGGAGAAGCCGGTGACCAGCGCCAGCACCAGCGCCATGCCCACCAGCGAAATCAGGATCAGAAAGAAATAGAGTGCATCCGCATAGGGAGCGATGCTCGACGCTTCGGGCGGAAAGAGCGCGAAGTGCGTGAGCCAATTAACTAGAAACTGCCAGAGTACTGGACTGATGAAGTAGTGCATCGTTCCCTTTTATCCGTTGGCGTTTTTCTCATCGTGCTTCAGATCACGCCGGAACATGATCGTCATGTAGCTGCCCAGACCAAAAACCGTGATCAACCCGCCCAGCTGTACGACGCGGGCAATCACCAGGCTGTGCCGATTCAACTTTGGATCGTAGCGATAGCAGTAGGTCAGGATCGCATCCACCGGCGAGCCGATCTTTCCCGCCGAAGCCTCCACCAGGCCCAGCCGCAAGTCGTTGGGCGGATACTCAACCCCCAGGTAATACTGCGAAAGCCTGCCCTCGGCGGTGAGAAGCTCAATCGCGCTGGCGTGGGCAAACTGGTTCATTACGCCGTCGGGTCCCGGCACGCGTACATAGCCGAAGCCAACCGCACTCGTCAGAGAATCGATCGCTGGCTGCTGGCCAGTCAGGAAATGCCAGCCATTGGCTGTCTCCGGATGCCCATAGCGCTTTATATAGAGCGCCTTTTCTTTGGCGGCGATCTCCGGAGTTTCACTCGGGTCGATGCTGACGAAGACCACATCGAAGTCTTTGCCGGGAACGAACTTCACCATTTCCAGCGCGCTTACCAGCCCGTCGATCTCCTCCGGGCAAACGATCTTGCATTGGTAGTACACCAGCGAGAGGACCACGGGCCGCTTGCCGAAGTATTCGCTCAGCCGGACCGCCTTGCCTGTCTCGTCGCGAAACTCACCGTCGAGAGGTATCCGGGTGTTCAGCTTCTGCGTGATCGTGACCTTGTCCAGTAGCGCCGGAGGGTGGTCGCTCACCTCGCCCATCTGCTTGTCGCCATAGCTGGAAACCTGGGCGAGCGCGGCGGAGGCGAACAAGCAGGCGAATGCCAGCGCAGCCAATCCGGCCGTCACCGTCGCTGTCCAACTCCGCATTAGCTCGACTCCCCGCATTCCTAATCCCTAATCCCTGTCTTAATTATTATTCGCTTTGGTCGATGCCTGCTCTCCGGCCTCTCTCGCCGGAGACATTTCCTGCTGCTCGTAGCCGGTACGGGCAAACCCGTCGGTCAACGGAGACTGCACCGCAGGCTTCGAATCTCCCGCCATGAGCGGCCCGGACGACGCCGGCTGTGCCGCCACCGGCAGCCCGCGCTGCGCGATCAGCTCCATGGCGCGCTCAATCGGAATCCTCACCTTTCCCTGCGACTGGTCGACCCAACTGTAATGATCGAGCAGCAGATCCTCGCGGGCGTGCAGATTGACGAGGTCCTCGTTCCCGTCATCAGCCTGCAGCCGCGGTGTCGGAAAGGTCTGCGTCAATTGCTGCAGCTGCTGCTGCTCGGCCGCAGGATTCGACTCCATGTTCTTGAGCTTGCCAGCCTGGGCCGTGGAATTTGCGTTCCACTTATTCGGAGCACCATCGCTCTTCTTGATCCCGTTATTAATAAGGATGCCCAGTCCGAAGCAGAAGACGAAGAAAACACCCACGGAAATGAAGAGTCCCGTCAGGAAGACCATGATCCCCCGCACGCTAACATCGGTGACTTCGTAGCCCTCCCGCAGAGATGCGGGTTTGTCGTGGGACTCGTGCTCTTCAGGCGTGTGCATGTTCAGGCTCCAGAAGCTCTACCAGGTGTGGATCGTTCGTGGCAATCAACGGACGCTGCTTGAGCTGGGTAAAGAAATAGGCCAGCCAGAAGGCCACCAGCGCTACCGGCAGCGTGGCATACTCCAGCATCCCCACGCTGAAGTGCAGGTTCCGCCGCGCATCGGGGAAGTTCGGCTCAATCAGCCACCACAGGTCCCATGCGCGCGCGAAGATCATGATGCAGCAGACCACGGCGAGACGTTTCTTGATGCGCTTCAGGCCGCTCGACAGCAGCAGCGTAAACGGGATCAGCCAGTGGAAGATGACGTCGAGCGTCGCGATCACACCCCAATTGCCGCGAATGCGGTCAAGGTACCAGGGAATCTCTTCCGGCGAGTTGCCTGACCAGATAATCAGGAACGAGGCGAAGGCGAGATACATGTTCAGCATGGTGAAGGCGAAGCATAGCTTGCCCATATCGTGCTGTTCGGTCCCGCGAAACATCGTCTTCATCGGCTCCGCTCGCGACAGCCCGATCAGCGTCAGGATGGAGAGCGCGAGCACTCCGTATCCCTCCGCCACCAGGAACTGGAAGCCGTATACCGTCGAGTACCAGGTTGGGTCGAGCGACATCACCCAATAGATCGCTACGCCGAAGAGCAGGATCGCATAGAGTAGCGTCCCGAAGCCGCTCAGGTTCTCGAACTTCGTTCTCCAGTAAGGAACATTCGGCTCGGGATCGGCATCGCGCTTAAGCGACCACTTGTTCAGCAGCGTGACGTACAAGGCAAGAATTGCAAACGTCAGCAAAGAGTAAACCCAGAACGACGTCACGTTCAGAATGCCGTGTTTGAAATGGATCGCATGTGCCTGCTCGTTGGTGATCAAGCCGTTCTTCAGCGCCTTTGCCCAGTCCGCATACTTCGCCCAGATGTATAGCTTGCCAAACGACGCTCCAAAGATTCCCACGGGCAGGAACAGCAGCAAGACCAGCGGCCAGGTACGTGTCATCGCTTCGAGCGGCCGGCGAATGATCAGCCCCCACTTGCCGCCTGACAGATACTGCACCATGAGCAGCACCATCGCGCCAAAGCAGAAGTTGAAGCACATCATGTAACCGTGCAGCCAGGCGCGCAGAAAATGATTCCAGGCGTCGCCGCTGAGAAAGCCGAGGATGATGGCGATGACCAAAAAAACGACCCCCACAGTCAGCGCGCGGGTGCGCCAGACATCGACAAATGCCGGCGCATTCAGATCTTTGGGCAGCGTCTTCGCGTGATATCCGTTTGCCATGCGTTCTTCCTGCATTCCTTAATTCGAGGCCGGCGGTTTGGCGGATTTGCCGCTGCCCGCGTTCGTCGTTGCTGATTTCTTTGGAGCCTGAATCGTCGCGTTCGGGGCATTCACGCCCTTAGCCGGAGCTCCGGCCAGAATCCCCGTCGACGGGGTAGCCTCCACGTTGGTATCGACCGCTATCGGCCACGGACCGGCATCGCTCGCCGGCAGACCTTCCTTCTCGGCGATGTCGGTCAGGTTTTCGACCTTCGCGCCCTGCGGCACATCCGATTGTTTCGCATTCTGGCTGAGTTGCAGCGCGCGAATATACGCGGCCACAGCCCACCGGTCTGCCGGAGTGAGCTGAGAAGAGTAATCGGGCATCGCCCCATAACCGTTGGTCATCACGAAGAAGTAGTGGCTGAGGGGCTGAGCCAGGCGCTTTGGGTCGTGATAATTCCCCGCCGGCTTGTAACCGCGCTCAACAATCATTCCCTGGCCGTTGCCCACGCGTGAGTGGCAGGGGGTGCAATAAACGTTGTACCGCTCCTGTCCGCGTTCCAGCACCTGAAGGGTCGCCGGGAAGGGCAGTGCGTCCTGCTCCTTGCCGTTCACCAGACCGGTGTAGAAATACTCGTCTTCGCGCAGCTGCCCGCGTGCCACGGTGTGCTCTACCTGCGGACGGACCGAGCGTCCGTCGGCGAAGAATTGCGACTCGCGCTGCGGAATCATCTTCGGCTGATCCTGCATATCCTGCCGGCATCCGGCAACGAACATCAGCGCCGCCGCGGCCGAGAGCGTGAGCGCGCGAGCGGAGTGCGCCCGGATTTTCTTCATGGGATTAATACTCCACCTCCACGACCGAAACCGGCGCGAAGCCCTCGAGAAACGACCGCGTTTCCGCTGGCTCGAACTTCGGATCGTTGGCTTCCACGCACAAAAAGAATTTGTCGCTCGTCGCGCCATTACGAAAATTCGGAGCGTTGAAGAGCGGGTGATACACCTGCGGCAGTCCATTCAGCGCCAGCATGCCGAAGGCCGCCGAAAGCCCCGCGAACAGAATCGTCCACTCGTACGCCGGGACCACAAACGCAGGCCAGGAGAAATACGGACGCCCGGCGATATTCAGCGGATAGCTCCATACCGAGATCCATGTCTCCAGGCTGAACATGGCGGTCACGCCCAGCATGCCGCCGATCAGGCACACCAGCGAGACCTCATTCTTGTGAAAGCCGATAGCCTCCGCCGCTTCTTCCACCGGATATGGCGTGTAGCAATCCATCCGGCGATAGCCCGCAGCGTAGGCGTTCTCGGCGGCCCTCACCAGTTGGCTCGGCGTATCGAATTCGGCCAGCAGGCCGTACGTTCCTTCGCGTTCAGGCATCAGTCACCTGCCTCGTGTGATAGTTCAGCTTCGGGCCGTATCTTGGCCTGGGGCAGCATCATGCGAATCTCTGACATGGGAATCATGGGCAGGAAACGGATAAAGAGGAAGAACAGAAATGTAAACAGCCCCAGCGTTCCGACAAAGGTTGCGTAGTCCCAGCGCGTGGCGCGGTAGGTGCCCCACGACGACGGGAGGTAGTCGCGATACAGGCTGGTGACGACGATCACGAAGCGCTCGAACCACATGCCTGTATTAATGATCAGCGACATGAGGAAGATCAGCGCCGGATTCGCTCGGAACTTCCTGATCCAGAGCAGTTGCGGCAACGCGATGTTGCAGGTGACGAGAACCCAGTAGGACCAGCCCATCGGCCCGAACATGCGGTTCCACATCATGAAGTATTCCCAGTGGCTGGCCGAGTACCAGTAGGACATGAAAACTTCGGTCGCGTAACCGTAGGCCACGATCAGGCCTGTCGCCAGCATCACCTTGCCCATGTTGTCGATGTGGCGGATGGTGATCATGTCTTCCAGGTGATAGAACTTGCGGATGGGAATGGCCAGCGTGATGACCATGGCAAAGCCGGAGTAGATGGCGCCGGCGACGAAGTAGGGCGGAAAGATCGTCGTGTGCCAGCCGGGTACGAGCGCCACCGCGAAATCGAAGCTGATAACCGTGTGTACGGAGAGCACCAGCGGCGTTGCCAGGCCTGCCAGAAGCAGTGAGGCTGTTTCATAGCGGACCCAGTGCCGCACCGAACCGCGCCAGCCGAGTGCCAGCCAGCCGTACATGAACTGAGCAATCTTCGACTTCGAGCGATCCCGCAGCGTGCCCAGGTCGGGAATCATGCCGATGTACCAGAAGACCACCGAAATCGTCGCGTATGTCGAGACCGCGAAGACGTCCCACAGCAGCGGCGAGCGGAACTGCGGCCATACATTCATGGAGCTTGGATAGGGAAAGAGCCAGTACCCCAGCCAGGGGCGTCCGACGTGGATAAGCGGAAACATGCCGGCGCACACCACGGCAAAGATGGTCATGGCCTCGGCGAAGCGGTTGATCGAGTTGCGCCAGCCCTGCTTGAACAGAAGCAGAATCGCCGAGATCAGCGTTCCGGCGTGGCCGATACCGATCCACCACACGAAGTTGATGATGGCAAAGCCCCATGCCACAGGGATGGTAATGGCCCAGATCCCGGTGCCTCGCAGGAAGAGCCACACAACCGCGACGAGCAGCATGGTGGCCACGCCGCCCGCCAGCGTGAAGCCGGCAAACCAGCCCAGCGGCGTGTGCGGAGTAAGCACGATGCGCGAGATCTTTTCCGTGACCGACTTGAAAGTGTGACCGGGCGCGATAACCCGCTGTTCCCCGGTCACGGGATCAAGCATGGGGTCATTTACCGGTGCGTCTTTGGTTGCCATCGCTTTAACCTCTTAGCCTCGGACCTTTTTAGCTGTTCTCCGCCGCGAATTCCCCGCGCGCAGCGGCCAGTTCCGTGTTGATGTTCAGCACTTCCGCTACATAGGTGGTGCGCGGACGCGTGTTTATGTCCTCCAGCACTCCGTAGCTGCGCTCCTGGCGCTTCAGTTTCGACACTCTGCTGTCGCCGTCATTAATATTGCCGAAGACGATGGCGTCGGTCGGGCAGGCTTGCTGGCACGCCGTCACAATTTCCCCGTCGCGGATCAGCCGGTTTTCCTTATCGGCCGCGATCTTCGTTGCCGTAATGCGCTGTACGCAGTAGCTGCACTTCTCCATTACGCCGCGGCTGCGCACGGAAACATCCGGGTTGCGCATCAGCTTCAGACTCTCCGTCTCGTAATCCGAGTAAAGCAGGAAGTTGAAGCGACGCACCTTGTATGGACAGTTGTTGGAGCAATAGCGCGTGCCCACGCAGCGGTTGTAGACCATCGTGTTCAGGCCTTCCGGCGTATGCACGGTCGCGCCCACCGGGCACACCTGCTCGCACGGTGCGTTCTCGCAGTGCTGACAGGCCATCGGCTGGAAATGCGCCCGCGGGGCGGCCAGGTCGCCTTCGTAATAGGTGTCGACGCGGATCCACTGCATGATGCGCCCCATCGTCACCTGATGCTTGCCCACGACTGCGATGTTGTTCTCCGCATAACAACTCACCACGCAGGCGTTGCAACCGACGCAGGAGTTCATGTCGATCGACATGCCCCAGGCGTTGTGGTCGTAGCGATACGACGGGAACATGCTGGTCGTCGGCTCGGGGACGTCTTTTCCCTCGCCCTCATGGGCGAACTGCGGGTGTTTCTTGAATTCTTCGAGCGTCGCGTAGCGGATAATCCCGCGATCGATCGCCTCATTGCCCTCAAGCGAGTGCGTCCCGCTGCCATCGCCGCCCACAGCCACGGAGCGATGATCCTGATAATGGCTCTTGGTGACTGCAAAGCCCCATACATCACCGGTCTTCTTCACCGTCGCGCCGGTCGCGAAGAGCGGCGAATCTGAAGACCTTATCTGGTAGGCGTTGAAGCCCACTCCGCTGCCCACGCGGCCTGCAGCCTGGCGACCGTGTCCCAGGTGCAGAGTGATGCTTCCGTCGGCATGGCCGGGGACGGCCAGTACCGGAGCCAGCACCTTCTTCCCGTTCAGCGTGACCTCGATGACGTCGTGCTCGGCCACACCCAGCTTCTCCAGCGTCGCATAGCTCATCAACGCCGCGTTGTCCCAGGAGAGATTCGTCACCGGGCGAGGCACTTCCTGCAGCCATCCCACGTTCGCGTAACGTCCATCGTAGACATTCGGATCGGGCCGGAAGATGATTTCCAGTGAGTCCGCCGGAGCCTGCGCAGCCGGAGCCGGAATCGACGCCTTGCCTCCGCCGCCTTTGGGCGCAAACGCCGTATCGGCAATGAAGCCGTCATGGAGCGCCTTGCGCCAGCCGAAATCGGCGTCGGTGCCCTTGGCTCCCGTTTTGTCCTTCCAGGTATCGCGCACCGCGTCGTAAGCCGAGACATCCGGATTGTCGAGCAATGATTGAACGATCTCGTGCGCCGAATGGCCGGCATAGAGCGGATCGATCATCGGCTGGATGACGCTGGCCGTTCCGTCATAAGCCCGCGCGTCCGACCAGGCCTCGAGATAATGTGTCCCGTTGATGTGCCAGTTCGCGAGCAGCCCCGTCTCGTCGTTGTGCAGTCCGAGATGCACGACCGTCTTCACCTTGCCCATCGCATCTCCAAACTGCAGGTCCGCGGGCGCCGAGTAGACCGGATTGGCGTTCAGGATCACCAGCCATTCCACCTTGCCGGCGTTCAGATCCGCTACCAACGACTTCAGGTCGTCGCCCTGGATCGAAGGCAGCGGATTCACGGTTTCCGTGTAGACGACCGTCTTTCCGACGTTACCCAGCGCGTCGTTGATGGCCATCGCCGCCAGGTGCACGCCTACCGATTGCTGCTCACCCGGAATCACGACGCTCTTGCCGCCATTGGCCTTCAGGTCCTTGGCAACTGAAGTCAGAAACTTCTGGGCATCGTCCGACCATGTATACCCGGACGGAGCTGAACCCACGCCTACCGCCGCGGCCAGCGCCGCCGCGAAGCCGGCAATGTCGCTTGCCCGCAGCGCCTGGCGATGATCCGCTTTGAGGCCGGTGGTTGTCGTCATGCTCTCGACGGCGTACAGCCGGTTCATGCCGTAGTCGCCCGAGCCTGCGCTCTCTAGCTTCCGGCGCGTGGCGTAATCCTTGGCCAGCTTGTGGAAGCCGGGCTGCGCCGCTCCGGAGAGGAAATCCGCATCGAGCGTGACGATTACGTCCGCCGCATCGAGCTTGTACTGCGCGTCTGCGTAATCGCCGAATGCCGCCTTCGACGCCGCATAGGCTGAGTCGCGATTCACCGGGTCGTACTGCACCAACTTCGCCTTGGGATACGCCGCCTGTGCTTTCTTCCACTGCGCCGCCAGGGTCGGTGAAGTCACCGTACTGCTCAGAAAATAGAGGCCTTCCCCGCCCGTTGCCTTCTTGTCGGCGAGCGCCGAGCGGAAGCTAGCTTGAAAGACTGGCCAGGTACCGTTTTCGCCGCGATGCAGAATATGCTGAGACCGGTCGGGATCGTAAAGGTCAAGCAGCGTTCCCTGCGTGATCGGGTCTGAGCCGCCCTTGGTGATTGGATGCTCCGGGTTGCCGTCCACCTTGATCGGCCGATAGGCGTCGCTCTTGACCAGAACCGGAATCGCCCCGGTCGGGAACGGGAAAGCCGTTGCGAAATAAACTGGCTTGCCCAGCACCAGGTCTTCCGGAGCCTTGACGTAGGGATAAATCATCTCGTCCGGCTGTTTGGTGCAACCTGCGAGGCCGGCCAGCGCCATCGACGCGCCCATCATCTTCATGAAGCCGCGGCGCGAAACCGGATCGATCCATTCCGAACTGTGCTGCGGAAACTCCTGGCTCAGGGCCGCCTCGAACTCCGGCGTCCCGGCCAGCTCGTCGATCGAGCGCCAATACTTCTTGCCGGTCTGCCCGGCGAGCTTGGCTCGCACCTCGGCAAGCGTCAGCCTCGCGCTTCCATTTCCTTTTGCCATGTCCTGACTTTCTGCGCTGCCCATCTCAAGCCCGCGGTCCCTCATCGGTGGCATACCTCGCAGCTTGAAAGATCCCGTGGAGACCGGATGTTGTAGTGCTGCACCAGGAAATCGCCCAGCGCCTCCTGGCTCGTAAACTTCGTATAGCTTGTTGTCTGTGCGGGCTGCGCACTGCTGGGTGCATCGGTAGTCTGCGCATTCACCACCGGAATCAGGTGCAGCGAAGCCTGCTCCGAACTGCCGGCACCAGGATTGGGATCGGTCGTCGTGCAGTTCACCGACTCCGCTGTCGGTGTACCGGACTTCACGTCCGAGGCCGAGCACCACACCGGAGTCATCTCCGATGCGCCTTTCCACGCCATGTTGTAAATCTCGCTCGTCGGCCGCAGATTTACCTTCGGGTTGCGATGGCAGTTAAGACACCACTCCATTTGCAGAGTGTTCTGCTCATACATGATGGGCATTTCGTCCACGCGGCCGTGGCAGGTGGAGCACCCGAGGCCCTTGTTCACGTGAATCTCGTGGCTGAAGTAGACGAAGTCGGGCAGATCGTGAACCTTGGTCCACACAATCGACTCGCCCGTGGCCCAGCTCTGGCGGACCGGCTCGAGCAGATTGGCATTCGTCCAGATCTGCGAGTGGCAATTCATGCAGGTGCGGGTAGGCGGGATGCCCGCGTAGCTCGACTTCTCGACCGACACGTGGCAGTACTGGCACTGCAGGCCCAGACCTTCGACGTGATGCTTGTGGCTGAAGGGAACCGGCTGATCCGCCCGCTGGCCCTGGCGTGTGACCCACGGAGACCGTTGCAATTGGTCCAGCGTTACTCCCAGGGCAATGACAATCAACCCCGTCAGGACCAGGCTAGCCCGTGCCAGCGCGTTCGAGCTGCGGTCAAAAATCTGCGCCATGAATGCGTCCTTGTTTCCTCGAAGAATCCAGTTCGGTTGGAGGGCAACCACGCGCGGCTGTGGCGCGCGGCACGTTGTCCGGGACGTGAACCTGACCCGAAATTCACATTGAGTCGAAGATTCAATATAGCAGGCGAAAGGGCAGCAAAATCAAGCGTGGAGGGATGAGCCTGAAAAATCCGGGACAATTTCCGCCCCTATAAATAAGGACCAAAGCGGTCGTAAATTAGGCGATCTCGGCTGCACGCGCATTCCGGCGCTTCTCGCGCCTGCTCAGCCACCACGCGAAAGGAATGGCAAGTACCAGCAGTGCAATCACAACGTAGGGCAGACGCGAAAAGATCCAGATCGCATGACGCGCATGCTTATCAAACTTCTGCGCCGCGGCCACCTGACCGGCCGGAATCGTCACCGTCTGCCCCCAGTCCAGTGCGATCATCCGCGGCAGATAGCCATACCGTATGCAGCCCTCCAGGCTATACACACCTACCACACGCGAAAAATGAGCGCCCACAATCAGGTCGCGCGAGAACTCATCCCAGCTCAGCCCGGTTAACCCGGCTGCTTTGTCATCGGAGGTAATTCCCACGGCGAGCGTCTGCGTCTGCGGGCCATACATCAGCGGAACCCCGCCTCCCGCCGCATGATTGAAGCTGCTATACGCCATCAGCACTTCCTCGTTGCCGCGCACGTCCACAATTCCGAACAGCCGTTCGATCAGCGTCGAATGCACCGCGCGTTCCTCGGCCAGAAACGGCATCTGGTAGGTCTGCACCGGATACCCCGCCGCCTGAATCCGCTTGATCAGAGCCGCATAAGCCTCGCGCCCCCGCTCCACCTCGCCGTAGTCAAAGAACCGCTTCGTCAGCAGCCAAAGGAACCTCCCCTTGTGCTGGCTCGCGGCCTTGAGCTGGTCGAAGTTCGGCTCGATATCCAGCCCAACCGCCCCCCACTTCAGGCCGTTCTCCCGCGTCCACTTCGCAAACTCCTCGAAGCGCTCCTCGGCCTGCGGCGCATTGAAGCCGTTCAGATAATGACCCTCTTGCCGCGACATCACCAGCCACGCCGTAAGCGGAATCCCGGCCTCATTCAGCTGGCACACCGCCTTTGCCCGCTCCGCGCTGAAGTCGCTGATCTCGACCGCCAGTCCTGCGTGCAATCCCTGAAGCTGCGAGATCACCTCGGGATTCCCCACCCACGACTCCATATCGGCCATGCCCTGATCGCAGCAGGCAAAGAAGATCTGCGGCTGCATTCCCGGCCCTTGCACCCGGATCGGCCCCGTACCAAGCTCGCCTGCCGAGACTGTCTCAACGCGGCCCGCGCCGACGCACGCAAGAATAGCGAGCAATGAAACGAATAACGCGACAACATGAAGACAGCGTCTCAAGTTCGAGCCCCCAGCCAGACTAACCCCCAAACACGTATTTGCTTCTGAGAAGTTTCCCCTATACCGCCCGCCTCTCGTCCAATCCTCTTGCGTCGTTCCTGAACCCTTGAGAGCATGGGGCGATGAAATCACTGAAGCTGAAGTTCGTCGTATCCGCGCCATTTTTGTGTCTGGCTGAACATCTCGCCGAACTCGGCGCGCATGGAGCAGTCTTTTTCGCCGGACGGTGGAAAGACCTGGGAGGTGAACTGGATCTGCGAGCTCTCGCGGTAACTGCCTCGCGGACTCTTCCTGACCGCAATTGCTCTACACCGCGCCCCTGCACACGGTACCCTGTTTCTCATGACTGACGGCCGCCTCGCGCCCCGCTACGACTCCGCGCTCGCCATCCGCGAGCTCACCGCCGCCGACGCCCTCTTGGGACGCCTCATCGAGCGTGCCGGCCCCTACACGCTCCGCCTCAAGAGCCAGCACTCGCCCTTCGAGGCGCTGCTTGAGTCGATCGTCTATCAGCAGCTCAACGGCAAGGCCGCCGCAGCCATCCTCAAGCGGGTCATCACCTTCTTCGGAGAGTTTCACCCCGCGCCCGAGCACATCATCACTGCGCCCGACGACCGCCTCCGCGGATGCGGCCTCTCCGCCAACAAGCTCCTCGCCCTGCGCGACCTCGCCGCCAAAACCCTCGACGGAACTGTCCCCACCCTCGCCCAGATCCGCCGCTTGCCCGACGCCGAAATCGTCGAGCGCCTGACGAAGGTGCGTGGCATCGGCCCCTGGACCGTTGAAATGTTATTGATCTTCCGCCTCGGCCGCCCCGACGTCCTGCCCGTCACCGACTACGGAGTCCGCAAAGGCTTCGCCCTCACCTTCAAGCGTCTGCCCAAATCGAAGCCATTCGACGCCACCATGCTCGCCAAGCCTGACGAGATGCTTCGACGAGGCGAGCGCTGGCGTCCCTGGCGATCGGTTGCGTCGTGGTATCTGTGGCGCGCCTGCGATTTAGCTGGCAAAGCATCACCTCCGCCGGATTAGCAAGGAAACTCCCCCACCACCACCTCTCAGATTTAGGTTGCGCACCGCACTCCCGCGGAGTAGGGTTCAACTGCCCAGGAACGATCGACGGTAACCCGCTCGCGGCACGAAACCCCTCCGTACCTGCCTAATCCCCCTTATCGCCTGACATTCATGGTCGCAATCTCAGTCGCGCCATAGGAGTCGAACATCATGAGGAAGCTTTTTGGATCATTAGCAGGGCTATGTCTTGTATTCACGGGCCTCACTTTTACCGCACCAGCCACGGCATACGCGCAGGATCAGGCGGCAAGCACCACACCACCGCCGAAGGTATTGCAGATCATAATGGAGAGCCTCAAGCCCGGTCAGGGCGGCAATCCGCACGTGAAAACCGAGAGCGCTTTCGTCAAGGCTATGACCGACGCTAACTGGCCCACCCACTACTTCGGTACGGATGCTCTCACCGGCCGGTCGCGAGCCGTCTTCTTCGTGGGCTATGACTCATTCGACGCCTGGCAGAAGGATATGGACGCCACCATGAAGAACACCAGCTTGGCGGCTGCGCTCGACAGCGCGACTGTCGCCGATGGCGCCCTGCTTGAGGCCTACGAGACCAGCATCTACACCTATCGCGAAGACCTCAGCCTGCGCGGGCCCATCGACATCCCGCACATGCGCTATATGGACATCACCATCTTTAATGTTCGCCCCGGTCACGAGAAGGATTTTGAAGACCTGGCGAAGATGTACATGGCCGCCTTCCAGAAGATTCCCAATGCGCACTGGGCAACCTTCGAGAAGATGTATGGCTCGCAACCAAGCGGAAGCAGATTTATCTCAGTTACGCCCATGAAATCGCTCGCGGAAGTGGATCAGGAGATGATCGACGGCAGTGGGTTCGAAAAATCGATGAGTGCCGATGAACTGAAGAAGCTTCGGGACCTCACGGCATCTTCCATCGAGTCCACAGAATCGCAAATGTTCGCATTCAATCCCAAGATGAGTTATGAGCCGACCTGGGCCAATGCCGATCCGTTCTGGAGCCAGAAGTAAAAGATACAAATACGTTCAGCACAATCCGGGTCCCCCATCCCGGCAAAGCCTCCCCTCCACCCGATTAGGCCACTCTGCGCTACACTGCTACCGCTATGTGGCATATCGATTCTCCCGTCTTCTTCGTCATCACGCTGGCGTTGTTCACCATCGCCGCGCTCGTCGGCCTTTGGCTTCGCTCCTGGAGAAGAACTCATGGTGAGCCCGAAGAGCTGTCCGTCACCACGCTTCTCGGAGCAGCACTCGGCCTGTTCGGCATCATGCTTGGCTTCACCTTTTACATCGCCAATTCGCGCCTCGAGGAGCGCAGACAGCTGGAGGTCGCCGAAGCAACCGACCTCCAGACTCTGTGGCTCCGGACATCATTCCTGAGCGAATCGGCACGCAACACAGAACGCTTTCTCATCCGTCAATATATCCCGCTGCGAATCGAGTACTTCCAGTCCGGACCGGGGGGAGCGGGCTATCGGCAGGCTCTGCGTCAGAGCGCTGCCTTGCAGGTGCGCATGTGGCAGGTGGCGGATGATGAGGCGGCGGACCATCGCGATTCGGCCGCTATGCAGTTTCTCACTACGCTCAGCGAAAGCATTCAGGCCGCCGAAAAACGAACAGCCGCCTTTGAAAACAGGATCCCGGTCCTGTCGTGGGTGATCATGCTTCTGCTGGGAATGATGGCCTGTGTTTTGCTTGCCGCCGATTTGAAGTCGCGGTCCTACATCCTCCGGGGAATGCTGCAGGTCGCGCTCGCTGCCTCGCTCGCATTGACCTACGACATCGACAATCCCCGCCGAGGCTTTGTCCAGGTCAGCCAGGAAAGCATGATGCGCGTGCAGAATATGATCAACGCCACCCCATGGAACTGAACTGCGACCTCGCCGGAAAAGCCTAACCGCCGCCGGATTGGTCTCTATCATAAAAGAGGAGTCGCGTCCCACCTGCCGAGCCTATCGCGATTTCACTTCGGGAGGATATTTCGATCACTGAAAAACCTCCGCACTCTATCGCGCTCCCCTTGCGGCAGCTCCATGACCAGCTGCTCAACGAACAGCTTCTGATAGTGCGGATCCCGATAAAGCTCCTGCGTCTCCGCCCACCCCTTCAATGCGGCCCGGTCGAGGATGCCCGATGGGATTGTCCCCCGCAGCTTCCACAGTGCCTTAAACAGCGACTGGGCCGCGTTGTTCAGGTTGGCCTCATCGACAGCGTCTGGCCATCTGTCGGGCCCATACTCCACCGGCCAGCCCGACACTGCATGACCCAGAAAGCTCGCCGGAATGTAGCGGGACAGAGCGTCTGACACAGCCAGATAAGAGGTGCTTCCCGACTCGTGCCTGCGCAGCGCGATCGGCATGAAATCAACCAGCAGGAAGCCTTCCTGCTCGGCGGATTTCTTGGTGATCTCAATCTTGTGTTCAGTTGGACTATAGGTAGATGAAACATTGTTCCCCAGCGAGTCCACCACCGAGACCGTCACCCGCTCGTCTCCCGGGGAATAATCCAGGCTGCGAAGAAAGACGTCAAACTGCGCCAGCACGGAATTCAGATTCTGCTCCAGCTCCGGCGACAGATCGGCCGAGGGCGTGAATCCGATGCGTTTGCTGATCGCCGTCACCTTCGACTGCAGCACCTGCACCTGCTGGTCGAGCTTCTCGTATTGCGCAAAATCCTTCTCGAGCTGGTTGTACCTTGCCGTAATGTTTTCCGACGACGCGGCCAGCTTCTCCGCCTTCTTCTCCGCGTCGTTCAATTTGATGTTCACATCCGCAAACTTCGTAATTCCCCATATCGCGAGGGTGAGCGCCAGGATGGCGATGCAACTGCCTACAACAACGGCATAGCTTTTGGCCCAGCCCATCAGGCGCGTGAAAAATTTTTCCGTCGTTTCGATTTCGAAGGCGTTCTGGTCCTTCAGCTGCGCGTGAATCACCGCCCGGACACGTTCGGCAAACGCCGCCGAGTCAGCATTCAGCTGGGCTCCGCATTGTCCGCAATAGGCATTGGATGCCGGATTGTCGTTCCCGCATATCGCACACCGGGTTGTTGAAGGGACAGCTGCGGAGCCCGCCATAATCGATCTGCTTTGAAATCAACCGGAGGAGAACAATCATACCTCGACTTCCTGACCTGGAGACAGCAACCGGGCATCCTTCGCGCACCGGGGTCCCAGGCGCACCCGCTGTTGGGCGCGATGGAGCGGAGGAGCGAAGGGTGGGGAGTTACGACCGGTTACGCAGCTCGCCAAAGCGGGTGAGATGCTCCGCCGCGCGAACGCTAACCAGTAGCCGATGCGAGGCCCGCATCTTGAGCCACAAGCCCCACGCCGTTAAACAACCTCAGCCGTGAGAGGACGACTTCCTTCACCGCCTCAATAACAGGAGGAAGAATCTTATACGGAACCACTTCACCTGGTTGTTTGGCCAAACTGGCTTCCAGAGCCTGTCTCCAGGCAACTCGCACCTCTGTGTTGATGTGCACAACGTTGATCCCGGCTGCGATGGCCTTGCGAAAATCGTCGTCCTCGGTTCCTGAGCCGCCATGCAGCGTCAGCGGCACTCCCGTGGCCTTCTTGATCTCGGCGATCCTCTTTATGTCGAGATGCTTCCTTGCTTCTCCCCTCACCATGCTGCTTGACATGCCGTGCATATTCCCAACCGCCGGAGCCAGAATGTCGATTCCCGTCGCCTCGACGAATTGTTTTGCCTCTTCCGGAGTCGTCAGCCCTTTTGACACATCGACCATCGTTTCGTGGATTTCAGAGCCCGTGCCGATATCTCCGATCTCTCCTTCTATAAGCATTGCCGGATGAATCGCCTTGAGCTTGGCGACCGCCTCCTTCGTCTGGCGAACATTCTCCTCCCGGGGCAACGCGGACAGATCGAAGACGATCGAATCAAACCCCGCCCTTGCCGCCTCTTCGGCCTTGGCCAGCGAGTGCGTATGGTCCGCGTTCAAAAAGATTGGAACACCCGATTCTTCGCGCAGGCTCTTTACCAGAGCTGCAATCTCGTGAATTCCCATAAAATCGCGCTCCCCCTGGGACGCGCCGACCAGAACCGGAACATTTAGCTCCTGTGCGGCGGCGACAACCGCCTTCAATAGAACAAGATCGGAGATATTGAAGTGGCCGATAGCCACTCCACGTTGTTGCGTCTGCTGCAGAACTTCCCGCAGGGTTTGCATGAACGCACCTCCTCGTATTTCTTTGTGTGCCACGGCGATTCTGCACCCCGGCAAAAACACAATACAACCGGACAGCGAACCGATTATGAAATTTCAGATGGGTCCCCACCCTTTTGCGTGAAAAGGGTGGGAGACCGCGGCGCCTCTCGCCGCGTAAAGCGAAGCCCAGTCGGAAACCCGGGCCTTAAAACCCGTGGATAAGAGATCGGCTCGCAGGGCCCGATCTCCGAGAGCTAACAACTCTTATCGCTTCACTGCTGCCAGAATATTCTTCTGATTGGCCAGAATTTCCTTCTGGTTCGTCAGAATCTCTTTCTGATTCGACAAGATCTGTTCCAGTGCCACCTGATTCTTCTTGATGGTCTCCTGATTTTCGAGGATGTCCTTTTGGTTTTTGATAATGGTGTTTTGATTGTTCAGAATCTCGCTGTCGCCCAATGTGTTCTCCTAAGTCTTTTCCTGGCCGATTCAGGGCCAGTCGATATCCTAATCCAATACCGTGTTTCTAGCGCGAGCGAGCGACATCAGCAATAAACGCCAAGCCGCAGCCGCGTAAAATCCAGGGACGGTTGAGTCCCAATCCTGTATCGTTATTTGAAGAGGCCTCCCCCTGCGGGCCCCTTTTTTCGTCGATTCCTCCCCCGCAATCAAATGGATAGCGCCTCGTTGCGCGAGGACGACTCTATGCATGTTTCCCCGTTACTCGCTCTGTGTGCCTGGGTTCCGATCGGCCTCTATTTCTTCTACCGTTATCCGATCCGTGTTGCGGTGCTGCTTACCTTCATCGCCGGTTGGGCAGTGCTTCCGACCGCTAATTTTGTCCCGACCGACGCTCCTTTTCCGTATTGGATTTTGAGCGCATCCCTTCCCGCGGGATACTTTGTCACCAAGGCAACCATCACCGGCCTGACGGCGCTGACAGGAGTCCTGCTTTTCGATCCACGCGCTCTGCGGCGTTTACGGTTGACGTGGTGGGATTTGCCGATGACGCTCTGGTGCGCCGTTCCTCTGCTCTCAGGAATCGCAAACCATGCCTCGAATCAAGGGGCTTTGCGGGAGGGCCTGCGCGGAATGCTCTACCAGCTTCTCGCATGGGGTGTTCCTTACTTGCTGGGCCGCCTGTATTTCTGCGACGACGCCTCTCTGCTGCTGGCGGCGAAAGCATTTGTAACGGCTGGCCTGCTCTATGTTCCGATCTGCCTGATCGAACTGGTCTCGGGCCCGCAGTTTTACACGCATGTATACGGCTTCCAGCCCTATCGCTGGCTGGGCGCGGAACGCTACATCGGATTTCGGCCGGTTGGCTTTCTCGAAGACGGCAATCAGCTCGGTATCTGGATGGCGATGGTGACGCTGCTGGCTGCCGCCCTGTGGAGACACAGTGGCTTCTTAAAACAGAGTCCGGTGCGCCGTGTGCTTGGGCTGAGCATCGGCCAGGTGGCGATTACGCTTTTTGTGGTCACGCTTCTTTGCCAATCGGGTGGCAGCATCATTCTGCTGCTCTGCCTGTTACCGTTTGTCCTGCTCAGACGCGCCAGGTTCCAGCGCCGGTTTGTGATCGCACTGGTGCTTGTAGTGTTGTGCTTTGCCGGATTCCGGCTGACGAATGTAGTTTCGCTGCGATGGCTGGTCGATCATGAGAGACCTGCTCATGCAGTCGCCAACCTGATGGTAAAGGCCGGGCGCCAGTCCTTCGGCTGGCGTTTGGAGCAGGATGAACGCCACGTAAAAACAGCGCTCGCCCATCCCTTCCTCGGCTGGGGACAATGGAACTGGTGGGAAGGCGGCGTGGATCGGCCGTGGGGACTCTGGCTGCTGGCCTACGGTATGTACGGAGCTGTCGGCCTTGTCGCCCTCGAGGCCTTGCAGCTTGTGCCAGTTATCGGCGCCTGCTGGTTTCCGCTGGCTCGTGGCAATCTCGCGGACACTGACTTGCGCCTCAGCCTGGCCGCTGTACTTTTATTGGCGGCGATCGACAATCTGCTGAACAGCGGCATGATCCTGCCCCTGGTGCTTGTCATTGGCGGGATGAGCACCCGTTCACCGGCCCCAGGCGACGTTGAGACGCGGGTGGCGGACGGCCCGGGCTTCAAGAAGCGCTTCAGCAGGTCAACGGCTAGCCTTTGGCATCGAATCTGAAGTCGAATCCGCCCCGATATGCTACTTAGGTTGCATGGCAAAATGCCGGAAACTGCGAGAACATCATTGGGTAGGTCGATCTACGGCGTCCGCGGTCCGGCAGGCGACCTGTGCGATCCGTTCCCAGGAGTGGTGCAGAGCGATTCAGGGCATGCCGCCGCGCGATTAGGCTCGGCTACGATACGCCTGTTCAGGGGAGAGCACGGTTTGGTCCGAGTCACGAATCTTCAACCTTAGTGTGAGGCCTGGAAGCCGGTAATGGAACTAACAGTCTTTCTTGTCTTGTTTTATTCCATATACCAGATCAAAACGCGCTCGATTGCCGACGCGGCAGTCAACGTTTACCTTCCCGCGTTCCTTCTCATTCCTTCCTTTTATGGGCTCAAGCTTCCCCATCTTCCCGGGTTGGATTTTGGGGGCGCTGCGCTCATTCCCATTGTGGTGACTATTCTTGTTCGCCATTGGAGGGAGTGGAAGTTACAGCGCGCGGATCTGTGGATGGCACTCTTTTTCGGCGGGTCTTACTACTCGGAACTATCGCATTCAGGCGCTTCCAACGCGGGCCTGCTTTTCGCCAATAGCGTGATTGCAGGCGGCCTACCCTATATTCTTGGCAAGATGCTGCTCGAACAGGAAGGGGTACGCGAGCGATTTGCCCGGCGATACGTGTACATTGTGGCCTTCATCGCGGTTGTATCCATCTGGGAATTCAGAATGGGAAATGACCTGTTTACCACTGTAGCTAACTTTATCCTTCGCGAAAACCAGGGGTGGATAGGCCAGGGTCGCAACGGCTTCATACGAATCGCAGGACCCTTTGTGGGAGCAATCATGGCCGGCACGATGTTCTCGATCGCCTGGCTCTTCAGCATGTGGCTCGGGGTTCTGGATAAATCGCGAGGGAACGAGCCAAAATATTGGGGGCTTTGGCGATCGACCATACTGTCGCTCGCCATCGCAGGCGGCGTGCTTATGACCCTGTCCCGCGGACCGATCATCGGCACCATCCTCGGATACATGGTTGCTCGCATTGGCAAGGCAAAGAAGATGGGCCGCGCCGCCGTTATTACTTTATTTCTGATAGCGATTGGCGGAACAATCGCTTATATCAAAATTCAGCAGTACGCCACCGCTGATTACTGGTCGGCGCCCACGGTGGAGCAACAGACTGCAATCTACCGTCGCCAGCTGCTCGATAACTACAAGCCGATCGTCGAGAAAGGTGGGCTCTTCGGGTATGGCGTTGTTGACAGACCATCGGTTGACGGACAGTACTCGATCGATAACGCATATCTCTATTTCCAGCTCACACAGGGCAGTCTTGGTCTATGGACATTTGTCCTCCTGGGCCTGGAATCGTTGCTGGCCGTTTTTCTGGCAGTGCGCAGATCGACACAGCGCGTCGACATTTATTTTGCTCTCTGCGTTGGCGGTGGCATGGCGGGGTTCCTGCTTTCGCTGACCAGCGTTTATCTGGGTGGACCAATGTATCCGCTGTTTTTCCTGCTGGCTGGCTGGAGCCAGTCTCTGCGTCAAACCCAGAGCGTGGGCGTAACGTTGCCCCAACCGGTAAGCACTCGTTTCTCCTTTCGGCGAGTCATTGCTTGAATGTCCACTGTCGCTGTCATCGGGCTATGCTGTTCACTCGCATAGCGGCTCCCGGAGAGGAGCGCCTGCTCGAGCGCTCGCAAGGAGATCTTGGGGTGATCCCTGCGCGGTTGGCAATCCGTCTACGAAACTATCGCCGGGCTGAAAGTGCGCACCCCTGGAGCCGGGTATGAAGGCCATCTTCGATCAGCGGCAGAACAACATCGATTTCGTACGGATCACTCTCGCTCTGCTGGTGATTTTTTCCCATTCCTTCCCGCTGACTCTGGGGCACGAGAGGACCGAGCCCTTCAATCTTCTTTCACGAGGGCAAGTGACCGGCGGTCACGTCGCGGTCGATCTCTTCTTCATCCTGAGCGGCTTTCTTATTGCGGCCAGTTACGAACGCTCAAGTTCCGCGGCGTCGTTTCTCCGCAAGCGTGCTGCCCGTATCTACCCCGCCTTCGTCCTGCTCTCGTTGTTGACCCTCGTGGTGATCAATCCATTGGCACACGCGCGCGTCGACGGGGCATCTTTGCTCGACAAGCTGGTGAATGTGATTGGCAACACGCTGCGACTGACGGGATTGACCTACTCCGGCGCGTTTCCGTCCAATCCTGCGCCGGGCGTCATCAACGGCTCTCTGTGGTCAATTTCCTACGAGTTCTGGTGCTATATCGGGGTTCTTATCCTGGGATTAACCGGCCTACTGCGCTCAAAGGCGTTTCTCGCCTGGGTGTTCGCCGCGTCGATTGTGGTGAGCCTGCTGTTTGCCTACTTCAAATGGCACATCTCCGGCGGAGTTCTCGGGAAAATATGGGGATACCCCCCGTTCTGGGCCAGGTTGCTGCCAATGTACCTGGCAGGCGTTGTTTTCTATCGCTTCCGCAATTCGTTGCCACTATCTCGCGGGCCGATCCTGGTCGCGTCGCTGGCCCTGGTCGCCGCCTGCATTCTGCCCCTGGGATATACAGCGCTGTTCCCGATCGCCGGTACCTACCTTGTTATGTGCTTTTGCTTTTCTCCGGCGATACGGCTTCATCAGACCAATCGGTTCGGCGACTTTTCGTATGGCACTTACCTCTACGCCTTTCCAATACAGCAACTCATCCTCTCGGCGATCGGTCACACGATTCCGCCGCTGTTACTCTTCGCTTGCGCCACCCCAGCGACCCTCGTGGTCGCTGTTATCAGCTGGTACACGGTGGAGCGCCGCTTCCTGCAGGCCGCGCACAAAAAGCCTGAAGCAAAGAAGCCGCTGGTCCTGGAGCTGTCCTAAGACATCAGGGACCAATTACTGCGGAGTTGCGCCGGTGGAATATAGGTAGACCGAAACGCTATCTGGAGGCACAGTATCGCCGGAAGCGATATTCAGCCCCGTGGCCGTCGCCAGACTGACCTTGGCCACGGCGGTGTTTGTCACCCAGTTTGCAGGTGCCTCGTTTGTGTCGAAGGGATTCGCGGGAGCCAGTCGTATTCGCTTCACACCACTGCTGGGCGCTGCCTTGCCGGCCCACGTAATGGGGTAGGAAGTGGTCAGGCTCTCGTTGACAATCGCTACTCCATATTGATTCGGGTCGGCCGCAGACTGGAAGCAGTAGGCATAGATCGTCGGCACATTCTTCTGCGCGTTCACGCCGTTGTGGTTAGGCGGCAGGTCATACGGAGCCGCTCCCGTCGCGCCGGAGATCGAACAGCCAATCATCTTTCCGATCACCAGGCTATTTGCCAGTTGGAGGGCCAACATCGTCGGCCGAGGACAGAAGTTGCCGCCAAAAATAGCGCTGTTGGCAAAACTGCATGCACCCCCGTAATCGATGGCTGCGCCATAGAGCTTCAAGTACTTCGAGTGATCGAACTCGAAATAGCCTGTTAACGCGAAGAAGTCCTGCGTCATGATGTTTCCCGTCTGCATGGACTGAAGAAACTGGTTGAACATGATGACGCCATAGGCCCCGCCATTGGCGAAACCATTCATCGCAGACTGTGGAGCGTTTCCCTCGGCTCCTCCGTTATTCTCCTCGTAGATGTTCACCTTACACGGAGTCGCATGATTCGCGCCGCAGGTTTTCTGTGCCTGGATCGCTTTGTACGCCCCGTAAAATCCTTGGTCGGGCTGATTCATGTTCACGTAAGCCTCGGCAAAGGCTGGCGTAAAGAGAAGCGCGGGTGTCGCATAGTCAGATACCGAGGTCTGGGTATATTCCGCGATTTCAATTGCGTCCGGATGTCCGTAGTTAGCAACGTTCACCATGAAGGCCCCCGCACCGGCCGCCTGTACACCCATCACCAACTCGGTCTGCGCACTCACATAGCTGGGCATCGCGCGCATGTCTGTGGCCAACGTGTTGAATCGCGATGTGTAGTCCTGGTAGACGCTGGCTATGCCGAAACGAAAGCCTATGGCCTGCGACGTGAACCCGCCATTCCAGTTCTCATTGCCCAGCGCCATGTGAATCACCTTGAAGACGGACGCATAGCCACCAGCGGCATTGGGGCCGCCTAGGGCGATGCGCTTTGCACCATATACCGTGTTGGGTCCGCCATAGAGAAAGTCCACCAGACCCTTCGCGTCAGCCTCGGTGAAGGTGATCGGCAGGATAATGAGCGGGTCTAGGCCCACAACCTGGCAAAGATGGAGGAAGTCCTGCAGAGATGTCTTCGAGGAGGCCGAAGTGTAAAAGCCATTGTCCACTCCCGCGTTTGTCATCATGCGTGCGTAGAGCGGCAACAACCAGCTGTCCAGCGTCTCGGAAGACGGCGCGGGATTGTAGCGCAGCGTGCCCGGGTTTCCGGGGGTCCCGGTGGCGAACACAGTCTTCAGGGCATTGACGTACTGATCCGAGAAGATCGTGGAATTGGCGGGATCAGTGGTAGCAGGGTCCTGCTCGAAGTCCAGATTGTCGAGATACACCACTCCACCGCCTCGTCCTATCCATTCGACCTGAATCGCCGAATTCTCCTGCTTCATGATTCCCTCGGCGGCTTTGCAGGGGATCTTGAATTGCGCCCACTGGGGGGTTAGCACCGCGCGATACGGACCACAGTTGAATCCTCCGTACCTGGACGCCTGTACGGAAAGGGTTGTGGAACCGGAAACCTGCTTCGCCATGAACTTCAGGACATACGTACCATTGATCCTGCGAAACATGTTTACAACCGTCCCGCCGACATCGAGATGGTCGATCTGGAAGCGAATCATGACGGAAGCCTGTCCCCCGGCGGTGAGATCCATCTTGTAACTGGACGCTCCACAGCCTTCGCATACATCGGTTGTCTCTTCGGAGATATGTCCGCCGTTCGCTTCCGAGATACCGGCTCCCCAGCCGCCCGTCGTAAGCTGCGTTTCCGTCAGCGGTGCAAAGGTCTGCTTGAGAACGATCACGTCGCCGGGTGCAATTGGCGCAGCGCATGCCGGGGAGAAAGTGTAGGTAGCTCCGTTGGGGGCAGAGCCTGCCTTCGTGTTCGCGACGATAGTCGAGGAGCAGCCAAGTTCCGCGCCACCGCCGGAGCAATTCTCAGAGTTTGCGCCGCATGACTGGATAACCCTGAGTTGCGCACCCTTCCACCAATTCTCTGGCACCTGATCGTACTGCGAATTATTGATGTTCGAGTTGAACCGCGTCGTGGAGAGCGGAGTGGCCCCCGACTGAACCTGCCATATCTGCTGCAGTAAGGCTCCTTCGCCGCCGACATTGGCCGGCAGGAGGAGGTTTTTGTACATGATTCCAGAGTCGTAGTTGGTCGGCGTTCCCATGTTCGCGCCGGGCTTCTGCGTATATCCGCGAAGGGTGGTCATGGGATCCACATTGACGACGGTCTGTGCGATCGCCGGTGACGGCAAGGCAAGCAACAGCAGAGCTAGCCATCGCAGAACCGGAATGAACAGATGCCGCTTCTCCATGGCGTGTCGGACTATGCGGATGCGATTTCTGAGATGCGGCTGTTCGCAACCGCAACCCAGTTAAGCGCCTTAAATGGGAAAACCAGAGCAGCTTCGAGCGAGGCCCGGTCCACGGGCGCTCCGCCTTCGAGAATATCCTTCAGGAAAAACACGGCGTAGTTGTTGGCGGAGAAGAAGTCGTGCAAGTCGCCTGCTGTGTAGCCAAACGCGGGCGGTCCCGAAGGTCCACATTCAAAGAGTACGACTGGGCGGTCGCGCTTCAAATATTCAGTCGCCCCGCGAAAGAGCGGCAACTCGGCCCCTTCGACGTCTACTTTAAGCACATCGAAGCGGCGGTCCTGTGGGATGATCGTGTCCAGGCGATCGCAGGCGACTTCGATTTTCTTGAAATTGCCATCGGTGTGCTTGGCCAGCCCGCTGAAACCGGTTTTGTCCATATCAATGTAGAAGCTGGCGACTCCGGGCTCGTCGGACAATGCAATATTTCGTATTTCGACATCAGGGAACTTGCGGCGCAGGAAAGTTGCCTTGGAGGGCATCGCCTCCACAGCCAGATGCTTGCCCTGGGGGGCCAGGTTGCAGAAGCGGCTGAGCATGGCGCCGTAGTGGCAGCCCGCGTCGATGCAGTTGGTATCTTTGCGGATGATTTTCTTCCAGAGCGCGTCGATGCGATCACCTTCGAGATAGACTTCGCGCAGTTCCGGATTTCTCCTGCGCCAGAAGTAGCCTGCAGCTTCGCGCAGGCGCATCAGCGGTTGTTCAAAGGGCGTACGGATGAATTCGTATTTCAGATCGCGCAGTTGTGCCATATTCAAGCCGGAATCTCCATTTTGGCCATCGCAATCGCCTCCACTATACACCACGCCTTCGCGGCGACTCAGGCAAACCGACGAATTGCCAAACCCTTTTGGGGGAGCAGGAACAGAGCCTTCGCCGTCTTCTCTGTTCACTTTTTCGGAGCAGGCTCACCCGACTTTCGAGGCGATGACTTCGACCAGGTGGCCCACGTTGCGCAGCGATTCGAGTTCCGCGGTTTTGAACTTGATCTTGAACTGCACTTCAGTGGCAACGATCAGATTGATGTGATTGAAGGAATCCCAGCCCGGCACATCGCTCGCGGTGAGCTCCGGTGTCAATACAAGCGATTCGTCGTCAAAAACGTCCCGGAAAATGTCAGTGAGCTTCGCGTAAATCTGTTCTGTGGTCAAGGGTTCCTTCCACGATTTGAATGAATGTGGGCTTCGCTTCAAAAGTCTTGAGTTCGAGAATCCAACTTGAACTTCCGTCCTCGGCGAGACTCGTCTGCAAAAATCCCAGCCGTCCGTAATGGTCTTTCACCATGCCGTTCTTTGCGGTGGGCAGATAGAACCCGGCGATGCGTCTGGCTCCGAGCAGCTTCGCCTGTTTCACGATCAGCTCCAGGGTCGCTTCCTCCACCTGACGCCCGAGAACGCGGCAGCTCATCAGCCAGGTGTCCAGTTCGAGCACGTCTGTTTCAGAGCCGTGAGCTGGCCGGCCAATAATGATCGCGATGATGCCATTGTCGCCGAAGCGGTCGGTAAGGCGAAGCTGCAAGGTCAGGCACTCCGGCTGACCGATCAACTCCGCTACTTCTGTCTCAGTGTAACGGCGGGTGGTGAGATTGAACTGATTGCTCTTGTTGATGAGCTGGGTGATGCGGCTGAGCCCGACCGAGTCGAAGGGCGACCAGATCAGCTGCATCTCCAACCCGCGCAGAAAGCCCGCCATGTCGGTCGAGGATTCCCTCAGACGATTGCGTTCGGCATTGAGTTGGTACTGCTGGCCCCGCTCCAGATCCTCCTTGGTGACGGACAGGGACTCGAAATAACCGGCGCCGGCGATGGTGGAGGCGTAGAGCGCGGGATCTTCCGGCAACTCGGGTACCGCGACCATCGGCAATTCCTGCCGAATCAGATTGCGCTCGAAGGGGTTGTCGTCGGCAAAGACCAGCGAATCGAGGCCGATATTCAAGGTTTCGGCGATGGTCCTGAGATTAGTGGCCTTGTCCTGCCAATTAGCGATGAAGCAGGCAATGTCCTTGATCCTGAGGAGCATTTCAGGATGCCGCTCAAACGCCGCGCGCGCATTCGCATCGTCGTTTTTCGAGCACACGGCGAGGATGACGCCGCGACCGGCGAGTTCCTTTGCGTAATGCTGAAATGCGGTATGGGCTTCGCCAACGGCGTGTCCCTGGCCGAGCAGAATGCCCTCAAGACCGTCGTCGCCGATGACGCCGCCCCAGAGTGTATTGTCGAGATCGAGCACCAGGCATTTATAGGAGAGTCCTCGCAGGGCGGCCAGCAAGCGACCGACGTGATCGCCGTAAAGAGGCGCCATGCGAGGGCTGACTTCCTGCTTTGACCGGTGCCACAAGGCCGGATCATGCCAGGTCTTCAGACCTTCGTCCTGCGTCAACGTGTCGAGTGAGAGCAGGTGCACGCCGGCCTGTGGCGCCTGCTGGCGCAGCCGGTGGTTCACTTCGGCAACGATCGAGAACGGAGACAAGGGAAGGCGCTGCTCGTTGTTTCCCAGCAGCGGCGCAAAGACCGGCAGAACCGTTTGCTGAATCACAGTCGCGCCTAACTGCTCCTGGGCGAGTTTCCAGCAAGCAGTGAGGTTCGCAAGCGAATGCTCGGCTGAGGCGCCGTTTCCTCCCGCAATATGCTGGGCATCGAGAGCCAGCAGCACGACATCGGGCTGGAAGGTGTAAAGCGCAGAGGAAGGGTCGGCCAGCTCATGATGATACATGCCGTAATCGCCTTCAAAGACATCGAGCCAGAATCCGCGCCGGAGCGCCGCCATCCGGATCGCCGGAACCAGGTGAGTTAGCGTCGATGAACCGAGAAGCGCCAGCTTCATGGGGCGCGTCCGCGTCAGGGCAGCGCGTAAATCATCGCCGCATTGCTGGACGATCTTATCCAGCTTCGCGGTCTGCAGAAAGTCGATCGAGGTGTTCGCCAGAGCCACAAAGCGGGGCGCGACTTCGCGGGCCGGGCGCTTGCGGGCTTCCAGGAGCGCGGCGTTCCAATCAGGTTGTTGTGGCAGCCAAAATAGGCTCATTTTTGGGAGTCGCTAGGTTCTGGAGTGAACAGTGGCGGAACAAAATTCCAATCAAATGGTACCTGAAAGCCCTGCAGGAAGAATCACCACTTTTGTGTGCTTGGCGGCGGCGACCGGGTGTGTTTCTACATTCAACGAGTCGCGACTGCCTTGTTTACCAAATCGGACTTCCATATCTCAAAAGTGGTTTCAGGGTATTCATCCGGAAGCTTCTCGATAATCGGCTCCGGCGTTCCCTTGAGATAATGAGAGAAGAAGGCCACCGCATAACGATTGATGATCTGGTGAGCGAGTTGGGGGGCAATCGTGCCCGCGTATCCCCACGAACGAATCGGCGTATACAGCGGCCGATCCGTGAAGTTCCAGTGGCTGGCGCCCTCAATGAAAAGACGATATCCGCCGTATCGGTGCAAGGTTGCATCCATTCTGGCAGTATCCATCCGGTCCATCTGCCAGCTTCTCTGCTCGAACGGCGTACCCGAAGCAGGAAACGGCGGCGTCCATTTCTCCTCGTAGAGTCCCTCATAGATCAGCATGAACGGCTTTGCAAGACCATTCCGCGCGACACTGCCGAAGATCCATCCATCGAGGGAAAGCGCGGCCTGAATGCGCGGGTCCTGAAAACAGGCTTCCGCCGCTGCCGCTCCTCCAATAGAGTGTCCCAGTACTCCCACACGAGCCATATTCAGACGGCCGAAAAAGGGGCCGGCCGAATCCTGATTCAGCGCCTGCAGCTGGTCAAGGACGAAACTGTCGTCCTTCGCCAGAATTTGCGCATACTTGTCTCCTAAAGCGTCCACCTGATCAACGGTCAAATGATCAAAGTCTTCAAGGCGCGGCGCGAACCGCGCGTCGATCACGCGGCCATCAGGAAAGGCAACCACCCCGGAGTAGTATGTGTGGTCGATGCTGACAACCACAAAGCCGTGGCTCGCCAGCTCCTCCATTAGGAATGTGCTTTGCGTTCTCTGACTCGTCCAGGCTGGATTGAAGATCAGCACTGGATATGGCGCGCCGGCGGGTCGAACCGCCGCGTCGAGGAAGGAATGTGTTCGCAGGAGGGACTGGTAGGACGAGAACCACGAGGTTTCCTCACGGCGGCGATAAGCGGCGAGCCGCTCTCCTGCGGGCTGCGCAGGATACCACGCCTGCACCATCAACTCCCGGTGGCCGGTCGGCGCAAGCCCATACTCATCCTTCCGGCTCGCATCCACCATATATAGGATGCGCGTACCGACAGCGTATTCTCCGGTTGGTCTGGGCAGCTGAAACATGGGCAGCATGAAGGAAAGCACTCCGGTGCCAACCAGCAGCAGTAGGCATCCCGCGCCAATCCAACGAATCGAGCCGACCGCCATCGGCCTTCCGGCCAGGACCCAGACCAGCCCGATGCTCGCGGCGAGATAGGCTGGCACCATTTGCCAGCGGGCGCCTTCGGCATTTAGATGCACGATGAGCGTTGCGAACAGCAGAATGACGAGCATGCGGATTCCTCGCCGGGCTGGACGCGCGCCGAGGAGCATCCAGGCGACGAGAATAAAGATGAACAAGCAGATAAGTAGTTCAAAAAACCGCATACTTGCCTGAGAAAACGCCGTTCTATCCCGCGGTCACTTTGTCTAAATGCCGTCGGATTCCTTGTATTCGATGAGTGCGCGCCGGTTCCCGCGCCTTTGGTCCAGGGCATATCGCAACTGGCCAATGCAGATGGGGATCTGCTGTAGATGGGAATGGACGCCGTAGAGGAGGAGGGTAACAACGTCGTGCGATTTCCAGCGTGACTTCCACGCTGAACGAAGAGACAGCGCTATAAGCAGCGCCGACCAAAGGGCAAGGGGAAGAAGGGTGAATCTGAGAGCGCTTACGATCAGAGCGATTGCCAGTGAAGCCGCCCAGAAGATTCCACGCAGCAGATTGCGCTTGCGGTCGGTCTCCCAGGCAGGATCGTCGCTGTTGCGAAAACGGCGGGATATCTCGGCAAAGGCATGGCCGGCACGAGTCGCGCGTTTCCAGTACTGGCTCAATCGCGTCATCTGCAGATCGTGCCCCGTCATAGGGTGGTCGACATGCAAAATGCGGTAGCCGCGGGCTCGCATGCGGCGACACATCTCAGGTTCCTCGCCGGCAATCAACTCGTTGTCATATCCGTCGACCTGCTCAAGGGCACGGCGGCGCATAAGCACGTCGCCACCGCAGAACTCGGCAATGCCTGGCGCATACACCCAGTCCAGATCGAGGATGCGGTTGTAGATCGAGACCTCGGGATGGATTTCGCGCCGATGGCCCCACACCGCGACGATCGATGCATCCTGCAGCATCGGCTCTGAGGCGGCCTTCACGAAATCGGGGTGCAGCACCGTGTCGCCATCGAGGAATAGGACGAACTCCGACTTCGCGACACGCCAGCCGGCATTCCGGCCGAGAGCGGCGGTCGGGCGCTCCGCATGAACGATGATCACTTCGGCGCCATACGTAGACGCAAGTTCCGGGCTGCCATCCTTCGAGGCCGAATCGACATAGATAATCTGGATGCTTTCACCGTCGAAGCCACGCATCAGGCGAATCGACTCCAAGCATCGAGCCAGTCTCTGGCCCTCGTTCCTCCCGATAACCACAACCGAAATCGCAGGCGTGCTCAATCAGTAGCCTCATTCCGGCTCCAGCATGGAGACTCGTACGCCGCGGATTTCCAACGTGCTTTCATACCTGCGCCTCGAGAATTCCGTCGTCGGCAATTGGCTCGGTGGCGAGTTCCTGAAGTTTGCGGGGCAAAATTCGTGCAGGAACGCCCACGGCAACGGAATTCGCGGGCACATCTCTGAGGACGACGGCATTGGCTCCGATCACGACATCGTCGCCGATGCGAATCGCTCCAAGTATCTTTGCGCCGGCGCCGACATCCACGCGGTTGCCGAAAATCGGTGCGCCGCGAACACCCGCATGCCGCAATCCCACGGTGACTCCGTTGCGAATCACGCAGTCATCGCCGAACACCGCATCTCCGCTGATCACGATGCCGCCGAAATGGTCGATGCGGAAGCGTCTGCCAATGGTCGCTTCGCAAGGCAATTCGATACCCGTGAGGATCTCGGAAAATGGCTTCAGCACTTTATAGAGAAAGGAGAACGGGAGCCGCATCCACCGCCGGCGGATGGTATAACGCCATCGTCCAAAGCGGTAGACCACCATGAGCCAGAGGCCCTGACGGGACCACTGGTAGTCATACGTGCGAAAATCCTCACGTAGATTCTCAAACAAGACTGGCTCCTCACTGCAAGCGAATCAAACGCCTCATGCAGCAGGCGCAAATCCACCGTCAAGCGCCGATTTCCCCGCGCTTCGCCTTCGTCTCAACAATCCCATATTTCTGCAGTTTGTAGAGAAAGGCCTTGTAATCGATATTTAGTTGTGCCGCCGCTTGCCGCCGGTTCCATCGGGTGGCACTCAGCGCGTCGAGAAGCAGCTTCGTCTCCGCCTCACGCGAATTCTGCTCCAGGTGGTCCATGGTCACAACTTTTCCGTTCTTCCCGTTGGCATGGCTTTGCTCTGGAGCCCTTTCGGCTGGCGCAGCGGTAGCTGAGTTAAGGCGCACCAACTCTTGAATCAGTAAGTCCGCGTCCTGGTAGACCAGATAGCGGCGCATCACATTTTCGACTTCGCGTACATTGCCAGGCCAGTTGTATTCGAGCATCGCGGATTGCAGTTCCCTGGTAAGAACCGGAGCGGTCGCACCAGGCGGCAAGTGCCGGTGCAGCAGCGTCTCTGCCAGGGGAATAATCTCCTGCGGACGTTCGCGCAAGGGCGGAATCACAATATTGATGACGTTGAGGCGGTAGTAAAGATCTTCGCGAAATGCTCCCTCTTCGATCCCTTTGCGCAGATCACGGTGCGTGGCCGCCATCACCCGAGCGTCCACCTTCACGATGCGCCGGCTGCCCAGCGGCTGCACTTCGCCATCCTGCAGCACCTGGAGAAGCTTTGCCTGGAGACGGATATCCATGTCGCCGATCTCGTCCAGCAGAATGGTTCCTCCCTGGGCAAGCTCAAATTTGCCCGGCTTGTCGATCGTTGCGCCCGTAAAAGCACCCTTCTCGTACCCGAACAACTCGCTCTCGATCAGTTCGGAAGGCAGCGCCGCGCAATTCAATTTCAAAAAAGGCTTGTTAGCGCGAGAAGAGTAAGCACACAAGCGGCGCGCCATGACCTCCTTCCCCACCCCGGTTTCCCCATGCAACAGCACAGGAACGTCGGCCATGCCCACGCGGGACAGGAACGACTCGGAATAATGCTGCACCACGGCGCCAGATACGTCGGCGGCCAGAACCCGCGTCGGCAGGTCGGGATCCAGATCCCTGTCCTGGTTCAGAGAAAAGCGGGCCGAATCAATTACCTCGCGGATGGCGCGGTAGGAATCCTGGTGTGCAAGCGGCGTTTTCAATATATGAAGGCCGCGGACGGAAGTGCGAAATTCGCGGTGCAGCTCATGCAGCTCGTTCACGGCAAGGATCAAAGGTAGATGTGGTCGCGACGCACATATTTCGAGAATGGTGTCCAGGTCCTGCTGACGACGCATGCCCACATTGGAAATAACTGCCGCTACCGTAAAAGCCGGGTTGCGAAGATGCAGAAGGGCCTCCGGCAAAGTCCTTACCGGGAGCACGCTGTATCCGTGACACTTCAGGTTCTGAATCAGCGGCTCATGAGCTTGCGGACTCTCGCCAATCAACAGAATTAGACCGGACATTAGGCACTCCACGCAGGAATCGAGAGATTAAGAGAGAAAGAGGCAGCACAGCAAAACATCATCGGCTTGCATGGCACGACAACTCTAAGTAAGCGGATCATAGCGCTTAGCCGGTGAGTGAGCAAAACCACTTTCGTGGGAATTACCAATAGCCGAGAATTGACCCCGGTCAGGTACCCATAACCAAGTTACCTTCGGCACCCACAAATCCACTCCCAACGACAACCCTTCTCGTCGGACTTTTCTCCACCGTTCAAACTTTTTCGGAACTCTGGAGACTAATTGGGACTTCCAAACACCCCCAATTCCTGGACAGATCAACAATATGTTGTCAAACGGGCCGAATACCGTTTGGCACCCTGATTGCATTTACCGGGAGTGTGTCGCTGTTTTGGCATGGCCCGTCAGTAACCGGCAGAAGTCCACACACATTAAGGGTAAGACATTGAGCCTTGGTCGAGAGATCTATCCGAACCTGAAATTGCGAATTTACACCACCGGGATTCGCCAGAATCGGCTGGCGAGAATGCTCGGCATCGATGAAGCCCACCTCAGCAGGATCATCAATGGATTCCGTCAACCAAGCGGAGACATTCGAGAACAGATTGCAACGATTTTACATAGCGACCCGGAGTGGCTCTTTTACAGAGTGCAGGTCAACGACGAGAGCTTCTCCAATGAAGCGAAGCCTCAGGAAATTTTGAAGTAGAAGTCGAATCACTGAATTTTTTTTGCTGCCGACCCTATTGCTTAACGATGTCTCGCCCCTGGTACCAGCTATTATCCCGGCCTTCGCGACTGGCATGGGCGAAGCCCCAGCAACTTCAGTGAAATTGTCGAGATGACCATGGAACTTTCACACATAACCCGGACTCAATGGTTCGCGATTCAAACACGCTATCGCTACGAGCAGCGTATCGCGAATGACCTGACCGCTAAAGGATTGGAGAACTATCTGCCGACCTTGAGCGAGGTCCATGAGTGGAAGGATCGGAAAAAGTCCATGAACGTACCGGCCTTCGGCGGATACCTCTTTGCCCGATTTGAACCCACCCTTAGCAACCGCGTACGTGTGCTGGAAACCACCGGCGTTGTCAGGCTACTTGGCAACCTGGGCCAACCGGAAGCGGTGCCCGAGCTTGAAATTGAATCTTTGCGCCAGTCATTGAACAGCGGTGCGCGCTGCACACGCCATCCCTACCTGGCCACAGGCACGCTGCTGCGCATTCAACGCGGGCCTCTCGCCGGCCTCGAAGGGCGGCTGGTACACACGGCAAACGCACTGCGGCTGGTGATCTGCGTTGCATCGGTTGGCCAGGCCATCGCTGTCGAAGTCGCCCGGGACGACGTAAGCCCGATCGAAGCCGCGGATATTTCGTATGGAGACCGGCGCCACAGTCTGGAATCGGGTGCCTGCGAGGTAATCGAAATGCCCGCCCGGGTCCCCTCGCGGGCAGGCAGCGCCCGTATGCAAATCCTGGGGAATGGATCCCCGCACATGTAAGCCGTTTGTTTTGAGAAGGAAAGGTTGGGTCGCCTTTGAGACCTCTCGGCTCCCCCGAGTTTTAAACGATGCACCAATTGAAAGCTTTGAGGATTTCGCAATTATGCCTGGTATAAGTCCAAATTCCGTAGCTGTTCTGGGTGTGCCATTTAACAATGTCACAATGGAAGAGGCCGTGGCGATCATCGAGCAAAAAATCGACGAGGGCGGCTTCCACCAGGTAGCCACGGCCAACGTGGATTTTCTGATGCACGCCATTCACGACCAGGAGTTGCAGAACATTCTCTGCTCCTGTTCGCTGGTGGTCCCGGATGGGATGCCCATCCTGTGGTCCGCCCGCCTGATGGGCTCCAGACTGAAAGAGCGCGTATGCGGTATTGACCTGGTGCCCCGCCTGGCTGAGCTGGCGGCGCGGCGCGGTTATCGCGTCTACCTGCTCGGAGCCGGCGAAAAGAGCTCGCAACGCGCCTCGGAGCTGTTGCAGGAGCGCTATCCGGGACTGCGCATTGTCGGTCGCTACTCTCCGCCCGTTCGTCCGCTCGAAGAGATGAATCACGAAGAGATCCTTCGTCGCATCGAGTTGGCCCGGCCGGACATTCTGCTGGTCGCCTTCGGTAATCCCAAGCAGGAGAAGTGGCTCTCGATGCACCGCGATCGCCTGAGAGTGCCGGTCTCGATCGGCATCGGAGGCTCGCTCGATATGATCGCGGGCAAGCTTACACGCGCCCCGCGCTGGATGCAGAAGAGCGGCATGGAGTGGTTTTTCCGCGCCGCCCAGGAACCCCGGCGGCTATTGGGCAGGTATATCAGCGACGCCTTCACGCTCGGCCGCTACTTGCCGCAGCAGATGGCAGCGACCGCTACACAGCCAAGAAAGAATGGCCCCTCCAAGGTTTTCAGCACCAGGGTTGGGGACACTGAGGTCATTACCATCCAGGGGAATCTCACCGGCCGGCTGCTCGCGGAATTTGAGAGATATACCCGGGTTGCCAGCGAGTCGGGTAAGCACATTGTGCTGAATATGGCCGAAAGCGCCTATTTTGGACCCAATACGCTCGGCTCGCTCGTTCACCTTATGACGTCGATGCAACGACTGAAGCTGCAGCTCTGGCTGGCGGAAATGCGTCCCCACCTAGTTCGTCTGCTGCGCAGCTCGCGGCTGGACAGCTACTTCAAGACGACTTCGAGCGTAAGCGACGCTCTTTACAGAATCGCCAAAACCGATCTGCGCCCTCTGCCGCAGGTGCCGGGTATCCAGACATTTCGCCGGAAGACCGGCGCCCCGGTGCAGATCCGCGTGGAAGTCATGCAGGATGTTTGTCAGAGGATGGCCGCTGGCGGCCAGGGCCAGCAGCTCGATTTTGGGACCGGTTTCAGTCAGGCATCCCGTTACGGATTCAAAGTTTCGGTTGGATAGAGCCGTAGGGCAGGGCGGACCGTAGCCCTACGGTCGCGGTCCCACAATTTACTCCGGTCCGTTTTGCGTACCGGCAGATACTTGCTTGGTCATCTATTGAGAGGCGCGTCTTCCGCATGGCATTTTACTTCTACCTGATTCTCGGCCTGGCGCTCCTGGCCATCACCTTGCCTCTCGTTCTGGAACTGGCTCTGTTGACAGCCGCCGCCTTGCTGCCCGCGCGCCGACAATCGGAGGAGAGCGAGCCAGCGGAAGGATTTCCTCTTGCCATCGTGATACCGGCGCACAATGAGGAGTTTCTGATCTCCCGCTGCGTCAGGAGCGTGCGCGAATCTGCCGCCCAGTGCACTGCGAAATCCGACATCAGCATTTTCGTGGTCGCCCACAACTCCACCGATAGCACCGCCCAGCAGGCGAGCAGGGCCGGAGCCGAGGTCCTGATCTACGACGATCCGGCGGCGAAGGGAAAGGGTTTCGCCCTTCGTCACGGCTTCGAGCGGGCGCTGGCCGGGCAGGCGAAGGCGATTCTGGTCGTCGACGCGGATTCGATCGTGTCGAAGAATCTGGTTCCGGCCGTTCAGCACCTTCTAGCCAATGGCGCCGAAGCGGTGCAATGCCGTTATGAGATGGAGAGCCCCACGGAGAAGATCAACGCCCGGCTCGCGGCTCTTGCGCTGCGTGGATTTAACATCATTCGTCCGCGCGGACGGGAAAGACTGGGTCTCTCCGCAGGTATTTTCGGCAATGGTTTCGCTCTCAGCCGCAACCTCCTGAACCAGGTACCTTACGGCGCGTTTTCGATCGTCGAAGATCTGGAGTATCACATCACCATGGTGCTGGCGGAGAAAAGGGTGCGCTTCCTTGAGACTGCCCTTGTTTCGGCCACACTTCCCGCTTCACGAGAGGGTGAGCAGGTTCAGCGCGCACGCTGGGAGGGCGGCAGATTTCATGCTGCCCGAGTCTGGACGGGTCCCCTACTTGGGCAGCTTCTGCGTGGACGCCTCCGCGTGGCCGAACCGCTCTTCGATGTGGCCGGTCTGCCGATGGCTTACGGGGTCTTTGCCCTGCTGCTCGCCCTTTGCGTGCCAATAGCCGGGATTCGCATCTACGCCATCGCTTCGCTCCTAGTGATTGCGGCCCATGTGCTGGCCGCAGCGGCGAGCGGACCGAACTTTCTGCGGACGCTGGGTGTGCTGGCCACGGCGCCGCTCTATATCTTGTGGAAGCTGCGTCTGCTCCCTGCGGTTCTGCTCGGATCGAGGGGCAAGGCTGAGTGGGTTCGCACCAATCGGGACTCCAACTTTAGGAGTATTTCCTAGATTTCGGGTTCAAGGCATGATGGGGATATTGGTTTGAAACCTGGAGCTCGTGCAGGCGTGGAGATTTATCGAAAGGTCTGGCATGTTATGAGATTCGCAGATTGGTCAACTCGGGTGGCAAGCATCGGTCTGGTCTTGGGCCTGGGAGCGTTCCCGTTGCTGGCGCAACAGGGGCCGTCGGCTGTCCCCCCTCCGGATCAAGTGGCCAAGGTGCCACAGCTCAAGCTGAGTCCCGAAAAGCAACTCCAGAACTTTGAGCCCCCGGCCGACGAAGAATACCAGCTTGGCGCAGGTGACGAGATCAGCCTGGACTTTCCCGGCAGACCCGAACTTTCGAGGAAGTACACGATCGGCCCCGACGGGCGGATTACACTGCCCATTGCCGGACCATTGCTTGTGGCAAATCTGACCCGCCCAGCCGCCGCCAAAGCCATCATCGATGCTCTCTCGGCGGATTACACAAATCTCACCGTTACCGTCAACATCGAGAAGTACGGCTCCAACCGAGTCACTGTTCTGGGCAATGTACAGCATCCGGGAGTGCTCTATTTCGACACGGCGCCGACTCTGCTCGATGCCGTCTCCCGCGGAGGGCTTCAGGCCACCCCCTCAAACAAAGACGGCCTGCCCGATCGCTGCATGATCTATCGCGGCAACGATCAAGTGCTTGAGGTCGATTTGAGGGCGTTGTTGCGCAGCGGCAGCGCCACGGCGGATATACGATTGCGCCGCAACGACATCATTTTTATACCTTCGCAAGCCGATCTGTTCGTCACCGTGCTCGGCGAAGTAAAGTCACCGGGCGCCATTCCGCTCACGCCGGAATCCACATTACCCTCCGTCCTGGCTCAGGCCGGGGGATTGGCAGAGGGCGCCGGAACTTCGCCCAATGTAACGATCATCGAGAAGTCCTCCAATACATCCAGAGTCATCCGCTGGAAGCAGCTGATGACCCCTGGTGGCATATCAGAGGTCAGCCTTAAGCCGGGCGACGTGATCATTATTCCTCAGAGTGGTTTCTATAAGGTGACTTATTTCCTGCGCCAGATCAGCCCCATGACCAGCTTATTGAGCCTGGGCCTTGCGGGGGGCGCTTTTTAGCCACAAGGAAAGTTCTGCATTCCTAGGCTTCGCCGCTGGACGCGGTGCTATTCGTAGATTGGCTCTGTTCCCCCGCAGCACGAGATATTAAGGACCCGGATGGCATGTATATAACCCCACGGCAACTCGAACCACAACAATCCGCACCAGCACCCCAGCAGCCTCGGCCCACGCCTTCAGCCGGCGGGGGGTTCAGGATCAATGTTCTTCGGAGCCTGAAGATACACTCCATCACGGCGAGCCTGATCGCGCTCGTGACCTGCGGCCTGGGACTTGCCGTGGTCCTCCGCCATCGCCCCACCTATTCCGCCGCAAGCATCGTTTACGTATCACCCAATTTTCCCAAGACGCTTACCGACGACCGCGAGCAGCAATATCAGTATGAGACCTACATCCAGGAAGAAATGCACTCTGTCACGCGCTACGACGTGATCGCCGACGCGCTGCGCAAACTGCCCCCTGGTACATGGCGGGCGCCTGGAGAAAGCGAGCAATCCGCCGTGGCGCGCTTGCAGGGGGCTCTGGATATCGCCCGCGTGGGCACGACCTACCAGGTAGAGATTACGTTGCACGGCGCGCGTCCTGGAAAGTTGGCTGAAATTGTAAACGCGGTGACCGACACCTACCTGGAGAAGAATAAGGACGAGGAGTTTTACGGCCGCGATGAGCGCTTGCAGACCCTGCGCGAAGAACGGGCGCGCCTGCAATCGGAATTGGATGCTCGGCTCCAGGAACAGTCAGACATAGCGAAATCCATGGGCGTGGCCGTCGTCACCACGAACCCCTACGATGGGCAACTCGAGAAGATGCGCAGCGACCTGAGCACCGCCCATGACCAGCGGATTCAAGCCGAAGCCCAGCTCTCGGCACTCGAATCCGGTAATCCTACGGCGCCCAACTCGGCTCTGAATGCGGCTGCCGATGAAATCATCGCGAGCGATCCGCAGCTCACGGCGCTCAAATCTTCGCTGGGCCAGAAGCGCAGTGAATTGCTGGGAACGCTGGCCGGCCTTACGCCTAACAACCCGTTGCGGAAGCAAGTGGAAGATCAGCTCGCTCAGACCGAGAACGCCCTCCAGACGATGCAGGCGAATCTCCGCACCAAGGCCGCAGCACGGCTGGAAGAGAAGCTGCACGGCGAAGTGAACCGGGCCGCCACGGTCGAATCGAGACTGTTGCGTGACCTGCAGCAGCAGACGAGCATCGCCACTACCGCCGCGCCGAAATTCCAGCGAGCCGACGAAATCAAGGCCGATGTTGAGCGGCTGCAGACACGCTACAACGCCGTCGACGAGCGCATCGGCAACCTGGAACTGGAAAGCAGCTCGCCGGGATCGGTGCATCTGTTCCAGCCGGCAAGACCTCCTCTCGGCCCCGAGCCGAGCAAGGCGCACAGAATGCTGCTCATGCTGTTCCCCGTATCGATACTCCTGGGAATCGCGGCAGCCGTGCTCTTCGATCTCTTGGATCCGCATCTCTACACAGGCGGCGATGTTGAGTCGGTGATGGGCTTCTCGCCCGTCGGCGTGCTTCTCGACGACCGGGAAGTAACTCAGCTGGTCTATGACGAGTGCGCGTTGCGGCTGGCCGCGGGCATCGATCACGCTGCCCACGCTGCCGGGGTGCGCACTTTTGTTGTGACTGGCGTCACTTCCGGCGCCGGCACCACCACCATCGTCGGGCACCTGGGCAGCACTCTTGCCAAGCTGGGCCGGAAGACTCTGACCATCGACGCATCCGGGAATACGAATCCTGTTGCTTATGCCACGGTTAACTTGTCAGAAGCGGGACGCCGGCCCGATTTTCCCGCTGACGATGCTGCGCATGCCGGACCAGGCACCGAACTCCAGTCCACCGTCATGACTCAGGCATTGAATTCAAAAGTCACACCGCTGGCAACCAGCTTCATGGCGAAGGCCTTTCAGGAGCTGACCAACGAGTATGACATTGTGCTGATCGACGCCGCCCCGCTGCTGACCTCCGCCGAAACCGAATATCTGGCGCGGTTTGCCGACGTCACCGTCCTGGTCGGCGAATCCGCCAAGACAAAGAAGTCTGAACTGAAGCGCACGGCGCGCCTGCTCGAACGGCTCAATGTCGGCGGCGTTGCGGTCGTCATCAACAAGGTAGGGCTGCTGCGCGCCGAAAAGACGTTGAAGCAGGATCTGACCGACTTTGAAGCGCGCGTCAACAAGATGAACCTGCGTTGGCAGCCTCGGTATCCACGTTCCGAAGCGTCTCCTTTTACTCCTTTCGTCAACGTGCAAGACATCTCAGACGCGGATGAGGCAATTCCCGCGGCAAGAGAAATATAAAATCCAGCACCTCGTCTCCCCCATGCATGCCAAAGAAGACCGACAACCCGGATGATTCCATTCGTCGAGCTTCCTCTTCCGCGTCGAGGATAGAGGAGGCACGGGCGGAGTCTTTGCGCCCGAGTGACAGGCTGGAGGAGGATCTGGCTGCAGCCGTAGCTCGGCTGTGGAAGGAAGTCCTGGGTCTTCCCCGCGTCGGCCTGGATGACAACTTTTTCGATAGCGGCGGCACCTCCCTTCTGGCCACCGTGCTGATCTCCAAGATCAACCGAACCGTTTTTCGTCAGACCGATCAGGCTCAGCTGCCCATTGCGGCCATCTTCGAGTACCCTACGCTGCGCACCATGACCAGTCTTGTTCAGCGCGAAGGGCAGGCAGCCTCCCATATTGCCTCGAGCGGCACCGCTGCGGTCTTCGCCGCCCCCGCCAATCCGTCCCAGCCACTGCCCACGTCCGCAATCGCCATCATCGGCATGACCGGGCGCTTTCCGGGCGCCAACAGCGTCGAGGAGTTCTGGAACAATCTCGTATCCGGCGTCGAATCAATCACCTTCTTCGATCGCGAACAACTGGACAGCTACGAACGCGAGACCGCCAGCCGCGCTGAGAACTACGTCGCCGCACGGCCCATCCTGAAAGACACCGACAAGTTCGATGCCGCCTTCTTTGGCGTTTACCCCAAAGAAGCCGCGCACATGGATCCGCAACATCGCGTTTTCCTGGAATGCGCATGGGAAGTTCTGGAGCGCGCCGGGTACGATCCCGCTCACACCACGCAATCGGTGGGTGTCTTCGCCGGCTGCAGTATGAACACCTACTTCATGCGGAATCTCGCTACCGGCCGCGAATTCCTCGAGGACTTCACCGGCAGCTACCAGGTTGGCAACTACGTCACCATGCTGGGCAACGATAAGGACTTCCTGCCCACCCGCGTCTCCTACAAGCTCAACCTGCGCGGACCCAGCATGACCGTGCAGTCGGCCTGCTCGACAGCGCTGGTCGCGGTAGCCCAGGCCTGCCAGAGCCTGCTCACCGCAGGTTGCGACATGGCGCTCGCTGGTGCCGTCTCGATCACTTTCCCCGAACATCGCGGCTACATCCCGCAGGAAGGCGGGCTGGCCTCGCTCGACGGCCACTGCCGCCCCTTCGACCATCGCGCCAGCGGCACCGTTTTCGGTTCCGGTTCAGCGATCGTCCTGCTCAAACGCCTCGAAGACGCCGTTGCCGATGGCGATCAGGTGCTCGCCATCATTCGCGGATTCGCCATCAACAACGACGGCTCCGTAAAGGTTGGATACACCGCGCCCAGTGTCGATGGCCAGGCACAGGTCATCCAGCGCGCACAGAAAATGGCCGGCGTCCCCGCCGAGTCCATCACTTATCTTGAAGCCCACGGCACCGGCACTCCGCTCGGCGATCCCATCGAAATCGCAGGCCTGAACAAGGCCTTCCGCGCGTCCACCTCCGAAACAAACTTCTGCTCGCTCGGCACGGCCAAGGCGAATGTTGGCCATCTCGACGTAGCTGCGGGGGGCGTCGGCCTCATCAAGACGGTTCTGCAGATCGAAAACCGCTCAATTCCCGGCCTCCTTCACTTCGAGCAGCCCAACCCGCACCTCGAGCTGGCGAACAGCCCGTTCTACTTCAACCGCGAGCTCCAGCCTTGGCAGACCAACGGAGTTCCGTTGCGCGCCGGTGTAAGCGCCTTCGGAGTCGGGGGCACCAATGCGCACGTCGTCATTGAAGCACCGCCCCAGCTTAGGCCTTCCGATAGCGGACGCAAGCATCACTTGCTGGTCTGGTCGGCGAAGAGCCCGACAGCCCTGGGCAATCTCACACAATCGCTTGCGCAGCACTTCTCGCGGAGCCCGGACCTTAACTTTGCAGACTCCGCGTACACGCTGCAAATCGGCCGCAGCCGTCACCATTTCCGTCGCGCTCTGGTCGCCTCCTCTGCGCTCGAAGCAGCCGAGGCGCTCAGCTCCGGCGATTCCCCTGCCATCCTGCGGCAGGACAGCCCCTTCGAGAATCCCGGCGTCGTCTTCTGCTTCCCCGGCCAGGGTGTTCAGTCGCTCGGCATGGGCCGCAAGCTCTATGAATCCGAACCGGTCTTCCGCGATGCTCTCAACCGCTGCAGCGAAATTCTTGCTCCCGCCCTCGGCGCAAGCCTGCTCGACATCATCTATCCGGCTGACTCTTCACCGGAAACGCAAACCCGGCTCAACCAGACGCTCTACGCGCAGCCGGCGATTTTCGCCTTCGAATACGCGCTCGCCCAGCTCTGGCTCTCCTGGGGCATCAAGCCCGTCGCCATGGTGGGACATAGTGTCGGGGAATACGTAGCCGCGTGCCTCGCTGGAGTCTTCTCGCTCGACGACGCCCTGCGCCTCATCGCCGCGCGCTGCCGCCTGATGCAGGATCTGCCGCGCGGCTCCATGCTGGCCGTGCGCAAGGACGAGGCTACCGTCCTGGCTCTGATGCCCCAGGGTACTGGCAACTCTGAATTAGATCTCGACCTCGCTGCGGTCAACAGTCCGCAATTGTGCGTGGTTTCCGGAGGCGATGCCGCTATCGACGCTTTCATGCAGCGGCTTGACGCCGAGAAGATCGCCCATCGCAAGCTCGCCACTTCACACGCCTTCCACAGCAGCATGGTCGAACCCGCGCTGGCTCCGTTCGCCGAAGTCATTCGCAGCATAAACTTCGCTGCCCCGTCGACTCCTTATGTTTCGACCCTCACCGGCAAATGGATCACCGCCTCTGAAGTCGCCGACCCCGAGTACTGGACCCGGCAGCTTCGCCACAGCGTTCGCTTCGCCGACGCAGTCCGCGAAATTATCCACACCCCCGAGCGCATCATGCTCGAAATTGGACCCTCCGAGACGCTTGTCCCGCTCATCCGCCAGATCGCCAAAGCCAGCTCCTGGACGCCGGCAACGCTATCGTCGCTGGGTTCCGCGCGCGCTGCCGAACCCGAGGACGGCGCGCTTCTCTCCGCGCTCGGCCTTCTCTGGACCCTGGGAGCCAATCCTGACTGGACAGCATTCCACGCAGGCTACAGCCGCAAACGTGCCCTTCTGCCAACATATCCATTCGAGCGCCACAGGCATTGGGTCGACGCGCCTGCTGCGTCGATGCCGGCGCAGCCCGACCCGCCAGTTATCGCTGTGTCCCCGGCAAACACGCCCAACACCAACCAGGCATCTGTGCTGCCTGCTGAGGTTTCAATCATGGCTACGCCTTCTGTCGCACACAACGACACTATGCTTTCGGAACTCAAAGCACTTATCACCGATCTTTCCGGGACGGATCTCGCCGACGCCGAGGCGGATGCCTCTTTCCTCGAGCTCGGCTTCGACTCACTTTTCCTCACCCAGCTGACTCAGGGCATTCAGAGCAAATTCCGCGTCAAGCTCACCTTCCGGCAAATCATGGAAAGCTATCCCACGCTGGGCACACTGGCCGCGCATCTCGATGCCACGGTCGCCCCCGAACTACGCAGCGCTGCCCCGGTTGCATCCACACCAGCACCTGCAGTCCCCGCAGCCACTCAAGTCATTGCCACAGCACCCGCTCCAGCCACGGCGCCTTCAATTTCGGCAACCACAACGGCACCGGGCTCCTACGAAGCTCTCTTCGCCAGCCAGATGCAGGCACTCACCGCGCTGTTCAACCAGCAGATGGAATTTCTGCGCGGTCAACCGGCAGCTCCTGTCGCTTCTGTATCATCGACAGTTACAATTCCACCGTCTCCATCACAATCGGTAACAATCGCAGATACAATTGCTACTGCAGCTTCTCAAGCCCTGCCACCTGCACCCGTCGCCGAGACAAAGACGTCCAAGCCTGCCTTTACGCCCTTCAAACCCGTGCAGCGTGGTGAGGCCGCCGGCCTGAATCCCGTGCAGGAGACCTACCTCAAGAATCTGGTCCAGAGCTACGCCTCGCGCACTCAGGGCTCGAAGAAATTTACCCAGGACCACCGCGGCGTCTTCGCCGATGGCCGTGTCGTTTCCGGCTTCAACGCGCAAACCAAGGAGCTCGTCTATCCGCTGGTCGTCGATCGCGCCGCCGGAGCTTATCTCTGGGACAACGACGGCAATCGCTACGTCGATATCCTCAACGGCTACGGTGCTATCCTCTACGGTCACTCGCCCGACTTTGTGGTCGACGCCGTGCGCAAGCAGCTTGACCTGGGATTCGCCATCGGCCCCCAAACTGAGCTTTCCGGCGTCTGCGCCGAGCTCATCAGCGAGCTCACCGGCATGCAGCGCGTCACCTTCTGCAACACCGGGTCCGAAGCTGTGATGGGAGCCATGCGCCTGGCGCGCACCGTCACCGGCCGCAATCTTGTTGTGCTCTTCACCGGCGATTATCACGGCAGCTTCGACGAAGTGCTGGTCAAGTCTGTCGGCAACCGCCGCTCCATGCCGGTTGCGCCCGGCATTCCCCGCGAAAGCGTAGCCAACATCCTTGTGCTCGACTATGGCTCGCCGGAAAGCCTCGAAGTCATTCGCCAGCGCGCCGACGAAATCGCCGCCGTGCTGGTCGAGCCTGTTCAAAGCCGCCATCCCGAGCTTCGTCCAGTCGAATTTCTGCGTGAGGTTCGCCGCATCACGCAACTGAGCGGCTCCTGCCTCATCTTCGACGAAGTAGTCACCGGCTTCCGCACCCACTCCGGCGGCATGCAAGCCCTTTACGATATTCGTGCCGACCTCGCGACCTACGGAAAAGTCGTTGCGGGCGGACTCCCGGTCGGTGTCCTCGCCGGCAGCCCCACCTACATGGACGCCCTCGACGGCGGAGCGTGGCAGTATGGCGACGACTCCTTCCCGCAGGTCGGCGTCACGTTCTACGCCGGGACCTTCATGCGCCATCCGCTCGCTCTGGCAGCGGTCCGCGCCAGCCTTGAGCACATCAAGAGCTCCGGCCCTTCGCTGCAAACGGATCTCACCGCGAAGACTACGTCGCTGGTTACGGATCTGAACGCCTTGTTCCGAGACTTCTCCTACCATTCGGTCATCGAAACCTTCTCGTCGTGGTTCTACATGAGCGCCGCAGCCGAACCGAAGCTGGCGCGCCTGCTTTATTACCACCTCCGCGAGCAGGGCATCCACATTCAGGAGGGATTTCCCTGCTTCCTCACCACGGCGCACACCGATGCGGACCTCGACTTCGTGCGCGAAGCCTTCCGCACCAGCCTTCGCCAGATGCAGGCCGGCCAGGCGATCGGCCATGCAGAAGCAGCCGTACAGCCCGCGCCCACAACGCCGGTTTCCGCTCCTGAACCCGTCGAGGCCATTGCCCCGGCCGACCGCGACATCGCCATCACCGAGCCGCAGCGCGAAATCCTCTTCGGAACGCAGCTCGGCGACGAGGCCAACTGCGCTTTCAACGAATCGACCTCTCTCCGCCTGAACGGCCCGCTCGACGAAGCCACGCTCATCCGCAGCCTGGAACAACTCGTCGCGCGCCATGAGGCCCTTCGCTCCACCATCCTCGAAAACGGAGATACCGTACACATCGCGGCTCACGTCCCATTGCCGCTGGAGAACGACGACCTCAGCACGCTCTCGACAGAAGGCCGCGACGAACAGCTCAGGACTCTGATCGCGCAGCAGGCATCCACGCCCTTCGATCTTCACCGCGGCCCGCTTTTCCGCATGCGTCTCGTCCGCCTCGCGCCAAGCGAACACGGGCGTCTCTTCAGCGCACACCACATCATCTTCGACGGATGGTCCACGAACGTCCTCTACTCGGAACTCGGTGAACTCTACAGCGCTGCCGTCTCCGGAAAAGCCGCATCGCTGCCCGCGCCTCTCAACTTCAGCCAATACGCGATCGAACAGAACGCGCGTCACGAGTCGCAGGAAAACTCCGAGGTCGAAGCCTACTGGCTCAACGAATTCAAGACCATGCCCTCGGCGCTGCAACTGCCCACGGACAGGCCGCGGCCAGCCATGCGCAGCAATGAAGGCGCAACCAAACGGTTCATCTTTCCGCCTGAATTCCTAAAGGCCGTCAAGAAGGCCGGCGCAAAGCAGGGCAGCACGCTGTTCGCCACTCTACTGGCAGGCTTTTCGCAGCTCATCCACCGCCTCTCGCAGCAGGATGACGTGGTCATCGGCATCCCCATGGCCGGCCAGTCCATTCTAGAAAATGGCACGACGCTGGTCGGGCACTGCGTCAACTTCCTGCCCATCCGCAGCAGCTTCCAGGCCGATCAGCCGCTCTCGGAATTCTTCAAGCAGGCCCGCAAAAAGCTGCTCGACGCGCAGGATCATCAGGACTACACCTACGGGACGCTTCTGCGCAGGCTCAAGATTCAGCGCGAGTCTTCGCGGCTGCCGCTTGTCGAAGTGCAGTTCAATGTCGAGCAGGTCGGCGCCGGCCTGAAGTTCGACGGCCTCTCCGTCGACCTCAGCGCAAACGCGAAGACCCATGTCAACATGGACCTCTTCTTCAACTTCATCGATCGTGGCAGCGAGCTTTGGCTCGACTGCGATTACAACACCGGCCTCTTCGACGAATCGACCATCGAGCGCTGGTGCGGCCACATCGAGGCCATCCTTCAGGCCTTCGTGGACGACGCCGAGCAGACCGCCGGACAGGTCTCACTGCTCACTGCAGCGCAGAAGCAGCAACTGCTTATCGACTGGAACCAGACGGCGACCGTCTATCCCCGCGAAAGTTCGATTCACCGCGTCTTTGAGGAGCAGGCCGAACGCACTCCTGAAGCCGTCTCCGTCACCGCCGGCGACCGGTCTCTCACCTATGCCGAGTTGAACGAGAAAGCCAACCAGCTGGCGTATTTCCTTGAAAGCTCTGGCGTAAAGCCCGGAGCCCGCGTGGCCCTCTGTCTCGACCGCTCGCTCGAAGTTGTTGTGGGTCTGCTGGCAATCCTTAAAGCAGGCGCCGCCTATGTGCCCGTCGACCCCACTTATCCGGCCTCGCGACTCAGCTTCCTCATCCACGATTCGCAAGCGCAGGCGCTGCTCACCCAGCGTTCCATCGCCGCAACTTTGCCCCAGCTCGCCACAAACGTCATCTGTCTCGACGCCGACTGGCCAGCCATCGCGATCGAGTCGAGCAGAAATCTCGCCCCCGCGCCCGGCCCCGACGATCTGGCCTACGTGATGTACACCTCCGGCTCTACGGGCAATCCCAAAGGTGTGCTCGTGCCGCACCGTGCCGTTCTGCGTCTGGTCAAGAACAATTCCTTCGCCAGCTTCTCCGCCGGCGAAGTTTTCCTGCAGCTTGCTCCTCTGTCATTCGACGCTGCTACCTTCGAGATCTGGGGTGCCCTGCTCAACGGAGGCCGTCTGGTTCTCGCCCCTGCCGGCCGCGTAACCCCGGAGGATATCGGCGCGCTCATCCAGCAATACAACGTCACCACGCTCTGGCTCACCGCCGCGCTCTTCCATCTCATCGCGACGACTCATATCGAGACGCTCCGCCCGCTGCACCAGTTGCTAGCCGGCGGAGATGTGCTCTCCGTCACTCATGTCCGGCGCGTTGTCGAAGAGCTGCCCCACCTTCGCCTAATCAACGGCTACGGACCTACCGAGAACACGACCTTCACTTGCTGCCACACCATCTCGCTCGACAGCTTGGCGTCTGGAATGGTGCCCATCGGCCGTCCCATCGCCAACACTCGCATCTACATCGTCGACGCCGCCATGCAGCCTGTGCCCATCGGCGTCACCGGAGAGCTCTTCGCGGCCGGCGATGGAATAGCGCTCGGCTATCTGAACGCGCCCGAGCTCACCGCCGAGAAATTCATTCACCACACGTTCGCGCCAGGACTCACTGAGCGCCTCTATCGCACCGGCGACCTGGCCCGCTATCGAGCCGACGGCACCGTAGAATTCCTCGGTCGCGCCGACACACAGGTCAAGGTCCGCGGCTATCGCATCGAGCTTGCCGAAATCGAATACGCGCTCGAGCGTTCGCCGCTGGTCCGCTCCGCCGTCGCCTGCGTGCGCACTGATTGGGTCACCGCGCACGACGCCCCCGGAGACAAACGACTCGCCGCGTATATCATCCCAGCCCAGCCTGGCGATACAACGAGCCTGGCCGCCGAACTTCGTGCCTGGCTCAGAACCCAGCTGCCCGATTACATGCAGCCCGCGGCGATCATGGCTGTGGAGAGCTTTCCCCGCACGGTTAACGGTAAAATCGACCGCCGTGCGCTTCCCGCGCCCCAACCCGAGCAGCTCATGCGTGAGCGCTCGATCGTCTATCCGCGCAATCCGCTGGAAGAAACACTTGCCCTCATCTGGTCGAATGCTCTAAGCCTTAAGGAGGTTAGCGTCGAAGATAGTATCTTTGAGTTAGGCGGCGATTCGCTGATGATTTTCCGTATCAACACGCTCGCCAATCAGGCGGGAATAAAAATTACGGCTCGGCATATCTTTCAGTACAAGACCATCTCGGCGATCTGCGCACAGGTTCAGGAGAATCCTGGCGAACACTCCGCCGAATCAACCAGTGGAACGATCCAGCCAGTACCCCGCTCGCTGCATCGCAGACCACGCACTGTGTTGCAGTAACTTGCAGTAACACTGATCGATTGCCGGTTCCTTGCGGTAACATCGGCTCATACTCGCCGTGGCTCTGCTCGCATGATACGACCTTACTCTGGTGATATCGTACAAAGCGTGAACATGGAAGACCCGCACACCGCCGATGAGCAGGTGTCCGATAAGTTGCGTCTCGATGGGGTCTATGTTTTCCCCGCCGGCCTGGAGCAAAGCCGTTACTGGCTTCTCGATCAGCTCGCGGACGCGTCAACGGCCTCGAACATGGCGGTCGCCTTTCGCCTCGACGGTCCCATTGACGATGCTTTGGCACAGCACTGTGTTCGGGAGCTCGTGCTGCGTCACGAGGCGCTGCGCACCACCTTCCGCATGATTGACGAGGCCCTCTCCCAGGTCATATCTGAGGAGCCGGTCTACAGCTTCACCGTTTCCGATCTTCGCGGATTGCCCGAGAACTCGCGGCTCGAAAAAGCAGAGGAACTCATCCACGAGCACAGCCGGATTCACATCAATCTTGCGGCCGGACCAGCGTTCTTCGTTCACCTTATTCACGTTACTGACAGCGATCACTTCCTTGCCTTCACGGTGCATCACATTGCCTGCGACGGATGGTCGAACGGCATTCTCGTGCGCGACTTCGCGGCTTTCTATGAGGCTGCCGCGCAGAAGCGAGAACCCACTCTGCCCGAACTGCCTTTTCAATTCGCTGACTTCACTGTCTGGCAGCAGTCCTGGCTGGAGAGTGAAGCTGCCCAGGCGGCGCTCGCCTACTGGAAGGAACACATTCAGCGCGATCTGCCGGCCATCGACCTGCCGACTGATTTCCCCCGCTCCGCACAAAAGAGTTTTCCTGGCGACATCGAGGGGCACCTCCTGTCGCCGGCCCTCACCGCGCGCCTCAAGGCATACTGCCGTCAGCATGACGCCACCATGCACCAACTCCTGCTGGCGGCCTTTGAGGCACTCATTTCCCGTTATGCCGACCAGACAGAATTCCTGCTGGGATCGACGATCGCCAACCGCACGCAACCGGGCATGGAAAATGTGATCGGCCGTTTTGCGCACCCCCAGGTCATCCTTGCCGACGTCCGCGGCAATCCCAGCTACCGGCAGTTGCTCGGCCGGGTCGTCGACTGGAGCGCAAAATCCTACGCGCACCAGGATCTTCCCTTCTCGCGCCTCACCGAGGAGTTTCAACTCGACCAGGCGGGCGCAACCTCGCAGTTTCTGCAAGTCTACTTCGTCTACCAGAAGGCCTTCATGCAGCCGCAGACCGCCGGGAGCCTGCGCATCCAGCCGCGGCCTTCGGTGAGCGGCGGCGTGAACTTCGACATGCTGGTCAGCATCGTCGAGCGCGCCGAGGGTCCGCGCTTGCAGATCGAGTACAACACCGTCCTCTTCCGGCGCGAGCGCATCCGTCGCCTGCTCGATCAGTACACCCGCATTCTTGAGGCGGTTATGGACGACGACACCCTCGCCGTTTCCGAGCTTCCTCTGCTCTCTCCGGAGGAGCAATCGACCCTGAACCTCGCGGGCGCCGGTCCGGCTTTGAGCCCCACTCCAAATCCCGTCTTCAGCGAGAAATTTGAAGCTCAGCCTGTACTCGCCTCGCTCTCGCAGTGCTTCGACCTGCAGGCTGAAGCACGCGGAGACTCCGCAGCGCTTATCGTCGGAGAATCACGCATCAGCTGGAGCGATCTACAGAGGCGAAGCCTTCGCTTCGCGCGTGCTCTGGAGACTCTGGGCCTCGGCCCCGATAAAACCGTCGCTGTGCGTATCGAGCCTACTGTAGACTCAGCCGCTGCCGCCATCGCCGCTTTGCGCCTGGGCGCGGTCGTCCTGCCCGTGCCCGCCAGCGTCAGTTCCGCGGAGTGGCAGACGATCCGGGCAGAATTCCAGCCGTCGTTATCCCTGGCCGCACGGAGTTTCGCTGAGAAGTTCTCTTCTGTAACCGCTTTTGAGCAGTTGGATGCCGAATCCTCAGCGCCTGCCAATGTACTGCATCCCACTGCGGTAGACGTATCCTGGCTAGGCGCAAAAATAAGTGCAGATGGCAGTTACGAAAGCATTCCTGTATCCCATGCCGCCACCATAAGAAGCATGCAGAGCGCGGCCCAGGCTCTGGACCTCGGTGCGGGCGATGCCGTGCTCGTCTTTCCGGCAACCGCTTTGTCACCACTCGCGATGACCGACGCCTGGACCGATCTCCTGCTTCCATTGCTTTCCGGCACAACCATCGTCTATCCCGGAGAAACCACTCCCGGGGAGGTGCAGGCGCTACTCGATCGCGAACAGATTTCGTTTGCTCTCGGCACCCCGGCCGAATGGTCTCACCTCCTTGGAAGTGGTTGGCTCGGCGATCGCAGAATAAACCTGATCTGCCGTGGATCGCGAGTGTCCTCTGTCATTGCCGATCAGCTCGCCAAATCTCCCTGCCGCGTATGGTCGATGCTTTCATCGGCGGCTACGGCGGGCCCGTTCGCGGTCGCGCGCCTCGATACCTCACCCCAGCCTTCACAGCACGTGCAGTGGCCGCTCGCTCCACTTCCGGGCGACAGCTTGCGCATTCTTGACGCGTGGGGCAGCCCCGTCCCCTTTGCCGTTCCGGGCGAGCTCATCGTTCAGCGAGATTCCGCTGAGTTCCGTCCCGGCTATGTCGCTCGTTACTCGCCTGACCGGGGATTTGAAATCATCGAGCAGGCCGGGCGCTCCGCCCGCCTCCACGGCTACCGCCTGCGCCTCGGCGACCTCGAAGACCTGCTCATGCAGGAGCCTTCCGTGGCTCTTGCGGAGGCCGCCATTCAGCACGACGCGAGCGCCAAGCCGGTGCTCATAGCCTACATCGCAGGCAAGAATGGAGGTCATCCGTCAATCTCCACCGTCAGCGCCTGGCTCAAGTCAGCTGGACCTCAGCACTTGGCCTTGGCTGAGGTAATTGCGGTCGCTTCCATCCCTCGCCGCCTCGACGGTTCAGCTGACCTCGCAGCGCTTCCGTCTCCAGGATTATCTTCGTCTGCCATGGTCAGGGAAGCCGGCTTCGTTCCTCCTCGCGACGAACTTGAAACCAGGCTGGTTTCGATCTGGGAATCCATTCTGGGCGTGCACGGCATCGGCATCCGCACCAACTTCTTCACGCTGGGCGGCTACTCCCTGATGATTGTCAGGCTCTTCGCAAACATCAATCGCGCGCTGTCGGTGTCTCTGCCGATTACCACCATCTTCAACGCGCCTACCATCGAGCAGCTCGCGGACATCATCCGCGGCCGCACCCTTTACTCTCCGCTGGTGCCCGTACAGCCCCGGGGCTCCAGGCCGCCGTTTTTCCTTATCCATTCCTACCTCCTGTACGGAGGCCTGCCGGGAGCTTTGGGCGAGGATCGCCCCTTCTACGGCCTGCGTGAGCTGAACCAATCGATGTCCATCGGGGATCGCATTGCCTCTTACGCAAAGGAGATACGCTCGGTCCAGCCCACAGGCCCTTACTACATCGGCGGATGGTGCGCCGCCGGCCCGCTTGCCGTCGAAACGGCAAGGCATCTGATTGAGGACGGGGAAGAGGTCGCCATGGTCGTTCTCTTTGACTCCTGGCGTCCCGGGTACGCCGCCGAACTGGCGGCTCAGCACAAGCGCATGCCGGAGATGGCCTTGCGCGCAAGACTTCGCAGGAAATACCTGTACCATCGCTCCAAAATGCAGCCCCTGTCAGATTGGAACAGAGTCAAATACGCTTGGCACGCCGTCGCGCAAAAGTTATCCTCGACGCGCGCCAGACTTTACCTCAGGCACTGGGGCTTCGCTCAACGGCTCTTCAGCCAGTTCGGGCTGCCCTTGCCGAATTTCATGCATAACGTCAGCCTGCAGACCATGGAGGCCATTCGAACCTATCACGGACAGCCCTACCCCGGCCGCATCACCCTGATTCGCGCGACCGACTCCGTTTACATCCCCGGAGCCGAGCCCGGCTGTGGCTGGGGCGCACTGGCCAGCAAGGGCATCGACGTGGAATGGGCCCCTGGCACCCACGAGTCTATGTTCGTCGAACCGAATCTCCGGGTTGTCGGCGACATCCTGCGCAAGAGCCTCGCGAAGGCCGAGGGTGCGAGCTCCTGATTGGAAGGCCATGAGCGATCTCTGCATCACGGAGCACAATGCAGGTATTAACTCCCGCCTCGCATCGGTAGCTGGCCTCGCCGAGGGCCATGTTCACATCTGGAGACTCGAGCCTGAGCCGGAGGTGGAACTCTCGCGCTATTTCCGCCTCCTCGACAGCGACGAACAAGACCGTGCCCGGCGATTCCGTTTTCCCAACCTCACCCGAAACTTCATCGTCGATCATGGCAGGCTCCGGTTGCTTCTTGGCGCCTACACCCAATCCAGGCCCGAAGACCTGGTGTTCGCTAGGAATGAGTTCGGCAAGCCCAAGCTCGCGAATCCGGCCCTCACCAATCACAGGTTGCACTTCAATCTCTCTCATACCAAGGGACTCACCCTGCTTGCCGTGTGCCTCGGCTCCGAAGTCGGCATCGATGTTGAGGCCGTGCGGCCGATGGATGACTGGCAAGGCATTGCGCTCTCTCATTTTTCGCCGCGGGAGAACGCTGCCCTGCAAAGCACGATCGAATCCGACCGGCAGAATGGTTTTTTTCGATGCTGGACCCGGAAGGAGGCCTTCCTCAAGGCCAACGGACTCGGCCTGTCCAAACCCCTCGACCTGTTCGCCGTCAGCCTGGCCGCTGATGAGTTCCCTGAGCTTCTTTCGTGTGAGTGGGATTCGCAGGCGACGTCGCGATGGTCACTGGTTTCGCTCGCCCTTGGACCGGAATTCGCTGCGGCGCTCGCCATTCAGCGTCGCGAATGGACGCTTCGCTTTTTTAATTGGGCTGGAAATTTGTGAAGGCGGCTCCGGAAGCGGGATCGCAATCCGCCTGTGACATTCGCTGACCAATAACGATCTGTTGCTGTTACATTTTTTTTAGATTAAGCATCTCCTACAGTTACATATCGTTGAACCCTGAACCGGAGAGAGTTTTTTGTGAACAAGACGACCTCATCCCTGCGCTTCCAGCCCTTGCGATCCCTGATCGAAAGCCGCCGCTGGCTCGTGATTCTCGCCGTTGCCGGTACGCTGTTGCGCTTTGCCCTGATCGTGCAGACCCTTCACAACGGGCGCTTTTACGATGAGATAGATTACGACCACATCGGCGTCTCCGTCTTGCAAGGGCACGGCTTCATGGATCACACCATCGGAATTTCCGAGCCCGATCACTACACCGCCTTTCGCGCTCCCGCCCAACCCGTCTTGATTGCTCTCGTGTACAGAGTCACCGGCCGCCAGCCTGTTTTCGTCGAAGTTTTCCAGGCGCTGCTGCTTGCCGCGCTTCCCTTCCTGTGTAGCGGCATCGGGCGCATCCTCGGTCTCAGCCCTCTGGCCGCCAATATCGGAGCAACCCTGGCGGCGTTTCACCCTGTGCTGGACTACGCCAGCAGCACGCTCTATCCCACCGCCCTTACCACGGTCGCGCTTACCTTCGGCATCTGGGCCTGCTGGGAATCGATCCAGCGAAATCGCGCCTCCTGGGCCATAGGCGCTGGAATCGCGCTCGGCATCGCCGGAGCTGCGACTACGACCTTCGCCCCGATTCCCTTTCTCGCCGCGGTGATCGTCGCCTTCAGGCGTCGGATGAAACTGGCCATCCTTATTGCGCTGTTTGGCCTCGCACCCGTCCTGACCTGGATGGTCAGGAATAAAATCGTCCTGCACGATTTCACCGTGGCAACCAACGGCGGTTACAATCTCAAGCTCGGAGCCAACGATGACGCCACCCCGCGCTCCGGCAACTGGATCACGCTCTATCCCCCCTGGGAACTGGGCGAAATCAAGGCAGATCAACTTCTCCGTGACCAGGCCGTGGCATGGATTCACGCCCATCCCGCTCGTTACGCCGAGCTGACTGTCCTGCGTGCCCTGGCCGTTTTCGATTCTGTCGGCAAGCCGAGAACCCAGGGACTGAATTCCGGACGGCTCGCGCAGATTGCCGGATGGGCTCTTCTGCCGGTTGTGCTGCTGGGTGTTGCCGGACTGATTCTCCGATGGCGGCATCCTGTCGCCTGGCTCACTGCGGCGGCGCTGGGGCTGGTTATACTCAGCTCGGCCCTGACCCTGGCCAAGCCCCGCTTCCGCCTTCCCATCGATCCGCTCCTGTGCGTCTTTGCGATGAGCACAGTGGTGAGCATCCGGCGTCCCCAGGCTGGGACTAAGTAAGCCGCCATCGGCTGCATGCAAAGGCCTGGCTCACCAGCCGGGTTTTACTTTTCCGTGCAGTGTCAAACGATGCAGTCTGCCATTCTCTTAGAACGGGATACGGATGGTCAGAATCCCGTTGTGGTTGTTGCGGTAGAACTCGATTCTCGACTGAACCCGCTGCGGAAACGATCAGAAGCTGAAACGACCACCGAGTAACGGAGCAAAGTTGTTGTTGTGGAGATAGGGTACGCCGGGGCCATGAGGAATGGCGATGGCCAGACCGCCGGTCACGAAGGAATACGCAAGTCCGGTAAAAGCGTCGAAACGCTTTGTGAAGTGATGATCGAGATAGAGCGACCCTTCTTCGAGGTCGCCCGCGCAGGAACTGCGGAAGCCGGCTGCGACCGAGCAGGTCGACGGAACACGGAAGGTGTTCTGCACCTGCCCATACCAGGCGAAAGTGATGTCGGTTTTGCTGTCGTAAGCGTACTTCACGCCCGTCCACCAGACCTGCACCAGCTTTTCAGAATCAAGATTGTTGTCTTCGACCCCGCTCATGAGATAACCGCCCTGGTCCGAGGCGCCCACGCCCAACGGGTGCGTCGGGTTATTCTGCCAGATGAATTCGTAGCCGCCAAAGAACTTAAACGGATCCCACGTATATTTGACAGCGCCCATAATGGCCTTGTTGTCGGTCACGATGCCATATACGGTGTTGTTCGTGGAGATCAGATTGACCCCGGTGATGGGGTTTGTATTGATGCTGTTGGTGGTCGACTGATAGGACTGGGTCACACTCTGAGGCCCCAGCAAGGGGTTCAATACACTGATCGCCTGGTTGTAATGCTGAAAGACCACGTCGGCGGAGATCCTGCCGTGCTCTCCGCCGCCGTCGAATCCAAAGGCGTTGTTATGCGCCGATTCCGGTGTACAGGTGGCGGCAGTCCAGGTTGCGGAGGCCGAGTAGCAGCCACCATTACCATCGGCGAATTTATACATCGCGCCGAAATGGACCGGGCCATAGGTGAAGCGATACTTCAGGGCGTCGTCCCAACGACTGTCCTCGGTGTCGCCGCCGCCGGCCATCGTGCCGTTGTACCCGATGTACGAAAAGGCATAGCTGCCGCCGGCCGGATCGTAACGGAGCATCGCATCGGTACCGAGAGAGCGCTGACGACCGAAGGTCAGCGTGCCGAAATGCTCGGACGATATACCGCCATAGATTTCGTCATTGAAGGGTTGGCCCGCGCGTGCGCCGTCGATGGCGTACGAATAGCTGCTCCTGGGAAGGCCGTTGTTGATGGTCTGGGTGGCCGACGCATTGGCGAGCAGGCCGGACTGCGGATTGATGCCACTTGAAGCGTTAAACACAACCGACCAGCCAGGCAGAAACTCTTCCTTGCCCCTGACGCCCAGACCCGTCTGCTGCAGGTTGTTCGGTGCGATGAGGAATCGATGTTGATAGCCGTTTCGGTTCACCAGAGATGCGCCTTCGTAGTTATAGCCGTTTTCCGGTAAGCCGTGGCTGACCCAGCCGACGCCGATGTCATACGCGCCGTATAGCGTGATGCCGTGCCAGGTCAGCGTGCAATCGGTGGTGGCGAACTCTTGACCGCTCGCGCAGGCGTCGGAGGCGCTCCGCTGCATCGTAAAGTCGACCGTGGCTTCCTGGCCAGCCGCCAAGCTGATTCCCGTGCGCTTTTCATCCGCGAACCCGTGTTTCGCCGCTCGAATCTCGAAGCGCCCCGGCGGCAGGCCGGACGCCTGATAGTGCCCCCCGCCGTCAGTTGCGATCGTGCGAGATGCAACTGTGTCGACGCTCTTGATTGTCACCGCGACACCGAGAAGAGCTGCGCCGGTTTGGTCCGTTACCGTGCCGGAAAGGCTCGCTCCCGTTTGGGCCCACGCCGGGAACGCCCCCATCGCAAGCGTCGATGAGAAAAATAGAGCCGCCGCAAGAACCGACTTCGTCTCGTTCACATTTCCTCCAGCCTGAAAATGGCTTACACGCATCGCAGGTAAGTCTATACGATGCAATTCGACACTACGATACGATTCGAGTTGAATAGAACCAGGATCAAGTGTATTAAGGCAGAAATTCAAAGCCATGTAGAAGGTCTCGCTCATCCACGTCGGAGCTCACCCTATAGAGGGGTTTCGAACCAGTAATGACTGGGACCCGCAATGCCGGAGCTTCTTAAAGGTCCGTGGGAGAGGGCTCGCGAGTTCTTGCTATAATCCGATGCCAGCGGTGGGAAGGGCCTTGTCTGTTCCCTCTGCCGTGGAGGGAAGATGGCAGCTCCCGACGTCGTCTGGAAGGGCGGCAAGTTCGGCCAGACGTCCCGGCGCGATACGTGGTGGCTTTCGCCGTCGGCAGTTCTTCTGGGGTTCAGTGCGTTTATTGTTTACTCCACGTGGGCGGCGTGGCAGAACAGCCATTACACCTTCGGTCCCTACATTTCACCCTTCTATTCTCCAGAGCTCTTCGGCAGCTCGCCGCACGCCATGTTTGGCCCCAAGCCGCACTGGTATCCCAGCTTCCTGCCGTTCTCCCCGGCTTTTTTCATTCTCTGGATACCCGGCCTCTTCCGCCTGACCTGTTACTACTATCGCGGCGCATACTACAAATCGTTCTGGGCCGATCCTCCGGCGTGCGCGGTGGGCGAGCCGCGCAAAACCTATCTTGGCGAACGCAGCTTCCCCCTCATCCTGCAGAATTTCCATCGCAACTTCCTCCGCCTCTCCTACATCGTCTGGGCCTTCCTGGTTTGGGACGCGATCGTCTCCTTCCGCTTCCCAAACGGTTTCGGCATCGGCGTCGGAAGTCTTGTTCTAGTCGTGAACGTCGTGCTTCTGGCCGGATACATCTTCGGCTGCCACGCTTTCCGCCACCTCGCCGGAGGTGGCCTCGACACCATCTCCGAGCACCCCGTGCGGCACAAGCTCTATGACTGCGTGAGCTGCCTCAACCGCGGACACATGAAGTGGGCCTGGGCCAGCCTGCTCTGGGTTGCGTTTTCTGACATCTATGTCCGTCTTTGCTCGATAGGCATCTGGCACGACTGGAGAATCTTGTAGATGCCGGAGTTCCAGCGCTTCTCCTACGACGTATTAGTGATCGGCGCGGGCGGTGCCGGTCTGCGCGCCGCGATTGAAGCCGCCGCCAGCGGCGCAAAAGTCGGAGTCGTCTGCAAATCCCTTCTCGGCAAAGCCCACACCGTGATGGCTGAGGGAGGCATCGCCGCGGCTCTGGCCAATGTGGACGATCGCGACAACTGGCGCGTGCACTTCGCTGACACCATGCGCGGCGGACAGTACCTCAACAACTGGCGCATGGCCGAGTTGCACGCGAAAGAAGCGCCCGAGTGCGTGCACGAGCTCGAAGCCTGGGGCGCGCTCTTTGACCGCACCAAGGACGGCCGCATCCTGCAACGTAACTTCGGGGGACACAAATATCCGCGCCTCGCCCACGTCGGCGATCGCACCGGCCTGGAAATGATCCGCACCCTTCAGGACCACGGCATCCACTGCGGCATGCAAGTCCACATGGAATGCACTGTCCTCGACCTGCTCATGGACTCAGGCCGAGTCGTAGGAGCCGCCGGTTACGACCGCGAGAAAGGCCTTTTCCAACTCTGGCAGGCGAGGGCCATCGTGCTGGCCACAGGCGGCATCGGTCGCGCCTTCAAAGTCACCAGCAATAGCTGGGAATACACCGGAGACGGCCTCGCCCTCGCCTACCGCGCCGGAGCCGAGCTGCAGGACATGGAGTTCGTTCAGTTCCATCCCACCGGCATGGTCTGGCCCATCAGCGTCGCCGGCATCCTCGTCACCGAAGGCGTGCGCGGCGAAGGCGGAGTCCTCCGCAACAGCGAGGGTCGCCGCTTCATGTTCGACGATATCCCCGACAACTACAAGACTCAGACCGCGGACAACGAAGACGAAGGCTGGCGCTACACGCAGGGCGACAAGAACGCCCGCCGCCCGCCTGAGCTACTTACCCGCGACCACGTTGCCCGCTGCATCAATCGCGAAGTCAAGGCCGGACGCGGCACACCGCACGGCGGCGTTTATCTCGACATCGCCTGGATAAAAGAGCGCCTGCCCAAAGCTGAAGAACACATCAAGCGCAAGCTGCCCAGTATGTATCACCAGTTCAAGCAACTCGCCGACCTCGACATCACCAAAGAGCCGATGGAAGTCGGACCGACCACCCACTACATGATGGGTGGCATCCGCGTCGATGGCGACTCGCAGATGTCTACCGTGCCGGGACTTTTCGCCGCCGGAGAGGCCGCCGCCGGTCTGCACGGTGCGAACCGTCTCGGCGGCAATTCACTCTCCGATCTTGTCGTTTTCGGACGCCGCGCCGGCCGCTACGCCGCCGAATTTGCGCGCAGCAACGGCACGCCCCCGAGCATCGACGAGGATCAGCTTCAGGTAACTGCCGCCGCTGCCCTCGCGCCCTTCGATCGCGGACTCTCCGGCGAAAATCCGTATCAGATTCAATACGACCTCCAGGACACC
>JABCZC010000012.1 GCA_013289875.1 Acidobacteriota bacterium | reverse complement strand
CTCACATCGAGGCGCATATTTTTCCCGAACTGCGCGAGTTGCTCACCAAACTGCGCTTCCGAGGAGTCGACATCTGGGCGGTGAGCTCGACGAATAGCTGGGTCATCGAGGAGGGCGTGCGGCGCTTCGACATTCAAGAATCGCGCGTGCTGGCTGCGCGGGCGAGAGTTGCCGACGGCCGCGTCACCAGCGATCTGCTCGATGTGCCCAGCGGCGAAGGCAAGGCCATTGCGCTGGCCAGGGTGGGTGTCGAGAGCCCCGATGCGGTCTTTGGCAACTCGGTGCATGACGCGGCCATGCTGGTCCTGGCGAAACGGGCGTTTCCCGTGAATCCGACGCCGGCGCTGCTGGAGATCGCCGCCGAACGCGGCTGGCCGGTCTTCTATCCCTGCGCTGTCCTCGCTGACAGCAAGCTATAGACCGGATGAAAATCATATCGCTGCAGCCGAGCATAAGCATCATCCTCGACCGGCTGGGTTGCCTTGATTCGCTCGCTGCCTGCACCAGATATTGCCTGGAGGCGGTTCCCGCTCTCCGCGAGCGCTCGTTGCCGGTGGTCCACGATTCGTGGTCGACGAAGGTGGAGGAGCTGCTACCCGTTCGCGCCGATCTTGTGATTGCTTCTGTTCCCTATCGGCAGGAATCGCTGACGGCCATCCTGAAATCCGGCCGCCCGGTGCTGGCCCTCGCGCCACGAACGCTTGAAGACATTTATCAGGACATTCGCCTGATCGCTTCGACTGTGCAGGCTTCAAGCTGCGGCGAAAAACTGATCGCGGCGATGCAGTCGGCGATCGAGGACGTGAAGACACGCACGGCGGCTATTCCGGAAAAGCCGCTGGTCTATTGCGAGGAGTGGGGCAAGCCACTCATCCAGTCGCAGCTCTGGGTGAAGGAACTGATCGAAGCCGCTGGCGGAGTTTTTCTCGGCGAGCCCGGAGCGACGGTTGAAGCCGAAGCCATCGCGGCCGCCGATCCGGACGTGGTCCTCGCGGCGTGGTGTGGTGCGGGCAACCGGGTGCCACTGGAGCGAATCATCGTGCAGCGCAACTGGCAGGAGCTGCGGGCCGTGACGAGTCGCCGGGTTTACTGCATTGCCGACGAGCTCTTGAATACCCCTGCCCCAACGCTTATCGATGGGCTTTATGCGCTCGCCCAGGCGATCCATGCTGATCAACACCCTGACCAATTTGGCACCATCGCAAGCACTTCTGTCCGCCAAATCCATCAATTTTCGGCAGATACGTCTACACTGAGATGAGCGTGGAGGAGACTGTCGGACAAAACGGAGCGAAGACCGTACGCTTTGTCGTCGCGGCCCTTATCTTGCGCGGCGACGAAGTTCTCGTCTGCCAGCGCCGCCCTGACCAGCCCATGGCTCTCAAGTGGGAGTTCCCGGGCGGAAAAATTGAAGTCGGAGAGACGCCCGAACAAGCTTTGGCCCGAGAGCTCGATGAAGAGCTTGGGATCGACGCGGATATCGGGTCGCACGTGACGCATACCCGCCACATCTACAGGAGCGGCGGGGCTGTGGATCTCCAATTTTTCGCCGTCCACTCGTTTCGCGGCGAGGTCACGAACCGCATTTTTCACGAGGTGCGCTGGGTTCCGCTGCGCGATCTGACGGCCTACGATTTCCTGGCCGCTGACCGCGACCTCATCAAGGATCTGGCTGCGGGCAAACTGCTCTAATGCCTGAACTGCTGCACCATCAACATCACTGACAACACGATCACGATTCCCGCCGTAAGCCACGCGGCAACGTTGAACCAGTGAGGATTCACGTACTCGCCCATCAAATCCTTTCGGTTGATCAAGAGCAGCATGAGGATAATGACGATTGGCAACAGGATTCCATTCAGCGCCTGCGATTCGATCGACCACTTCACGAGCGGGAAATTGGGAATGAGCACCACGGCCGCTCCGCCAATAATCAGGATCGAATAGAGCCAGTAAAAGACCGGCGCCTCCTTGAAGCGCTTGTCGACTCCGGATTCGAGGCCCAGGCCCTCACAGACTACGTAGGCCGTCGAAAGCGGCAGCACCGACGCCGCGAAGAACGATGCGTTGAAGAGGCCGAAGGCAAACAGCAGAAAAGCGTAGGGTCCGGCGAGTGGCTTCATCGCCTGCGCGGCATCTGAGGCGTCGCGGATCGACCCGAGGCCGTGCACCCAGAGCGTGGCCGCGCAGGCCACGATAATGAACCAGGCAACGACATCGGTGAAGATCGACCCCACGATGACATCGAGACGCGAGGCCGCATAGTTCTTCACGTTCACGCCCTTCTCGACAATCGAAGACTGCAGGTAGAACTGCATCCAGGGCGCAATGGTCGTTCCGATCACACTGACCACCAGGAAAAGGTAATCGGCGTTGTTCCACGCCGAGCGCGGAGGCAGCTTAACGGTCGCGACCAGCGCGGCATGCCAGCTGGGCTGCGAGAGCACTCCGGCGACGATGTAGGCGATGTAGAAGACCGAGGCGACGAGAAAGATTTTCTCGACGCTCTTGTAGTCGCCGCGCACCGCCAACAGCCACACGAGAGCCGAACAGATCGGCACGGAGATATATTTGCTCAGGTGGAAGAGCTCAAGGCTGGCGGCGATGCCGGAGAACTCGCCAATCACGTTGCCGAAGTTCACGAGAACCAGCAGTAACATGACGATGACCGTAATCCGCAGGCCGAACTCCTCGCGGATGAGGTCGCTCAGGCCTTTGCCCGTCACCACGCCCATGCGCGCACACATCTCCTGCACAACGATGAGCGCGAGAGTGATGGGGATCATCGTCCACAGCAGGGCGTAGCCGTACTGCGCGCCGGCTTGCGAGTAGGTGAAGATGCCGTTCGGGTCGTTGTCTACATTCGCTGTAATGAACCCCGGGCCGAGCACGGCGAGGAACAGCAGTATCCGGGTTCTCCAGCGTTTGAGCATAAGCAGGCGTATTTGTGTGACGAACCACGTTGAGTTTGGGGGTGTGTGCTACCAAGTGAACATATCAGAGAGAGCGGTCATCTGTTCGCTCTCAAAAACGCAATCACATGATCCGCCTCGACCGCTCCTACTAATTTGCCTGCACTATTCACAACCGGCAGGGCGCGAAGATTGTATTTGTCGAAGAGCTCGGCTACCTGTTGCTGATGCGCGTCGGCTTCGCAGGAGATGAAACGCGGCTCGGTGAGCACGTCCAGCCGTGTCTCCGGGAGAGCCAGGACCATGCGCGCCAGCGGGACAACCCCTTGCAGAACGTCAGACTCGTCGACCAGGTAAATCTCGGTGATGGTTTCGATGTCTCCGTCGAAGTCGCGCAGCGCTTGGATGCCGTCGGCGACGAAGGCCGATTTAGGAACGGAGACGTAGGCGGTGGTCATGCGTCCGGCAGCGGAGTCCTCCCGGAATTCGAGCAGCTCTTCGACTTCCTGCCGCTCTTCCGGATCCATTTCTTCGAGGATGGCTTCTGTGCGCGCATCGGACAGCTCGGCCAACAGATCGGCAGCCGCCGAGGGATCCATCTCCTCGACAATGCCGGCGGCAGCCTCGGAGGTCAGCCCCTCCATCATGACCTTCTGCAGCTTGGGCTCGACTTCCTCCAGCGCCTCGGCAGCTACCTCCTCGTCGAGTGTAGTCAAAATGGCTTCGCGCTCGGCCGGCGCCAGGTCTTCGAGAATGTCGGCGATGTCGGAGGGGTGGAGTTGCGCCAAACGCTCATGCTCGATGTTGAGCTTCACACGCCGCGCCGGGTCGACCTCGATCATGTCGACGAACTCCCAGGGAATCACGCGCGCCGGAATCTTCCTCGCCAACGAATCGATCGCCTGCTTAGGCAAGGCGCCCTTTAATAGTCTGCGAACTGCGCCGCGCAGGCCGACCTCAACTTCCCGTACGCGGAGGTCTTCGGAGCCATTTTGCGGGAACCATTGCAGGTCGACGTCATTGACGCGAACCACTTTGCGGCCGTGCACGTCGATGATCTGGCGATCGAGCAGATCCTGCCGCAACAGGATAAAGTTGTCTTCCCCGCGCAACGGTTTCGGCGAAACCTCCGGGCGTAGTTCCAGGGCCCCGCTTGGCGTCTGCAAAACGTCAATCGCAGCCACCAGCTCCAGTCCATGGCGCGTTTTCAGCACCAGGCCAGCGACTTTGCCGGCTTCCGCGCCGGTTCCAACCGCCAGATCGCTGACGCGACCGCGCAATCGTCCCTCCCCGTCGGTGACAGGTGTTCCGAGCATGGTTGTCAGGGTCGGATTGGCTCTCAGGTCGCGCACTTTGGCCTGCCGTCTTCGATGCAGTCTAACAGCCAGACGGGCAACCCGCCGTCGTCAATTGCGCTCCAAATGGGGGTCGATTGCCACTATCTCCACATGATGAGGTTGACTTTGCTTGACATTGCCTCCTCCAGCAAGCAAACTGCCTGCTAAAGAAGATCGCGGTTTGAGGTTTCGCAAAAGGAAGACATGGGGCAGAGCGAGGAAGAGCATTTGACAGGACAGCAGGCAAGCCGCATTACTTATACGCTCGAGTCCTCGCTGGACAGCGTCAACAAGGTCGAAGCAACCGCCGAGCAGATGGCCAAGAAGGCGGGCATTGACGAAGACGAAATTTTTAAGATTACGATGGCGGTTCGGGAGGCGGCTGTGAACGCCGTGCTCCATGGCAACTCTTATGATCCCGAGAAGCGCATTACGGCCTCATTTGAAAATACCGGCGAATCCCTTGTTATCCGTATTGCTGACCAGGGTAAGGGGCTTGATCCGGAGACGCTGCCCGATCCCCTGGCTCCGGAGAATCTTCTGCGCGGCTCCGGCCGCGGCATCTTCCTCATTCTCTCGTTCATGGATGAGGTACACTTCAAGCAATTGCATCCCGGAACTGAGTTGACACTTATCAAGCATCTGGGTACGGCTCAAACAGGCAGCTAAGGAGGACTTTTTCGTGAGCATGAAAGTAACCACCCGTCAGGTGGACGGCGTGACCATTCTCGATCTAAGCGGACGCATCACCCTGGGCGAGGGGAGTGTGCAGTTGCGTGACGCCATCCGGGACCTGCTGGCCAAGGGCTCGAAGCTTATCCTGCTGAATCTGGCGGATGTGAACTACATCGACAGCTCGGGGATCGGCGAACTGGTCAGCGCATATACCACTGTTCGCAACCAGGGCGGTGAACTGAAGCTTCTGAACCTGACCAAAAAGGTTCACGACCTGCTGCAGATCACTAAGCTCTACACCGTCTTCGACGTCAAGGACGACGAAGCCAGCGCCATCGCTTCCTTTACACGCGCTTAGCTCAAGCCAACCACTCCTCCTTCCGAATGCAAAGAGGCTGCCCGAAGGCAGCCTCTTTGCGCGCCGGAAACCTTCTAGAACTTCACAGTAGGAGCCTGCCGCGAGCTCTCGCTGGCCTCGAAATACGCATTGTTCGGTTGGAAGCCTGCGATGCCGGCCCAGATACTGTTTGGGAACTGCCGGATGAAGGTGTTGTAGTCGCGCAATGTCTCGTTGTACCGCCGTCGCTCAACGGCGATGCGGTTCTCCGAGCCTTCGAGCTGGGCCTGAAGCGACAGGAAGTTCTGGTCGGCCTTCAGGTTCGGGTAGTTTTCCGAGATGGCCAGCAGCCTTCCCAGCGCCCCATCCAGCTGGCCGTTCGCCTGAATCTTGCTCTGAGGATCGCGCGCATTCAGCAGGCCGGCGCGCGCGTTGGCGATGTCGTCGAAGACTTTTTCCTCATGAGTGGCATAGCCCTTCACTGTGCTCACCAGGTTCGGAATCAGATCCGCGCGCCGCTGCAGAACCACATCCACCTGCGACCATTGCGACTTGACGGCTTCCTGCTTCGCCACCATCTGGTTCTTGGCGCTCACGTAGCTGCCAAAAACCATCAGAATGACCAGAAAAATCACTACCACTACGCCAATTGCGATCCACAATCCGCGACGCATCATCTAGCTTGTCTCCCCCGATTCACTGTTTCCGAGTCACCGTTATCTTACCAATCGCCGCCGGCGCCACCGCCGCCGGTACTTCCGCCGCCAAAGCCGCCAAAGCCGCTGCCGCCGTCATCTCCACCATCGCGACCACCGCCACCGCCACCACCGCCAAAACCGCCGCCCATGAACATGCCCAACAGGAAGCCGATGAGTCCGGAGCCACCTGCGCGCGCCAGAAAGGCGAGCAGGAGGATCAACCCTATTCCAAAGATGATTAGCTTGCCCAGACTGATGTGAACCGGCTGCCGTGCCTGCCGCCGGGTAAGCGGCGTCAGCGTCACGCCTGCATCTCTCGCGATGATCTGGGAAATCTGGTTCACCGCCAGCGAGACGGCGCCGTCGAAGTCGTTGTTGCGCAGCATCGGGACCATCTGGCGTCCGATCGCGCTGACCGTTGCGTCGGGCAGGATGCTTTCCAGTCCATAGCCGGTCGAGATGAACCGTTTGCGGTCCTTCACCGCAAACAGAATCAGCACGCCACGGTCGCTGCCCTCTTTGATTCCCTTCTTGCCGAGCCCCCACGCCTGATACAGATCCACGGCGTATTGCTCAATCGGCTCGTCATCGGTCGTTTCCACGGTGACAACCGCAATCTGCGCATTCGCCTGGTGGTCCACCTGGCCGCATAACCGATTTATTTGCTGCTTCACCGTTGGTGACATGACGTGAGCAAGGTCGCTCACATAGTCAGTCGGCCTGGGCAGGCTCTTTACCGGCTGGCACAGCGCCGTCACACACAAAAGCGAAACCGCCAGGGCGATTCCGTAACGAACTGGAATTTTCCGAAGCATCGCCGCAATTCTACCGGAAATAGAAAAGGCGTCCCGAAGAGACTGTTACGAAACTAGCTTGCCGCTGTTTCAGAGACCTGAGAGCATTGGGGGATGGGTGGTATCGCTCAAGCTCTCGATCTTATTGGCGTGGCGCTGGTGATTCTGGTTGCGTTGCTTATCCTTTCGTTCTTGGTCGGACGTTTTTTTGAAAACAAGCGAACCCGGAAAAGGATCATGCTCGGAGCAATCGCCCTGTTTCTGGTGGGTGTTCTTGGATACGTCGGGTTCGTCGCCTTCATACTGAGTGGCAACGTAAACTGAGCCATTTGGGTGAGGAAACTGAGTCCAAGAGTAGAGACTTGGTTTGAGCATCGTTAGATGAGAAGATGCCCTCGTGGGAGGGTATCTTCTATGGCGTATATCCAAGGCGAAGGCCGCCATCAAGGCACACTCTTTCCAGTTGTGCTGGACGATCTTGTGCCAGCCGACCATGTATGCCGCGTGATTGACGCATTCATCGACCGATTGAAGATGGAACAGCTTGGGTTTGTGCGAGCAGAGGCCGCGGATACAGGACGTCCCGGCTACGATCCGCGCGATCTGCTCAAGCTTTACCTGTACGGCTATCTGCACACGATCCGCTCGTCGCGCAGGCTGGAGGTCGAGTGCCGTCGCAACGTTGAGTTGATGTGGCTTCTGGGCCGTCTGTATCCCGACCACAAGTCCATCGCGGAGTTCCGGCGGATGCACCGGGAAGCCGTGACAGCGGCGGGCGCTGAGTTGATCCAGTTCGCACGGTCGGTTGGTCTTATCCGTGGCGAGTGGGTCGCAATCGACGGATCGAAGTTCCGCGCCGCTTCCAGCGCCCGCAGCGTGCTTGACCGGGAAGCATTACAACGCTATCTGGACCAGATGGAGAACGCGGACAGCCAGCAGGAGACAACCATCGATGGTTCTGCTGTTAGCTCTGCCTTGGAGAAGCTGCGGACGCATCCTGAACCGGAGGCCCGCTTCATGCGCACCGCCGACGGGAAGGTTCCCGCCTATAATGTGCAGACTGCGGTTGACGCCGAACACGCGCTCATCATGGCTCATCAGGTCTCGACAGCAGGCAACGACAACTCCCGTCTGCAGCCGATGGCCGAAGCTGTACGTGTGGTGCTTGGTTCGGGGACTGAACCTATTAACATCGTTGCTGACACGGGATACTCGAATGGAGAACAAGCCGCCATCTGTGAAGCCTCCGGACTGATCCCGCACATCCCGGCCAAGCGCAGTGTCAACAGCCATGGGGATGGCACGCTGCTGGATCGTACCGCCTTCACCTATCAGTCGGAGACGGACTCGTTCCGTTGTCCCGCCGGTCAGACGCTAAAACGCAAGCAACTCTACCGTAGAGATCTCACCGTTTATTATCAGGCACAAGCTTCCGACTGCGCTGCATGCCGGCTCAAACCGGCTTGCACGCAGGCCCCTCAACGCATCGTCTCAAGAAACCTGAACGAAGAGACTCTCGACCGCATGCACCAACGTGCCACTCCGCAAGTCATGCGGCTTAGACGGTCCACGGTCGAGCATCCCTTCGCCAATCTGAAATATCGCATCTTCGGGCATCCACGCTTCCTGATGCGCGGCCTTGGCGGCACCCATGCTGAAATCAGCCTCGCGGTTATGGCCTATAACCTCAAACGCATGGTCAACATCCTCGGCGGCTCCGTACTCGCCACCAAACTAATACCCACCTAATATCAAACCCTGCAAAACATCGCATCCATCCCAAACAACAGAAACGCTCCCGTCAGGGAGCGTTTCTGTTACCTATTTCACTACTCGAAGGCTGCGTTTCGTAACAGTCTCCGAAGGACGCCTTTGCGCGGGCTTACCGTTCGCCAACTATTGGCCGGAAGCAGTCTTGTTCTTGCCGGTCATTACGTTATGGCTCTGCGCAATCTTTTCGATCATGTCGAGGTGCTGATCGATCACCTGTGAACCCTGATCGGCTGCCTGCTTCACGGTAGGATTCTGGGTTTGCTGCGCTTCCGACTTGAAATCTTCCGCGTCCTTCTTGTGATCCTTCACCATGGCCATGATGTATGCGTTGTCGAACTCGGTGCCGGAGAGAGTCTGCAGCTTCGCTACCTCTTCCTTGTCCTTCTTCGACAAGCCGGCGGGAGGTGTTACACCTATCTGTTGCGCCACCTGCTTCATCTGGTCGCCGAGCTGGGTATGATCGGTCACCATCTTCTGTCCAAACTGCTTGACGTCGTCGCTCGATCCCTTCTCGGCCGCAATCTGGCCCATTTGAACTTCGGCCATGCCGCCTTCGAGAGCCTTGCGCACGAAGGCTTTATCCTGCATGGCCCCAGACGCGGCCGCCTGCTGTGCCTGCATATTATCTATCGAGTTGACGCCGGGATTCCCGTTGGGATTGCTCGCCGGAGCACCCCCGCCGGGATTCATTTGCGCAAAGGCGGTTGCACCTGTGAGCAGAAATGCGCCTGAGAAAACAATCAATCTTTGGGATAACCGCTTCGAGATCATTGGGAGATTCCTCCTTGCCGGGCATTCGCGGCCCTGCATGTACACTGGCACTGCTTAAGCGCCGTGAATCATACCCGACATATAGTTGAATGCCGCGAACTGGGCCGTGAGTTGCCTTCTTCGCCGGCGCGTTTTCTTGCCCAGAACATCAGCTTTGCGGTTGAGCCGGGTGAAGTGCTTGCGATTGTTGGTCCTAGCGGCGCGGGCAAGAGCACGCTGCTGCGCATGATCAACAGGCTCGACGAGCCCACCCACGGCGCAGTCTATTTTCACGGTGAGGACTATCGCGGACTTTCGACCTCAACACTGCGCCGGTCGATTGGCATGGTGATGCAGCGGGCCTATCTCTTTCCCGGCACAATCGCGGAGAACATTGCCTTTGGCCCGCAACAGCACGGAATCAACATCACGGCGGAACAGATTGCCGATCTCCTGGGGCAGGTGGGACTTGAGGGCTATGCTCAGCGTGACCCGCTCACCCTCTCCGGCGGTGAAGCGCAGCGCGTAGCGATCACGCGCGCGCTGGCGAACCAACCCGAGGTGCTCCTTCTCGATGAACCCACCTCCGCACTCGATGGAGTTGCGCGCTCCGAGGTTGAGCGCCTGCTCGAATCGCTGATCCGCGAGCGCCATCTCACTTGCCTCTGGGTAACGCACAGTCCGGAGCAGGCGCGTACCATGGGCGACCGGGTGCTCCGACTCGATGCAGGACACATGACCGCGATCGGAGCACCAGACAAAGTGCTCGGGCAAACTTCAGAGGCGTCGCGTGCTTGAGCATCTCTTCCCCAATCAGCTCGCGCGCGGAGTGGTCGAGTGCCTCATCGCCGCACTCACTGCCATTGCCGTCATCGTGCTGGCTCGAAGGCGCGCGCCCGACTTGCTCAAGGAAGTCCCACTGGCCCAACTGCGCGGCCTGCTGCAGATCGTTGCCGTGGGCGCGATTCTCGCGGCTCTGTTGCACGGACCGCAATGGACATCCATCTTCGTTCTCGTCGGCATGGTCTTCGCGGCGGCGAGTATCGTTCGCAAGCGCGCCAAACAAATCCCCGGAGCCTTCGCGCTGGCCCTCATCGCGATTGGCGTGGGCGCGGGTTCTATTCTGGCGATCATGACCGCGACCGGAGTCATCCCGCTGCGCATTCTCGTCCTCGTTCCCGTCGGCAGCATGGTCATCGCGAACACGATGAACACGCAGTCTCTCTTCCTCGATCGCTTTCGCGGAGAGGTTCTGGCGCACGTCGGCGAAATCGAATCGGCGCTCGCCCTGGGAGCATCGCCCGAAGCCGCCGTTGCGCGCTACCTGCGCGCAGCCTTTCGCTCCAGCCTTATTCCAGCTGTCGATAACATCCGGTCGCTCGGAATCGTGTGGATCCCCGGCATCATGGCCGGCATGGTGCTCTCGGGAGCGTCGCCGCTCTTCGCGGCCCTCTATCAGTTCGTAGTGCTGTCGACAATTTTCTCGGCGTCCGCGCTGGCCTGCTTCGTCGCCAGCTATCTGGTTACGAAGCGCATCTTCTCCGCACACAGTCAGCTCCTGCTGCGGGCATGAAGACCCTCAGTGCCCTTGGGCGTGCGGCAGGTTCCAGTGCCGCCACACGCTCACCACTCGCAGGAGGAAGCAGATAATGCCACCAGCAATGGCCACCGGCACGCGCGGCAATTTCAGTCTTATGCCGACAACCACTACCGTGGCACCCGCGAGCGCAGCCGTTGCATATACATCCGCTCTCAACACCGTCGGAACCTGCACCAGAAGCACATCGCGAATCGTCCCGCCGCCCACGCCGGTAATCCCGCCCATCAGAATTGCAAGGAAGGGATGGATGCCGTAGGCGAGTGCCTTTTCGGCTCCCGCTACGGCAAAGAGGCCAAGCCCGGCTGCATCGAGAACCATAAGAGTCGAAGGCGGAATCCCGTGCACCGGGTTTGGAAACAAAAACATAGTGAAAGCGCCGGCGAAAGCGATCGCTCCATATCGCCAATCGCGAATGGAGTTGGGTGGCGATGCCCCGATCAGCAGATCGCGGATGATGCCGCCGCCCAGGGCCGTCGCAAATGCCAGCACCATCGTCCCCAACAGGTCAAGATTGCCATTCTCCGCGGCCATTGCGCCTTCAATCGCAAATACCAGCGTTCCGGCAAAATCAAATGCCAGCAGCAGGGTGTCGGATCTTGGTTTCAACATGCTGGGATCGCGCGGCCTCGAGAGCATTGTAGCCGCCGCGCGTATCAACCTATTGGTGGATGACCGCGGTGCCTCTCTCCGGATACGATGGGCCGAATCGACTGACGAGATCAATGGAACAGAAGAGACAGATGGGACTGGCCGCGGCCGTCGCCGTGGTCACCGGCGAGTCGATTGCGCTGGGCATTTTTCTTACACCCGCGGCGATGGCAAAATCGCTCGGCTCCCCCGCGCTGCTGGCTGCCGTGTGGTGCGGCATGGCCGCGATGGCGCTGGCGGGCGCGCTCTGCTATTCGGAGCTGGCCGTGCGCTATCCGCTGGCCGGAGGCGAATACGTCTACCTGCGGGAAGGCTACGGTCCGCGCGTTGCCTTCCTTTATGGATGGATGTCCGCAGCCGTCATCGATCCCGGCATCGCCGCCGCGCTCGCCTTCGGAGCCATCCCCTACGTTCAGGCCATCTTCGCCATCTCGCCTCGAACCGCCGCCCTCCTTCCCTTCGCCATCCTCGCCGTCCTCGGCGCAATCAACTATCTGGGCACGCGGCTCAGCGGACGAGTCATGGCGACGGCAAATCTGCTGAAGCTGGCTGTCCTCTTCGGCCTCGTCGCCTGGGCCTTCATGGCGGGCCACGCATCCACGGCAAATCTGCTGCCGCTCACCACGCGCCGCCCCGGCTCCGATATGCTCTTCGGCGCCATTGCCGGATCGGTCGTCAACGCCTTCTTCAGCTTTGGAGGATGGTGGGAAGCCGGAAAGCTCGCAGGCGAAATCCGCAATCCCCGCCGTACTCTGCCCCTCGCCTTCACCTGCGGAGTGCTGCTGGTGTCTGCCATCTATCTCCTCGTCAGCTTCGCGTTTCTCGCCGTGGTGCCGCTGGACAAGATCGTTTCCAATACCGCCTTCGTCGCCCAGTTTGGCCAGGCGCTGTTTGGCTCGGCAGGGGGCAAGATTCTCTCCGCCTGCGTGCTGCTCTCGGTCACCGGCGGCCTGATGGCGCTCACCATGGCGGCCCCACGCGTCTATTACGCGATGGCGAAAGATGGAGCGTTCTTTTCTATTTTCGCTCGCTTGCATCCTCGCTTTGGAACGCCCGCCAACGCGGTGTTGCTGCAAACCTGCGGCGCGCTGCTGATCCTTCTCTTCGGCGCCTTCGACAAAATTCTCGCCTACATCATCTTTTCGGCGGTCTGCTTTCTCGCGCTTTCCGTCACAACGCTCTTCCGTGTCAAAGATCCCGTTCGCCGCTGGTGGTACCCTGCGGCTCCCATTGTCTATCTCGCCGGCAGTGCCATCGTCGGGCTGCTCATCCTGATGCACAGCCCATTGCCGGCACTCATCGGCGTCGCTGTCGTTCTTGCCGGCGGCCTGCTGCAGAGGTTTTTCACGCCGGCCCAACCTTTACCGGCTGCCGAGACGCCGGTGACCGAATCTTCACTCCTCTGATCCCATGAAAGGATGAAATAAATCATGGCCTATATCTCATTACCTGAGGAACTGCCCGGCATACGCGGCGCGATGGCCTTTCGGCCGGAAACCGCGCGCCCGCTCAACGATCTGGTCGAAACTTTGCTGCACGGCGCGAACACGCTCTCGCCGGGCGAGCGTGAGCTGATCGCCACGTATGTTTCTTATCTGAACTATTGCCACTACTGCCAGAGCATCCACGGAGCGATTGCCGCCGCCAGCCTCAATGACAACGAAGATCTGGTGAAGCGAGTAAAAGCCGACTTCCAGCACGCCGATATTTCTGACAAGCTCAAGGCGCTGCTTGTCATCGCGAGCAAGGTGCAGAAGGGCGGCAAGCACGTCACGGCAGAAGACGTGGAGCATGCCCGCTCACTCGGTGCGAACGATCTGGAGATTCACGACACCGTGCTCATCGCTGCCGCCTTCTGCATGTTCAACCGCTACGTCGACGGACTCGGCACCTGGCAGCCCCACGACGAAGCCATGTATCGCGAGCGCGGCAAACGCGTGGCCCGTGAAGGATACGTAACCGTCAGCAAGGAATATCTACCCGCAGAAGCAGCAGCCAGATAGGAGACAACCATGCCCCACATTTCCCTTCCTGAAGGACTCGCCGGGATCACCGCCGGCTTTGCCTTCCGCCCCGAGACGGCAAAGCCCATGCGCGAGCTTGCGCACATCCTGCTGCACGAGCCGAACAGCCTCTCGCCGGGCGAACGCGAACTGATCGCCACTTACGTCTCCTCGCAGAACGACTGCTATTTCTGCCAGACGAGCCACGGAGCCGCAGCCGCCTGTCACCTGGGCAGCACCGAGGTGGTCAAGCAGGTCAAGACAGATTTCCAGACCGCGCCAGTGTCGCCCAAGCTCAAGGCGCTGCTCGCCATTGCGGGCAAGGTGCAGCAAGGCGGAAAGAATGTCACCTCGGGCGACGTCGACCATGCGCGCTCGCTCGGCGCAACCGATCTTGAGATTCACGATACGGTGCTCATCGCCGCCGCTTTCTCCATGTTTAACCGCTATGTCGATGGACTCGGCACCTGGCAGCCGCGCGACGAGGCCATCTACGCCCAGATGGGCGAGCATCTAGCCGCCGAAGGCTATCGCAAGCGCCCACCCGAGCACCCGGAGCCTTCTTACTATGAAACAGCCCGGGCTGCGCTGAAGTAGTATCGTCGACGGATTTTGACGGGCACAAAATTCCGCCGAGTTTCGCTGCACATTCATAGGGCCGAATTGTGCCGCCAAACGTCTCTAGTTTATAGTTTGAATAATGCCCCGCTCCCTGTCACAGCAGCGCTCGCACTTCTCAGTGGTGTCTTTACTGGGGGTCGTTTGCATTGCGCTGGTGCTGATGAGCGGCATCGTTCAGGTTGCGCATAGCCATCCATCCGGGCAGCCGGATCATGATTGCTCGCTTTGCATTACAGCGCATCAAGTTATCCAGGTTGTCGCGCTGGTCACACTCGCCCTTTCCAGCGTGTCTGTTGCTGGCGTCGCCCCTGAACCGATTCTCAAGCGGCCCGGCAGATATTTCTTCTTCAAGCTTGCATCCCGGCCTCCACCTGCTGTCTCTGCCACCGCTTAAGCAGCAGAGCCATCCCACCATTCAGCAGACATTTTGAGGTCGTTTTCATGCGCACATCGGTGCGATGCTTCTCCGTCTTCTTACTTGCAGCTTCTTTGCAAGCAGCCTCTTCTCTCTCGTATGCTCAGTCCGCTAACTCGGGTACTATCTCCGGAACTGTGACCGATCCGACGGGCGCCGTCGTTCCCAATGCGACCGTTTCAATCAATAACCCGGTCAGCCAGTATTCGCGTACAGCTAAGTCAGACAACGCCGGTCATTACAGCTTCCCGAATGTCCCGTTCAATCCTTATCACCTGACGGTAAACGCGGCAGGATTTGCTTCTCAGGCACAGGACGTCAACGTGCGCTCGACCGTGGCGGTAACTGTGAACCCCACCCTGGCGCTCGGAGCAGCCTCGACCACGGTGACAGTTGAAGCCGGCGAGGACCTCGTCGAAAACGATCCGACCTTCCACACCGATGTCGACCGGAACATGATCAAGGAGATTCCGCTGGAGAGCCAGTCGTCGTCGCTCAGTTCGCTGGTCACGCTCACCTCTCCCGGCGTCTCCGCCGATTCGAATGGACTCTTCCATGGCCTCGGCGATCACGCTTCAAACTCCTTTTCCGTAGATGGACAGCCGATTACCGACCAGCAAAGCAAGGTCTTCTCGAATCAACTGCCATCGAACTCGGTTCAATCCCTTGAAGTGATCTCCGGCGCACCGCCTGCAGAGTACGGCGATAAGACGAGCCTGGTGATCCAGGTGACGACGCGCTCGGGTCAGGGACAGACGAAGCCCACCGGCAGCATTACTACTTCCTACGGAAGCTTCGGCTCAGCGACCGCGGGGGTTGATGTGGCGTACGGCGGCAAGACCTGGGGGAACTTCTTTGAGGTCGACGGGCTGAATACAGGCCGCTTTCTCGACCCTCCTGAATTCGTCGTATTTCACGCCAAAGGGAACGAGCAGAATCTGTTCGATCGCGTGGATTACACCTTTACGCCGGCCGATTCCATGCATCTGGACCTGAGCTATAGCCGCTCCTGGTTCCAGACTCCGAACGCTTACGATGATCTGAATGTCCAAAACGTAATCAGCGGAGGCAGCAGTCCGAATCCCGTCTTCGGCAATGTCGGCAACACTGACCAGCACTCCAAGATTCAGACTTTCAACATCGCGCCGACCTATACGCACGTGGTCGGTTCCGATCAGGTCTTTAATCTGGGCGCCTTCGCCCGCAAAGACTTCTACAATTACTACCCGAGCGAAGATCCCCTCGCAGACAAAGGACCGCCAAATCTTCAGAACCAGACGGTTTCGCAATATCGCACGCTTCTGAATGTCGGCGTCCACTCCGACTACACCTACGTTAAGGGAAACAACAACATCAAGGCGGGAGCCGTCTACGAGCAGACCTTCCTTAGTGAAAACGATAAGCTGGCCGTCGTCGCCAACACCTTTAACTCGCCGTGCGTAGACAGTTTCGGTACCGCAGTGCCCGGATTCAGTGATGCCGCGGAGTGCTCAGCCTACGGATACGTTGCCAATCCGAAGTATCTTCCCGTGCTGGCGCCCTATGACCTGACCCGCGGCGGCGGCCTTTACAACTTCTTTGGTCATACGGATGTCAAGGAACTGGCCCTCTATATCGAGGATCAGATCAAAGCCAAAAATTGGCTCTTCAATCTGGGGATGCGCGGCGACCTGTACAACGGCCTCACGGTGGCTCGCCAGGCAGAACCGCGCGTGGGCATTGCCTACAACGTGAAGCGGACGAATACCATACTGCGGGTCTCCTATGCGCGCACCCTGGAAACGCCGTTCAACGAAAACCTCGTTCTCTCCAGCACCGGATGCACCAACGATGTGCTCGCCCCGCTGCTCCTCTGCACGCCCGGCGTGTCTGGAACTCTGGAACCTGGTTTTCGTAACGAATTCCATGCCGGATTCCAGCAGGCCTTTGGCAAGTATGCGGTGATCAGCGGCGAGTACATCTGGAAATATACGCACAACGCCTTCGACTTCAGCGTGCTCGGGAACACCCCCATCACGTTTCCGATCGACTGGCATAACTCGAAAATACCCGGCTACGCAGTCCGCGCGGATGTCCCCACGATTCACAATTTCTCGGCTTACGTGGTCATGTCGTCGGTTGCCGCCAGGTTCTTCCCACCGCAGGTGGCCGGAGCCGGAGCCACCGTCGGGCAAACCGGATATCCCTTCCGCATCGACCACGACGAAAAATTCAACCAGACCACACACCTGCAATACCAAATCAAGACACGAGGACCATGGCTGGGGATGAATTGGCGCTATGACAGCGGCCAGGTCGCCGGCGCCGTGCCGTGTTATGGAACCACGGATCCAAATAGCCCATGCCTTGGGACCTCGGTGCTACTCAACGGACAACCGGCGGTTAATCTCAGCGGCCTGACCGCCGACCAGGAGTTCCAGGCCGGGCTTACCTGCAACGGCGTCAAGGCCACTCCGACCTCGCCGCTGCCTCCGGTCTGCCTGGCGAACCAGTACAGCTCCAACCTGGTCAAGATTCCGGCTCCCAACACCGGGGATAACGACCACAATCCGCAACGCATCGCTCCGCGTAATCTGTTCGACGCTGTTATCGGACAGGAGAATATCTTCGGCGGCGACCGCTATCGCTGGAGCGCCCAGGTCACAGCCATCAATTTCACCAATAATTATGCCCTCTATAACTTTCTCTCTACCTTTAGCGGCACGCATTACGTAACTCCGCGCGCGGTAACGGGAGAAATCGCTTTTCACTTCTAACGACAGCGTTCCACTTCTAAAAACATCTCTCCGGGGCCGGAACAGTCATCGACGGCTGCTTCCGGCTTCGCTCTCCGGTATGCTGAACGCTCAGGAGAGAGATCCATGCTTGCACAATGCGATGTGATCGGCTTCATCCCCTCAAAAGATGCTGCACGAGCGCGCAATTTTTATGAGCAGACGCTGGGATTGCGATTGATCAGCGACGACATCTTTGCCGTCGTGATGGAATCGAATGGGACGATGATCCGGATCGTGCAGGTGAAAGACTTTACTCCCTTTCCATTCACGATTCTTGGATGGAAGGTCGAAAACATCGAAGCGGAGGTCGCAACTCTTATCGAGGGTGGCGTCTCCTTCAAACGCTATCACTGGCTCGAACAATCCGAATCAGGCATCTGGACCGCACCCGGAGGCGCTAAGGTAGCGTGGTTTCCGGACCCGGACGGGAACGTTCTCTCACTGAGTCAGCACCCGAAGTAGACTCTCTCAAACCGACCCTCGAAGCCCTGGCCGCTTACCTGACTGGGTAACGCTGCTCCCGGTAACGCTACTTCCGTAGATAGGCTGCCTTTCCAGAACTGTTACGTGCTTCATTCGTAGCGCAGCGAGTTCATCGGATCGGTGCGCATGGCTCGCCGTGCCGGGACATAGCAGGCGATCACCGCCGCGAGTAGCAACACGGCGGCGACACCGAATAGCGTAAGTGGATCGCTTTGGCCGACCCCATACAGCAGACGAGAGAAACTCGGAATGAGGCGCACGAGCGAAATCGCAGCCAGGGCGCCGATTCCCAGTCCCACGCCGGCCATGCGAATTCCCTGGCCGACAATCATGCGAAAGACCTGCCGCCTGCCTGCGCCCAAAGCCAGACGGATACCGATCTCCTGTGTACGCCGCATTACCGAATAGGACACAACTCCGTAGATGCCCACTGATGCCAGCAGCAACGCGAGCGCGGCAAATACGCCAAGAAGAAGAATCGGCAGATTCCGCGATGCCATTGATTCCGACACCACCTCGTCGATCGCTCTGACGCCGTAAACAGGTTGATCGGGCGCAGACGCGTAGACGACATCTCGTAGGGCAGACACCATGTCTGCAGGCGGAAGCTTTGTACGAACCAGCAGCGTGAGATTGCGGAAGAAGTCAGTCACCATCGAATCTGGCAACTGATAAACCGGGATGTAAATCTGGCGGGGGTTATAGGTGCCGGGATCGTCCAGTCCCCAATGCCGCACATGGCCCACGACGCCGACGATGCGGGCCGCGCCCCAGTGCCCGACCGTAAGCGTCTGTCCCACCGGATTTTGGCCGGGAAAGAACGTATGTGCGAGCACGCTGTCGATGACCACCACCTTGCCGGAGCCTACCTGATCGCCGGGCGTGAAGAACCTGCCCTGCAGCAGCGGAATCTCCATCGTCTTCAGATAGTCGGGTCCCGTCCAGAAGTAGAGCGCGTGAGGAGCTTCCTGGAGAAAGGCTGGTGGCGCTGTGCCGATCCAGAAAGGACCGCCATTGTCGGCGCCGGAGAGCGGAACGATATTCGTGAGATCGGCTGCCTCCACCCCAGGCACCTGGCGAATGCGCGCAAGCAGTTGTTCATAGGCCGTGCGCGTTCCGGCCGGGGTCCGCGTAAATGAGGGCGATAGGCCAACGTGGAACGAAATCAGGTGGCGCGCATCGAACCCTGGGTTCACATGCCAAAGGTTGCGGATGCTGCGCAGGAGCAGCCCGGCACCCGTCATCAGCACGAGAGTGAGTGCGAACTGTACCACCACGAGCCGGCTAAAGATGACATTGCTTCCACTTGTCGATCCTCTTGAAGCTTTCTGCAATGCGCCCTGGACATTGGGGCTTGCACTTTGGAGCGCCGGAACCAGACCGAAAATAATTCCCACCGCGATGGAGGCACCTACCGTGAACAAGAGAACCGGCAGATGAAGGCCGATGTTTCCCGCGCGCGGCAGAGTTTCCGGCATCGCCGCAAGCAGCATGTGCAGCCCAAACCCGGCGAGCACTATACCCAGTGCTCCGCCCGCGAGCGATAGTACGATGCTCTCGGTCAGCAATTGCCGGATCATGCGTCCCCGGCTGGCGCCAAGCGCAGCGCGTATGCCGAATTCACGGGCTCGCGCAGTCGAGCGCGCCAGCAGCAGGTTCGCAAGGTTGGCACACGCGATCAGCAGCACCAGGCTGACAGCTCCAAACAGCAACAGGACCGTTTCCTTCACGTCACCGAGGATTTGCTGCTTCAGAGAAGTAACTGCGACACCGATGCCGCGGTTGGCATCGGGATACCGGCGATCGAGGTCCTGCTGAATCGTGTTCATCTCGGCCCCCGCGCGGCCCATTGTCAAGCCCGGTCCGAGGCGCGCCAGCACCGCTACTGCACCCACCGACCGATCGGCGTAAATGGCGGGCATGTTGGGACGCAGTGGCGTGATGACATCCGTATCGGCAAGAAAATGGAACGCGGCCGGCAGAACACCGATGACGGTGAAACCCTCGCCATCCAGGTCCACAGAGCGTCCGGCGATGTGCGGGTCTGCCGCAAAACGCTCTCTCCAGAGGCGGTCACTTATCAGGACGACCGGCGGTCCATGCGGCACATCCTCCGCCGCTGTGATATCCCGCCCGATGACCGACATAATGCCCAGAGTCGCGAGAAAGCCGGAGGACACCCGAATGCCCACGAGGTGTTCGGCTCTTCCCGGAGCGGTGAGATCGAAGTTATGAAATGCGAGTGCGGACATACGATCAAACGATTGCGATCTCCGTTCCCAATCCTCGAAGTTCGGATACGAAACTTCGAGTTGCGGAACATTCCGCCGGTTCTGCCAGAGGAGAACGAGACGATCGGCCGATGGGAACGGCAGGGGCGCGAGAATCATTCCCTGCACGACACTGAACATCGCGGTGTTCGCTCCAATGCCCAGGGCGAGCGTGAGCACCGCAACAGTGGTGAAGCCGGGACTTCGGGCCAGTGTGCGCACACTGAAGCGCAGGTCCTGCATGAGAATGTCGAGTCTGCCGCGCCGGGTGATTCGTATGCCGTGCCGTCCTGGCACGGTCGATCGTCTGGGGAACAGTGCGCATAATGCGGCGGTCAACCTCTTCAGCAGGTCCATCTCGGTCTCCTCTCGGAGCGCTCAGAAGCTCTTCTTGCTGGCACTTACAGGCGCCGCGCCACGCGTCTGAGCCGTGCCGAGGCTTGCGCCGCGATATGCGAGGGTCGTTTTGGCACATCCGCAAGGCGCCGAATCGAATATAGCCAATGATGTATCAGTTCTTGCCCTTTGGAACAAACAGTCCCACCCTGATCTTTATTCTCCGTTTTCCTGGCCGACAATTTTGCACAAGTTGGTAAGATGGAAATAGAGAACAAAGAGCCCGACTGCCGATGCGGCCGGGCTTTTTGCATAGGTCCTCTAAGTTCACCAAACTGGAAATTGTCGCCACGTAAGTCCTGTATTTTCTTGTACTTCATTGTAAGTCATTTCTTATGTATCGATTAACAATCCACGTCTCCCTTAACCCTCACGGAATGAAATGTTAACGAAGTCGGAAGGGGCATGGGGGAGGGTACACACCTCTTATATCCTGAAAAGGTATGACTACCCATACCGAACTTGCCCCTCCCGTCGCTGCTCCCAGCCGCACTGAAACCACCCTCCACGGCCACACCCTGGTGGACGACTACGCCTGGCTCCGCGAGCGCGAAAATCCTGAGGTCATTTCCTACCTCGAGGCGGAAAACGCATACTGCGATGCGGTCCTGGAGCCGACGGATGAGTTACAGAAGACTCTCTACGCCGAAATGGTGAGTCACATAAAGGAGACCGACGTCTCGGTTCCCTTCCGCGAGGGCGAGTATTGGTACTACTCGCGGACCGAGGAGGGCGCGCAATACCCGATCTATTGCCGCAAGACAGGAACCCCTGACGCGCCGGACGTGGATGCTCTTGAACATGTCATCCTCGACGTGAACGAACTGTCCAGGGACGAGGCATTCATGGCAATCGGCGGCACGACCGTCTCCGACGACGGCAACCTGCTGGCGTATTCGGTGGATAACAAGGGCTTCCGCCAGTACACGCTACAGGTAAAGGATCTCCGCACCGGCGAGCTGCTCTCCGAGCGCGTCGAACGGGTCGGCTCGATCGTATGGGCCGCCGACAACCGCACCCTCTTCTACACCATCGAGGACGAGGAGCAGAAGCGCCAGTTCCAGTTCTACCGGCACACGCTCGACGCGCCCCATTCCGAGGACGCCCTCATCTACGAGGAAGCCGACGAGCGCTTCAATATAGGTGCGGGCCGGACGCGCGACAGGCAGTACATCATCCTCGAGAGCTCCAGCCATACTACGACTGAGGAGCAGTTCCTCCCTGCCGCCGAGCCTGCCGGGACCTGGCGGCTGATGGCCCCGCGCCAGGACGACATCGAGTACTACGCCGAACACCGGGGTGGCCTCTTGTATATCCGCACCAACGACACCGGCAGAAATTTCCGGCTGGTCACCGCGCCAGTCGAGACTCCGGAGCGATCGAACTGGACAGAGAGGCTACCGCACAGACCGGAAGTAATGCTTGAGGAGGTCGATCTATTCAACACATTCTACGTGGCATGTGAGCGCATTGGCGGCCTGCAGCATCTTCGAGTCGTACCCTTTCACGGCCCGGGAGCAGAGACCGGCTCCGGCAGCGAAATTATTTTTCCGGAGCCCGTCTACAGCGCGCATCCTCATATCAATCGTGTCTTCGACACAGACAAGTTTCGCTACAGCTACCAGTCGATGGTTACGCCTGGTTCGGTCTATGAATACGACGTCACCACGGGTGAGTCAACGCTGCTCAAGCAGCTCGAGGTGCCGGGAGGCTTCGACCGGACTCTCTATGGCGCGGAGCGTCTCTTCGCCAAAGCGACCGACGGCGTAGAGATTCCCGTTTCCCTGGTCTACCGGAAGGACCGCCGCGCATCGGGCAGGAATCCACTCTATGTATATGGATACGGCTCATACGGATATCCTCTGCCGATTGGGTTCAACAGCAACCGGCTCAGCCTGCTGGATCGGGGATTCGTCCTTGCCTACGCGCACGTTCGCGGCGGAGGAGACCTGGGCAAGCCCTGGCACGATGCCGGGCGGCTGATGAAGAAGCGCAATACCTTCACCGACTTCATCGCTGTCACGGAACACCTGCTTGCGCAGGGATATGGCGATGGGAAGCGCGTGGCCATTGAAGGCGGCAGCGCCGGCGGCCTATTGATGGGGGCGGTGGCCAACATGCGGCCCGATCTCTTCCGCGCTGTTCTGTCGCATGTGCCCTTCGTCGACCTGATGAACACGATGCTCGATTCGTCGCTGCCATTGACGGTGCCCGAATACGAAGAGTGGGGTGATCCGCAGCGGCACGAAGCCTTCGAATACATGCTCAGCTATTCGCCCTATGACAATCTTGAGGCAAAAGCTTATCCGGCAATGCTGGTGAAGACCTCTCTTTACGACAGCCAGGTAATGTATTGGGAACCGGCAAAGTATGTAGCGAAGCTGCGCACGCTCAAGACGAACGGCAATTCCCTGCTGCTGCATACCAATATGACCGCCGGGCACGGTGGAGCGTCGGGACGGTATGACTATCTGAAGGAAGTGGCGATGGACTACGCGTTCCTGATGCGGGAACTCTCGGTGGAAGGGCCCGAACTGAATTCAGATTAGCTACTCCGCCGAGGGAACTGGGATCAGCGGCGAAGAGGATTCCGGACGGGTGAACTGCTCGCGGCGCTGGATACGCCACAGCATGATCCGGGTGGAAATAGCAAGTGAGCCATCGGTGAGCAGGCTCGCGATTGCCGCGCCCTGCCATGACCAGCGCGGAATGAGCAGAAAATTCAGCAGAAGGTTTAGTCCCGCCGCACCCAATTGCGTCGCGGTGCGATTCCACTGCGAAGCCGAAGCGGTGATTGCCGTTCCCCACGCATAGTGCAACACGCGCAGGAGCGGCAAGAGGTAGAGCCAGCGCAGCACCGCAACCGACCCCTGGAACGATGCACCGAAGAGGCGAGGCACCAGTCCGGCCCCGAAGTAGAGGGCGAGCGCGACCGCGATTCCGTAGGGCGCGGTTCGCAGCAGGAGTCTGCTGGTTTGGGCGTTGGCACGAACCACACTTCTGGCTCCTTCACGAAACAGCCCTGGAGTCGCAGCCGCGTAAAGTCCGTAGAGGGGCGCGCTGGCGACATCGACGACACGATAAGCAGCCGTGTAAATGCCCGCCGCGTAAGTCTGTCCCAGACTTACCAGAAATGTCTTATCGATATCGTTGTAAGCCGAGATCGAAGAGCCTGAGAGCGAGAAACTAAACCCCTCGCTCAGCTGAGCGAGCCGCTGGCGTTCAAATCGCGGCCAGCCCAGTCTTGCGGTCACCATCCAGCACCCGATAACGGCGACGAGAAAGGGTGAGAGCCAGTAAATCCGCGCCCAGGTGTATGCGTCGGGGTGGCTGCCCCAACGTCGGGCGCAGAGATACAGCGCGGCCGCGAGACAAGCCCGGCCGACGTTGGTGAAGGCCGTCAGCTTTGCGCTGGCGTGCATTTGCCCAGCACCCTGGAAGGTGCGGCTCGCCAGTTGAACCAGCTTGCCAAACAACGCATCGGACACCGCGATCCACGGAACCAGCATGCGGAACTCGGGGCGCAAAACAAAGCGGCCGAAAAGCGACGCCACGATGAGGAGGATCAGGAAGCCGCAGCCGGTGATACGCAGCGCGCTGCCCCAGGTAACGGCAAAGGAGTCTCGGTCACGGCTGACGTTGCGCAGCAGAATCATCTCCATGCCCACGCTGCTGAACTGGGCCAGGACCGCGACCAAGGCGACCACTCCGACGAAGGCCCCGTACTCCCGGCTGCCCAGCGTTCTGCCCATTAGCACGAAATAGACCGCCTGGAAGCACATGGAGAAGAGCTGGCTGGAGATCATCCACAGCGAGCCCTTGAAGAGCCGTTCTTCGCGGATGGGCGCCCTCATTTCCCTGACAGCACCTCGTCGTACTTGTCTTCGAGCAGCGCGGTTTGCCTCTGGAGGTCGAAATATTTCTCCGCGTGCAGCCTTCCGGCCGCGCCCAGCCTGCCTTGCAGCCGCCGGTCTCCCAAGAGGCGAATGACGGCAGCAGAAAGACCTTCGTCGTCCAGCGGGTCGACGAGCAGCGCTGTCTCGCCGTCGATAACGGCTTCCGATACGCCGGGTCCACGAAAGGCGACGATGGGCAACCTCATAGCTTGTGCCTCACACAGAACGGTGGGCAGACCTTCGGAGTCGCCATTCTTTGCAACTACGCTGGGAGCTACGAGCATCCGGGCGCGTTGCATCCAGGTACGGACTACGGCAGCGGGCTGGGAACCCAGAAAGACTGTGTTGGGCGATCGCTCTCGGGCTTCGCGTTCAAGGGAGGCGCGGGATGGCCCGTCGCCGATTATCACGAGTTGCGCGGTGGGCAGCTTCGCCCTGACCTGCGCCATGGCACGGATGAGATGAATGCAGCCCTTCTTTTCCACCAGGCGACCCACAAACAGCACGGTTGCCATGCGATCGCGGAGCAGAGCCCCCTCGCAGACATGCAAATCGATTCCTATGCGGTGCACCCACAGCTTGTGCTCCGGAAATCCGAGCGGCAAAGCCTGTCGGCGGATATGTTCTGAAACGCAGATGAAGAGCCTTGTTCGGTCCCAAAGTTCCCTCCGATGAGCGAGGTAAGCCGTTCCGGAAGGCGTCGCCCTCAGGGATTCGTCCGAGCTGGTGACATCATAACCATGCAGGGTCACAATCAACGGGGCTCGGAGTTTCTTCTGGAGGCGAAGAGCTACGCATCCATCGACTGCAAAATGTGCGTGGATCAACGTGGGCTCCACCGTTCGCAACTCTCGATGGAAGCGCGGCGCGTATCCCGAAGTGAGATAGAGCCGGCGCAGCAGTCGGTCCCGCAAGCTGCCGTTTTCCGTTGCGACCGTAACGCGCGCCCTATTGAGGGCTATGCCATTCGCCACGCGCCCCAAGCCGGCAAACCAGGGATCGTATCTCCGCATTGCGCCGGCCTGCGCCGCAATGAAGGTTTCAGACATGGGGAGGAGCTCGTTGCGATAGACCAGGACGCGTCTCATCTCAGGCATGCGCCTGTTTCGAGGGCCGTGTCTCTCTCGCTGCGAAAAGTGCCTTGCCACAGCCACGGACAAAGCGATCTTCCACGGCCAACAGCTCGATGTTCGCTAGAGTCGCCACGTAAACGACCCAGAAGAGACCGTTGTAGATGAGGAGCGTGTTCTCATCGAGATCGTAAAGAGCGATCAGCACCAGGACGAAGACCATCCAGATCCCGCGATCGATATCGCCCGAGCGAAGCACAGGCCAGAGCTTTCGCCACGCGCGCGCATAGCTCAATGCAAAGAGAGCGAGCCCCAGAAAGCCCAGCTCGAGCCATATCTCAAGGAATCCGTTGTGCGCGTGAAAGACAATGAAGCGCACCGCGGCGACGACCTTGAAAGACTCGCCCTCGATGCCTCGCCAGAATGCTGCGTAGCCCCAACCCAGGACCGGACGCTCCACAATGAATCGCCACACCTGCTTCCAGATTTCGGTTCGACCTGAAAAGGTGGCATCGCGGCCGATCATCGGCAAGAGAAGAGGAAGGTAGTGCCAAATGGCGCTCGCCAGAATCGCGACCTGGCAGATTGTGGCCACAGCGAGCACGACGCGGCTCCTGTCGTTCAAGCGCTTTGCGACTGCGAGCAGGGCACAGAGCGCTAGAATCACCGCCTCAATTACCCACGCTCCTCGAGAGCCGCTCATGAACATTACGAAGAGGAAAGCCAGAAAACTACCGATGTTCAGAAGCGAGATACGCCATCTGGCAAGCACCACGGCAGTCGCCAGCACCATCATTCGCCCGCAGGCGTTTTTTTGCGTGAAGACGCCCTGCCAATCGTGATGGTGACCGGGAGAGGCGTCGAGACCCAGCTTCGGGAAACACACCGCGAGTACGACGGTCCCGATGGCGAGGGCCACCATTGCCATCCAAAATATGGAGAGCTGACGGCGCACAGGAAAACGCACCGCGAGATAAAGCCCGAAGAGTCCGGCCAACCCAAACGGCAACGAATGGCGAATGGTAAAAAGAGGAAACTGGGACCAGATTGTCGATGCCATGACAAGCACGACCAGCGCCAACGCCCACTGCATCGCGCCAAGCCAGCGTAGGATGCGTTGGGCATGGCGCAGGAGGAAGAAGGCGATTGCTCCGTCGACAATGAGCTGAGAGATGATTCCACCATAAAAAGTAAGAGCCGAGGCGGGAGTATGCGTCGACTCAAGCGCCTGGTTGGGCGCGATGAAAGGGATCGCCCCCTGCATGGCAAAAAATGCAAGAATCGCCGCGCATCCAAGATCTTCAAGGCTTACCCCGCGCATCGCAGTCCTGTTCCTGGATCAGTGTCCCGCATAGATCAGCGCCGAGCTGGTCGCGGCGACGATTGAGTTTGTGCCCATCAGGATGTTTTTTCCAAAGCTGAATGGGATATAGATCACGTCGTCGGCCTGCAAGAGTTGATCCGGCGCTTACCCTGCTGCATGACGCCGTTCTGTTCACACCAGAGGCCATGGCGATTGCTTCCAGAACCGTAAGCCGCGAATTGTTCTGCATCAGATAGCCGCCGGGTTTCCCAACATCGCCCAGCACGTACACGATGCCGGCTTTCGGCACCAGGATTTTGTCCCCAGGAAATATCTCAACGTTGGCGTTCAGCGCGTCCTCGGGTCGATTGGATAGAAAGACCTCTTCTAATCCGTGCGTATTGCCTCCTCGCTCGACCGTGATGTGACGATCGGCCATATCCGTCAACCCGCCGGCCATCGCAATTACGTCAACCATGCTGCGCTTCGTGGAGATGGAAATCACTCCCGGTCTCACTACCTGGCCTAATACCGCGACTGGCTGCGTGGCGAACTCCTCAACGAAGACTGAAACATCGGGATGTTTCAGGAACTGGCCTTCTACATACTTGCCGGCAATCGCGATTGCGGCATCTGCCGCGCTGAAGCCGCACACCTGAACATTGCCGATCAGGGGCAGCGTCACCTCGCCTGAATCGCGTACGCGCACCTGTTGTGTAAGATCGGACTCACGAAGCACAGTAACGCGCAGCAGATCTCCCGGGCCGATCAGCAGGCTCTCGTGGGTTTCACTCACATTGGTCTGCGCGAGGGACGGGCCAGCGCTGCAAACCAACGTTGTTGCCAGAAGACCAACGCAGACACTCCTAAGCACTCGCACGCCTCTTCCTCCTTGATCCAGCGACGGGTCTGTTTGCCAAGCTCTTGAACCCGTAGTATTCGTAGTAATCCGCTGATTCGGCGGAGACTCCGTTGAGAACCGCACCCAAAACCGAATGCTCAGGAAGCTGCTGCTGAATGAGCTGATGACTCCGTTGAATAGCCTGACGAGACGTGAAGCCGTGGCGAGCGACCAGCAGCGTTGCGTCGCACATTCTTGAGAGAACCCGGGCGTCGGTCACGGGGAGAACCGGCGGACTATCCAGCAGGATAAAGTCGTACTGCGTTCGCCAGCCGACCAGCAAATCGCTCATCCGCTTCGACCCCAGCAGCTCGGACGGAAACGCCGGTGTCGCGCCACCGCAGAGCATCGACAACGCAGGCAATTGCGGGTGCTTATACACCACAGGCGAAACACCGTCGGCCAGAACCGCGCCCAGACCCGCGGCGTCGTTCAGGCCTAATTGCGCGTGCAGTACCGGACAGCGCAAATCGGCGTCTACCAACAGCACGCGAGCGCCCGATTGCGCCAACACTCCGGCGAGGTTCGCCGTGAGCTTGCTCTTCCCTTCGCCGGCTACTGAACTGGTGACCAGCACCACCTGCGGTGGCTGCCCATCGCGCAAGAGCTGCAGCGAAGTCCGCAACGAACGCAGCGCCTCCAGAAACGGCGCCGCATCATATCTCGTGGATTCGCGTCTGGTGAAAGCGCGCGAAGCCGGAGACAACGGACCCAATTCGTGCTCCATGCCATTTCTGCCCGGTGAACTCGAATGCAACCACCGCGATCGCCAACCGAGCCCCTCGAGGCTGGGAACCACGCCAAGCAGAGGACCGCCCAGCATAAGTTCCATTTCTTCGAGGGAGCGCACACTATGGTCGTGAAACTCACGAACCAGCGCAGCGGTGCAGCCGACGAAAAGACCTGCGACCAATCCTGCCGCGTAATAGAGAGGCACATTCGGGCTATGAGGGCGATTGGTCGGCGGCACGCGTGCGGGATTCACGACGACCAGGTTTGTCGACTTCAACCCTTCGAGCACGCCCGCCTGCTTCAGCTTCGCCAGCAATCCCTGATAAATGTTGCGGCTGCCATCGGCTTCCTGCCTGGCCAGACCGTAGGCGATCGCCTTGTCGTTCGCCTCGTTGGCAAGCGCTTTCTGCTTTTCGAAAGAGTGGCGCGCGGAGCTTTCGGCCTGCTCGGCAATCTCATAGTCCGTCCGCGAGCGTTCCCCGATCCGGCGCACTTCCTCATAGATTGACTTCTCAATCCCATCGAGCTGAGCGTGCAGCTCGGCGAGGCGTGGATACGCCGCCCCATACCTCGTATCATCTTCGGCAATTTCGGCTCGAAGGGTCGCCTCCTGCCCACGCAGTGTCTGAATGAGTGCAAGCGAGTTTGTCGTCGCCGGAGTTGCACCGGCTCCCGCGTTCCCGGCAAGGCCGGATATCAACTCCGGATCGCCGACTTGCGAAATGCGGTAGACGGCTTCCTTCAGAATGCGATTCGATTCGGCGACGGCGAGCGTTTCATTCAAGGTCTCCAGGCGCGCCAAGACTATATTGTGGGACTCATCGTCGCCAAACATGCCAGTCTCGCGCTGCAGCCGGATCGCCTTTTCCTGCAAGGCTTCTGTCTGCTTCTTCAGCCCGGTCAGCTGATTGCCGAGCCACGTCGATGCCTGCACGGTCGCGTTGAATCGCGCCTGGAATGTGTAGTCCATCAGCGCCTGGACGAGGCGGTTTACCACCATTGAAGCAAGCCGCGGATCGGGGTCCGAATAGTTGACTTCGATGAGGCGGGTACCCGGTACGGGCGCAACTTTCAGATGACTTGCGAAAATCTTCAGCACGACATACCGGCGGTTCGGCGCGTCATCGAGCGCCACGCTCATCGGCTCTACAGGCTTTTTCCAAAACAACACCCAGGCGGGGATCGAGATTCCCGATTTATGCTGGGGATAATAGTCTTCCGTCGTCTCTAACTTCAGGTCCTTGATCACGTCGAGGGCGAGCGTATTCGACTCGAGAATGTTTGCCTCTGTCTCCAGCGTCATGCTGTAGTCGAGAGAGTCAGCATCTGCGTTGGAAGAGTCGCCCATCACGCTGCTCTCAAGCCCGAACACACCCGGCGATTCCTTCTGAACCTCGATTTCACTGGTCGACTGATACCGAGGTGTTGCGAGCAGACAATAAACAGTCACCAGCAGAAGCATTCCGCCCACAGACCAGATTAGAAACACGCGCCTGCGCCCGAAGACGCTAAACAAATCTCCGAGCGTCCATTCCTTGCGCTCCGCGGCGCTGAGATCTTCCACCTCCAGCACCCGCAACTTTGAAGCCGTCTTCATGACTTACTCTCTCTTCATGCGTTCCGCATCAGAACCACGGAGCCATCGAAGTCAAAGGTGAAATCCATCTCGCTCAACCCCGCACGCGTCATCGAATCACGCAACCGGCGGCGATCCTCCGTCTGAAAAAGGAAGAAACCGCCGCCGCCAGCGCCTACCAGTTTTCCACCGGTAGCACCGCCTTCCTTCCTTGCCAACGCATAGAGCTCGTCAATACGGTCAGAACTCATTCCCACAGACCTGCCCCGCTTATTAAGCCAATGCTCGTGCATGAGCCCGCCTAGCTCCGCCGTCTTTCCTGCCTCCAGCAGGCTCCGAATCTCCCTGCCCAGTTGCTTGGTAAAGTGGAGAGCGCTCAGCATCTGCGCGTCGCGCTCCTGAGAGCGCTCTTTCTGGTCATTCAGCAGGGTCGAAGCAGCGCGTGTGTGACCCCCGAAAAAAAAGCATGAGCGAATCGCGCAGTTCGCGAATGGCTGCCTCTCCGATCTTCAGCGGCTCAACTGTGACCCGGTCGTCCTGGTGATACTCCTGGCACAACAGGCCTCCATACGCCGCGATGTACTGGTCCTGCTTGCCCACTGGCTCACCGAGGCGATTCATCTCCACATCGACTGCCTCGCGCGCCAGCGTCTCCGCGGTAACCCATTCGCGTTTGTACGCATGCAGCGCGTGCATCAGACCCACAAGAAATGTTCCGGACGACCCGAGTCCGGTTCCTGCCGGCACGTCGGCGAGACTTACGATTTCAAGGGGCATTGAGACGTCATGCATCTCGATGGCCTCGCGCATGAGCGGATGCCGGATCCCGGCACGCGTCTCAGCGTGTTCCATCTCCGAATATTTCAGGAAATATCCCGGCAAGAAGCTCCTGTTGATCGTGATATAGACGTGCTTCGAAATCGCAGCGGAAAGGACGAAGCCTCCGAACTCGCGATAGTACGAGGGGAGATCGGTTCCGCCGCCACCGATCGAGATCCGTAGTGGAGTGCGTGTCATGATCACGCCCCAACTCCGTAGGGTCCGCGGCGTGCATACACGCTCGGCTCCAGTGCTGTAGCACTCAGCCGCGCGGATAGAAACGCATCCGTCTCCTTCAGCCCCGATGGCGAACCGATCTCGTAGAAACGATCAGTGACTTCATATCCTGCCAGCGCTCCCTGCTCCACCAAGCGACTCTGCAGCTCTGACAGATCGAAAACCGTAGTGCCCGACCATTGGCGGAAAACCTCAGCGGAGAATAGGCCCAGGCCATAATCGATGTGTCGCATACCAGGCGCATGCGCGTACTTGTCATAGCGCACGATCCGTCCGCCGGCAAACTCGACATTGCTCGCGTCCCAGTGATTGCGATTCGCAAACAACGTCATCAATGCTGGCTGGCCCGATCGATGAAATGCCTCCAGCACCGGGGCGAACGGCGCAGTGAGGTAGCTGTCGCCATACATTACCCAGAAGTGCGGCCCCAGCAGATTCAGGGCCCGGCGGATCGCTCCTCCCGTGCCCAGCAAACCAGGACTGTCGTAGGAATAGCGAACGGAGCAGCCGAAGCGGTTTCCATCGCTCACGAAACTCTCGATCTGTTCGCCGAGATGACCGCAGCAGATCACGATGTCCTGCACACCATGATCCGCAAGCAACCGAAGCTGATGCGCGATGAAGGGCTCACCTGCTATCTTCAACAGCGCCTTGGGCACACTTGCCGTGGCCGGGCGCAGTCGCGTGGCCAGCCCTCCGGCCAGCAGCGCCAGGGGTAGCACGCCTTCACTGCGCGAATGTGCGTTCATCTGCGATCAGCTCCTTCAGCGATCGATACATTGCCTCGCGGCTATTCATTTTTGGCTGCCAGTCGAGTGAACGGATTCGCCGGGTATCCAGCCGTACCACCGGTACATCGCCCTTCCAGCCGCGATCTCCGCCCGTGTACTCGAAGCGCGGCTTCTCGCCCAGTCCGAGGCATTCCACCGCCATCTCTGCGATCTCGGTTACTGTCACCGCGTCATCGGTCGCCACGTTGAAGATGGCGAAGCCCGCCTTTACTTGCTCATCTGCAGTCAGTACCGCCTCGACTACATCGGAGACGTGTATGTAGGGTTTGCTTTGCTCGCCGTCTCCGAGAACACGGAGACACTTCGGATCTGCGCCCAGCCGGCGCACCAAATCGAAGCCAACGCCGTGTGTCTGTCGCGCTCCCACCACATTGCCGAAACGAAACGCACAGGCTGTCAGCCCAAACATCGCGCAGTAGCTGGCGATCAGCGCTTCTCCTGCCAGCTTGCTCGCGCCGTACGTCGATACGGGTCGCAGGGGACCATGATCTTCGGCCAGTGCCGTGTCACCCATGTCGCCGTAGACGCCGCTGCCCGAAGCGTAGAGCAGGCGAGCGACCCCAGACTTGCGCGTGGCCTCCACCACGTTGTTCGTCAATAAAGTTCCCTGGTAAAAGTCGATCTCCGGCTCCGTTGCGGCCCGTGAAATATCGGGGTTCGAGGCCAGGTGAATCACCACATCGTGGTCGCCCATGGCTGCAGTCAGCGCATTCAGGTCATTGACGTTGCCCCGAAGCACCTGCAACCGCTCATCGTTGCGTGCGCGGTGTTCCTCGAAATGCCATTCACGACCAGAAGAGAAGTTGTCGAAGATCGTCACTTTGCGCGTTGCGTCCGACCGCAGCAATCTGTCGGTAAAGTGACTCCCGATAAACCCCGCTCCCCCAGCCAGGAAGTAACTCTTCCCGTGAATTATTTCGAGAGATCCATTCAAAATCGCTTGTGCTTTCCTCAAAGAATTTTGCTCGCGCCTTTCCTCACCTTGAAGCCCACTCGCAGGGTCTTCATTGCATCACTCCTGAAGACACTCAGCCACACCCCACCCGCACCCCCTCCCGTGGGAAACCTACTTGTGCCTGAGGTTCAAGAACTATGAACCTGAACAGCCAACTGTTTCTGATGAATTTGGGAAACGGTAGCATCCCGTTCCGAAATAGGACAGATTACCTAAGTTATGAATCGGTGCTACTTGCGCGTTGACGCGAGTCCGCTCAAGACTGCTATATGTGCACAGCATTCAACTACAACGCATTCCCGGAACTTAGTCGCCCTGCGAAAGCATCACCTCAGAGCTTGCCTCTGCGTTGATGCTTTCGAGTAGACACAACAAGGTCGTAGCTAGATTGACCATGAGATTGTGAGGAGCCTTGGGATTCAACACTCTTGTTACTGTAGGGCTGCCTGTTTACAACGCAATGCCATACCTGCCCGAGGCAATGGAGAGTCTGCTAGAGCAGACAACATCCGGTTTCGAAATCCTTGCAATTGTTGACGGCGCCACTGACGCGAGCCTGGACTACCTGCAGTCCATTCGCGATACACGGCTGCGAATTATTACTCAACCCAACCTCGGCGTAACGCGAACGCTTAATCGGATGTTGCGCGAGTGCCGCACGCCGTGGCTCGTTCGTCAAGATGCCGACGATGTGTCCCATCCCGCACGCATTGAAAAACTAAGCGCAGTGATCCGCGAATTCCCCGACGCCGGGATGTGCTATTCCATGGCTAACTACCACCCGCGACAGCGAACCGTTGGATCCTTTCGCTGCTCGCGCGGCTCTCCGGTCGAGTTGCGCAGCATCGTCCGCTCCGGCTACCTGCTATCGATTTGCCACCCTACTGTGGCCCTCAATGTGCATAAGACTCTGGCCCTTGGCGGTTATTCCCTGGGGCTGCACAACGAGGACGCTGATTTGTGGTGGCGCATGGCCCTGAAATACGACATCCACCACATTCCCGAAGCGCTGGTGGGTTTCCGTCAGAACACCTCAAGCGTAAGCACTCGCAATCTGGCCCAGCAGTTCACGGCGGGACTCTACGTCCAGTACCTTCTGCTCTCACACCTGTGGAGGCGTTCTCCTCGACCCATCGGCGATATTCGCTCTCACCTGCAGGATCTCTTGCCGGCACGCAAATTTCGCGCCAAGGAGCGGTTGCGCTCCTTTAACATGCGCCTGTCCGAAGGAAAGAGGGGCGCTGCTGTCGCAGCATTCGCCAACTCTGTCCTTGCTTCACCAGGCTACGTCCTGGGACGCATCTGCGATGAGTTTGATTCCTCGCGAAGCGTCTCGAACGGGATTCCACCGCGGATGTTTCTCGAACGACAGGAGGCATTCTGGCTATGAATTCCTTGCCTTCAACGCCAAGCGGACAGCAAACAAGTCGCGAATCCCGGAGGTCTTTCCCTTTCAAGCCTGAGCAGCTTCCCAAACCTCCCCGTTTCATCATGGATCGCGTTCCCATCGATCGCGTGCCCATGGAGTACGCCGCAGAATGGGTCGTGCATGCGCTTAAGCAGCGCGCATCGCTTTCGCCCCTGCTCATCATGGGGCCAAATGCGCAACTGGTAACGCTGGCGGCACGCCATGAGGACTTTGCCGCTGCCCTCAATGCAGCACATCTTTCCGTTCCCGACGGAACTTCGGTCGTCCTCGCATCGAGATTGCTGGGCCAGCCCATCCCCGAGCGTGTTACGGGCGGGGACCTGATGGAACGCCTCTGCGCGGATGCGGCGCGACATGGCTTCTCTGTCTTCTTCCTGGGCGGGCTCCCCGGGGCAGCGTCCTCAGCCGCCGCGAATCTTGTGCGTCGTTATCCCGCACTGCGGGTCGCTGGAACCTATTGCCCGCCTCGCGGCTTTGAGAAAGACACCATGGAGTCGGCGCATATCCGTCAACTGGTCGCTGACGCGGCACCTGATCTTCTTTGCGTGGCTTTCGGCGCGCCAAAACAGGAGATATGGATGCATGAGAATTGCCTGAGTCTGCCGATCGGCGTGGCGATTGCCGTCGGCGCTGCCCTTGATACTCAGGCTGGACTGCGCAAACGCGCCCCGCGCTGGACCCATAAATCGGGCGTCGAATGGCTCTACCGTTTTGTTCACGAACCTCGCCGGCTGTGGCGCCGCTACCTGATTGGAAACACCCAGTTCCTTTTGCTTGTGCTGCGACAGTGGATCGTTGGCTCTCCCCGCTCCACGATCGAACCCAAAACCTGCAACCCGTCTCTTATCGAATCGCCGGACTCACTTGGAGCGTAACCGAGAATCACAAATGATGCATTTACGAATCATTCAGGAGAAGACCTTGTCGAAAATTGAGAACCTCAGAATCAAACTCTTCAGCGACGGCGCCGACTTCAAAAGCATCATCGCACTTTACGCCAATCCCTGGATCAAGGGATTCACCACCAACCCCACCCTGATGCGCAAGGCCGGCATCCTCGACTACGAGACCTTTGGCCGCGAGTTGCTTCGCGCTATTCCCGACCGCCCTGTCTCGCTCGAGGTCTTCGCCGACGACATCGAAGGCATGGAGGCACAAGCCCTGGCCATTGCCGGTTGGGGAAGCAATGTAAATGTAAAGATCCCAGTTACAAATCAGGCGGGCGATTTCATGGGACCGTTAATCGAGCGGCTCTCTAGCGCCGGAGTCATCCTGAATGTGACCGCCATACTGACTCTCGATCAGGTCGAGCGCGTCGCCCAGGCTCTCCATCCCGCAACGCCAGCCATCGTCTCGGTCTTTGCCGGCCGCATTGCCGACACCGGAGTCGACCCTATCCCTCTCATGCGGCGCTCGCTTGAGGTCCTGCGCTCTCGCCCCCGCGCAGAGCTGCTTTGGGCCAGCCCTCGCGAGCTGCTCAACATCTTTCAGGCCAACGACACGGGCTGCCACATCATCACTGTGCCGCCCGAGATCCTGCAAAAACTGAGCCTCGTGGGGAAAGATCTTTCCGCCTATTCGCTGGAAACCGTGAGCATGTTCCATCGCGACGCCTGCGCCGCGGCCTACCGCATCGAGACAGGTGCATTGGCAATGGCATAGAACTGCCAGGAGCGATATACAGCCGGTGCTACTCTGAATTGAGAATCAATCTCACGGCCGCCGATAAATGCGGCGCTGTCCCATCGGGTTGCGCTGCAATCTCGGTAGCTGTTTGGCCCGCGTGAATGAAAATCGTCTTGGTACCGGCCGCCTTGCCGCACTCCACATCCGTAGATCGATCGCCGACCATCCAAGAGCGGTCAAGATCGACGTCGAATTCATCGCTGGCTCTGAATAGAAAGTGGGGCGAGGGCTTTCGGCACTCACAGGGCCCGGAATAGCCTGCTACCTTTCCTTGCGAGTGGTGGAAACAATAATAGAAGGCTGCGAACCCGATCCCTTCCTCAGCCAATCCGGCTAAAAACTTCTCATGGATCGATCCGAGTACCTCCAGGCTGGATTTTCCTTTGGCGTAGTTCGGCTGATTCGACACCAGGAACAACAAGAAGCCTGCTACCTGCAACTCGCGCATCGCATCGAAGGCGCCGGGCGCAAACTCGAAATCGTCCACAGCCAGCGGCGACTCGCATTCTCCGGTCGCCGGGTTCACGACATTGCGATTGATCACGCCATCGCGATCGAGAAAGACCGCTCTGTGTCTACCAGGCTTGCCTGTTCCCATTTCGTCTCGTTTCTCTTGAGCCGTGGATGTGATACCACCAGGTGCCAAATCACCGCCTGGAAGGACTCCGCATGCGCCGTCACCGTGTCTGCAGAAAGGGTCGGAATCACGACGCATGCGTCCGCTATCTGCGCGGTGTAACCGCCGTCGCGTCCCACTACTCCTACTACGGTGGCGCCAATTCGCTTGGCGAGTTTCAAGCTCTCAACGATGTTGGCGCTGATGTTATTCTCCAGGCAGCCGCCACCTACCGAAAACACAAATAATGCGTCCGCCGGCTTCAACCGGCTTCCCTGCAGCCAATTTGCGTAGCACGATTCCCAGCCATCGTCGTTGATCCGGGCCGTCAGCTCTGAGACGTTATCCGTCGGCGCATAGCACTCGATGCCCGCGATTTTCCGGAAGTCGTTCACAGCATGACCGGCGTGTCCTGCTCCGCCGCCCACGCCCAGGAAGAAGACCCGTCCGCCCTTCGATCGTGTATGACAAAGCAACTCGACGATCCGATCAATTTCGCGACCGTCTACGGACACCGCAATCTGTTGCACTTCCCGCAGATACTTCTGTGTGGATTCTGTCGCTTCCATACTTCGCTCCTGTTAATTCAGTGTGTCTGGAATCGCTGCAGCTGCGCGCGATTGTTTGGTGGAGATTCGCCGTGTTTCCCAGAGTGGTTTCTTATGTTTCGCTTTGAACTTTCGAAACAGATTTCGTCCTCGACGCCTCATCGAGCGAGGAACGCAAGTAAACGCCAGCAGCCACGAGAGCGATCGAACGGTGGGAGCCCCCCGGGCGAGAAACTCCCATGCCAGCCGTGCATATGCAGCTCTTCCGGCCTTGCTCTTCGCCGCTCGCGACATGCACTCGGTTGCCACAAAAAACGAGTACGCCCGCGGCGTGAAATACTGCCGCATTTCACGCGCCCACTGCAATGAAAACTCCCAGTCGATCGCGCGGCCAACACTCGCCCGCCCATCTTCAACCCGAAAGATGGTCAGCGGTTCGGCGATCATTTGAAAGCCAACCCCGGGATGCTGCGATGCGCGCAACAGCCAGTCCCAGTCCTGATGCCTCTTCAGACCTGAGCGAAATGGAATCGCCAGCATCATCTCCCGTCGCATGAACAGCGTGGAGGTCTGCATGGCATACGCCCCATCGGCGAAGTCACTTCGGCAAAACAAATGTTCGCTGAGCGGCTTCCCTGCTTCGTAGGGGCGCCGTGCTCCTATGAAATCCAGCGCCGGCGTTTTGACGGTCAAACTTGAAGAGACGACGGGGAAAACCGCTTCGCTCGCTCGGGCAGCTTCCAATTGCAACACGATTTTCTGCGGAAGCCACTCGTCGTCGTCATCAAGAAACGCAATCCACTCGCCCTGCGCGTTCCGGACTCCGATATTTCTCGCTTCCGAGCCCCCCACGTTTACTGCAAGAGAAATCACGCGCAGGCGCGCGTCCCCCATGCCTGCTAGGAGCATTTCCGTCGCTTCATCTTCTCCGTCGATCACCACGATCACTTCTATCAGTGCGTGGCTCTGATGAAGCGCGCTCAACACTGCTTTCAGCACAAGGTCTGGCCGATGGTGCGTCGGGATCACCGCGCTTACGAGTTCGGAGTCGATCGAAACCACCGCGCACGCCTCTCTGTGCCGTGAAATTTCACGGTAGCCCATCCTGCAAAATACGGCTGCGTTAAGTTGCCCAGATCATATGTCCTGGCAACTTTAGATGGACACGACAAAGCGAGATCTTGGAGCACTTTCGTAACGATCCAGACCTTGCACTTCCCGTTCAGGGAAGGAGCACCTGAGGTCTTGAAAAGAGCTATCCTTGCCCTTATCTATGCGGCGCAACCCGGCAGGCGTCCTCCGCTTGATTTTCGATTCGCAATACGGACCACGGGACCGGTTTATCCCACGCTGGCTTTTTCTGCGCGCACTCGCTGCCATCTATTTTTCGGCCTTCTATTCGCTGCTTTTCCAGATTCGCGGCCTCAACGGCCCGGACGGCGTCCTGCCCGCTCGCCAATACCTTATCGCGGTCGAGCGATCGTTGCCCGCATTGCGCTACTGGTTCGCGCCCACGCTGCTGTGGTTTTCGTCCGGCAATACCATGCTCATGGCCCTCTGCTGGATCGGACTCGCGGCCTCCGTCGCAGCCCTGCTTAACCTGTGGCCTCGCCTGAACTTTTTGATCTGCTTCGTCTGCTATCTTTCGTTCGTTGCGGCGGCCGGCGACTTCTCCGGTTATCAATCGGACGGCATGCTGCTGGAGGCCGGTTTTATTGCGCTGTTCTTCTGCCCCGCTGGTTTACTCCCCGGATGGGGCGCGCAAAGTCCGCCCTCCCGTGCCAGCCTTTTCCTGCTGCAATGGGAGTGGTTTCGCATCTACTTTGAATCCGGAATGGTCAAGCTGTTGAGCGGCGACCCCGAGTGGCGTCATCTCACGGCAATGGACGAGTACTACCAGAATGGCCCGCTGCCCACCTGGGTCGGGTGGTATGTCGAGCATTTGCCGCACTGGTTCCACGTGTCGACAGCCGGCGCAACTCTGGCGCTCGAACTCGGCCTCGTGTTCCTGCTCTTCTTTCCGCGCCGCGTGCGGCTCATCTGCTTCCTCATCGTTACGCCCTGGGAGATTGGGGTGATTCTGACCGCTAATTACACTTTCCTCAACTATCTCGTTCTTACGCTCGGCATTCTGCTGCTTGACGATGGCTTTCTGCACCGCTTCGTCTCTGGACGATTTCGGCTAGCGGTCCAGCCCCTCCCACAAGAACCTCTCGCGGGATCGGAGGCGCCCATCTCGCTGTTCAACAGCGCTGAGCCGGCCGACGAACTACCCCTCGAATATCGCAAGACGACGCATCTCGGCGCAATCCGCCTGGCCGTTTCCGCTGTCCTGCTTACCTGGGTGGGTTATGCAACCACGGCTGAGCTTATCGGGATACCGTTTCCGGAGAGCCCCTTGCCGACTGCGCCCGTCCGAGCCCTCGAACCTTTTCGTATCGCCAATCGGTATGGCCTTTTCGCCGTCATGACTCGGGGCCGCTATGAGATCGAGTTTCAAGGCTCGAATGACGGCCAGACCTGGACGCCTTACCCTTTCCGCTACAAGCCGCAGGCGCTCAACCAGGCACCGGGAATCTACGCGCCTTACCAACCGCGCTTCGACTGGAATCTGTGGTTCGCCTCACTCGGTGATTGGGAACAGAACAACCTCGTCCCATTGACGGAAGAGCGTCTGCTTTCCAATACCCCTGACGTTCTCTCACTCTTCCGGGGAAATCCCTTTGCTGCCGCTCCACCGAAATATGTCCGTGCCGTGCTGTGGCAATACTGGTTCACTTCGATGAAAGAGAAACATGACACCGGCAACTGGTGGCGAAGACAGCTCATGGGACTCTACGCGCCCGTGCTCACCCGACAACTCGACGGGAAATTCGGGGTGGTCCAGTGGCCTGAGCCTTTGCCACCGCATAATTAGGCTATGGCTCAAGCGTCCGTCATTGGATCGGGACCCAATGGACTCGCCGCCGCGATCGTTCTGGCGCAGGCAGGGCTCGATGTCGAGGTATTCGAGGCCGAAGCCCAACCCGGTGGCGCGGCCCGCACGCTGCCCCTCACTCTCCCCGGCTATCTCCACGACTTCGGGTCGGCGGTTCATCCTTTCGCGGTGGGCTCCCCCTTCTTCTCCACCCTGGCTCTCGAGCAGCATGGTCTGCACTGGATTCATGGTCCTGCGCCGGTTGCCCATCCGCTGGAGGACGGAACAGCCGTCATGCTTGAGCGCGATCTCGGGGAGGCCGAGGCTGCGTTCGGCGAGGATGGGAAGGCTTGGCGGCGCATCGTCGAGCCGTTCGCGGAGAAGTGGTCCTCGTTTGCCGCGGAGGTTCTCGGCCCTGTGCCGCACATACCGCGCCACCCGCTCCTGCTGGCACAATTCGGGTTCAATGCGTGGATGCCGGCAACCGTCTTTTCCCGGCTCTACTTCAAGAGCCCTCGCACGAGCGCACTCTTCGCCGGCCTGGCAGCCCACTCGTTTCTCGCCCTGGATCGGCCGCTCACCGCGGCCGTCGGGATCATCTTTGGGGTGGCGGCGCACGCTGTAGGATGGCCGGTGCCAGAGGGCGGCGCCCAGGCAATCACCGATGCGCTGTGCGGCTATCTTGAGGAACAGGGCGGCAAGATCCATCTGTCGAGGCGAATCACGGCGTTGGAGGAGTTGCCAACTGGACTCACGCTCTGCGACGTTGCGCCTCGACAACTGGTCACGATGGCCGGCGATCGGCTCACGGCTTCCTACCGGCGTTCGCTGTCGCGGTTTCGGCCTGGTCCGGGAGCGTTCAAGGTCGATTATGCGCTGTCGGAGCCGATTCCGTGGAAGGCGCGGGAGTGCTCGCGAGCGATTACTGTGCACGTCGGCGGGACTCTAGAGGAGATTGCCGAGTCAGAGCACGCGATGGCCCACGGGCAACACGCCGAGAGGCCGTTTGTGCTGGTGGCGCAGCCGAGTCTCTTCGATGCAACTCGCGCGCCAGCCAGCAAACACGTCGCGTGGGCTTACTGTCATGTGCCGAACGGGTCAACAGTGGATATGCAGGAGCGGATTGAAAATCAGATCGAGCGCTTTGCTCCGGGATTCCGGGATTGCGTGCTTGCCCGGCATGTATCCACCCCGGCAGGGTTGGAGGCACGGGACGCCAACCTTATCGGCGGCGATATAAGCGGAGGGGCGATGTCGGTGCGGCAGATGCTCTTTCGGCCCAGTGTCCGCCAATACGCGACCTCAGCGCCGAATGTTTATCTCTGCTCGTCTTCCACCCCGCCGGGTGGAGGAGTTCATGGGATGTGCGGATACCATGCAGCGCGGCTGGCTCTGCGCAGGGCGAGATTCTAGGGTGGGGTGACCCCTCCCCCCCCAACATTCTCATATATCAGATTCTAAAGTGTTTAAGCAATTGGTCAATCGCTGAATATCAGATATCAAAGGTCTTGCTAGTATATATCAGAAAGCAAATGACTTACAGCGCATCATTGAAATTAAAAGGGTTAATGACCCGTCATTGATTCCAAAGGATTTCGACAAGAAAAGCCCAGGACCACTGTCAGCCCGGGGTTTTGTGTCTATATCTTTTTTGTCTCTATATTCATTGTACCGAGTTCAGCGAAATTGTCGGCCAGGAAAAGCAGGACCAGCCGTTAGCCGTTCAGAGGACGAGACTCTGCCACTTTTGTGCATTGCCTGCGTCATAATCATGGAAAGCTGCTCGCAAGGGAGCATCCAAGAAATTTGAGGTCGTGTCATGACACCGCAAGAAAGCTCGATGCTTCAGGACTTGATTCAAAAGGTAGAGGAAACGCAACTGACAGAGAAGGATCCCGAGGCCGAACAGATGCTCCGGCAGGGCTTGGGCCGCGATCCTGACGCGATTTACAAATTGGCCCAGACGGTTCTGGTGCAGAATCTGGCGCTGAACCAGGCGCGGGCGCAGATCGATCAGATGAAGCAGGCGCAACTGCAGGCGCCGCCGGCGCGGGCGACAAGTTTCCTCGGCGGGCTGCTTGGGCATCGTGACCCGGCTCCCCCTGCGCCGCAGCCACAGTACCAGCAAGTTCCTTATCAGCAGGCTCCTCCGCAATATGCGACGGCTCCTATATATGGTGAGTCCGGGCCGAGCCCCGCTGGAAGCTTCCTGCGCAGCGCCGCCACGACGGCGGCAGGGGTCGCCGCCGGTGCGCTGGCGTTCGAAGGCATTGAATCGCTCATGCATGGTGGATTCGGAGGCGGTGGATTTGGCGGCGGAGGCTTTGGAGGTGGATTTGGCGCGCGTCCTGAAGAGACGGTGATCAACAATTACTACGACGACCCGCAGCGGGGTGGCGGGTTCGGCGAGAATCGCGAGCACGAGGCTTCGTTCGATGACCGCCGCGAAGATCATTCGGGCCTGCAAGACGCAAGCTACCAGACGGATCGCGACTCTTCGTCCCGTGACGACTCGGCCAGTGGCGATGGGGGCGGTGATGGTGACGGCGGTGACGGGGACAGTGGTGGCGACGGCGACTCCGGTGGTGACGGGGACAGTTCGGATTTTGTCTAGCAGCACGGCTTATCCCGAGAAAAGAAGGCAGGTTATTTTCGGGGCAGATCGCCGTTCGGAGATTCTTCGGACTCGGTTCATCTCAACTGTAATTCGCGATGACTCTGACAACCTTTCGGTTAGCGTCGAACTCCATGAACTCGCCCGTCTTGGTGCCCTTTTGATTTCGGTAGTAGAGAATGACGCTGGAGATTCCCCGCATCACATCCAGAAGTTCGAAGGTGAGGTTCGGGTAGGCCTCAAGCCCTCGCTCGAAATAACGGCGCACCGCTTCTTTGCCGGTGACGCTTCCAGAGGGATCATTCAGCAGCTTTGCTGCGGTTGGCGATGTGAGAACGACCTCCGGTGCGTAGTGAGACATGATGGCGTCGAGATCGTGGGAATTCCATGCCGCAATCCAATGCTGCGCAAATTGTCGGATATCGGTTTCTGAAATCAAGCGTGCCCTTTCGTTGGATGGAGGCCGGGGCTAAAACGAAAACCCCGCTCGCGAGCTGTCAAGGGGGGTTCCAGTAAGGTTTGCGATGCAGTTATGCGACCGGGTTTTTAAGGATATCCGCCAGTGCGCGCAAGCGCGTCGAGTCGGCTGGGCTCTTTGCCGTGGTGGCACTCGCTTCGAGAGAGGGCGCCATGCCCTTCAACTTCGCTACCTTGCTCTCGCTCATGTGGGACTTCTCCGCGCCGGCGATCGCCTTCTGCAGAGAGTTGATTTGTTTTGCGGGCAAGGCCTGCGAGCGCGCCAGCTGATCCACATACGCCTTCGCCACGACTAACTGCGCAGGCCACTCGATCTTCTGCTGGTTCTGCACATTCAGCTCAGACACTTTTACCGACTTCGCCGCGTCGATTTCGTTCTGCGTCAGGTGCTTTGTCGGCGTCAGCTCAAAGATGTCGAGCCCGCGCGCGATCTCTGAGCCGTAGATTGCGCCGTTGTACCAGTAGGCCGACCAGTCGCCGCCCAGCACCAGCGTCTTCGCATCGATCGGACCGCGATCGAAGTAGGCGATCTCAAAGGGATGCGCCGCGTCGGTGAAGTCCATGACCGAAATGCCGCCCTGATACCAGGCCTGCACTTCGATATCACGCCCCGGAACGGGGATCAGCGACCCGTTGTGCGCCACGCAGTTCTCCGTATCGCCTTGCGCGGCCGGCAGCTTGTAGTAGCTCGCCAGGCTGAGCTTGTCGTCCTTCAGGTTGAAGATGGCATCCGCGCCCCACTTGCTCGGATCGTTCGGACGGCAGCGCGCTCCCAGTCCGCCGCCCCACTCATCGGTGTAGACGACCTTTGATCCATCGTTCGAGAAGGACGCAGAGTGCCAGTAGGAGTAGTTCGGATCCTTGACAGCATCCACGCGCTTGGGATGCACCGGGTCCTTGATGTCGAGCAGAATGCCGTTGCCCGAGCAGGCGCCCGCCGCCAGGCCGATCGCCGAGTACGCCGTGATGTCGTGGCACTGGTTGGTGTCCGCCGGCTTCTCCGCGCCCTTGTCATGGCTGCCGCCGTTGTTCAGCCCGTTGAGCGCGCCCGTCCGCGGGTCGATAAACACCCGTGGGCTCGACACCACCTTCGCGTCCTGCGGAGCAGCGAGAGGAACCTTGATTACCTCGATGCGGAAGAGCGCCGTGTTCGGGTCCTTGTCCGGAGCCTCGTTCGAGCATCCAGCCAGCTCTTCCGGCTGACGCACAAACGATGTCCCCGACACGTAGATATAGACATTGTCCTTGTCGTTCGGATCCACGACCAGCGTATGAGTGTGCGAGCCGCGGCATGTCTGGACAGCCGCTACCTGTTTGGGGTTTCTGATGTCCGTAATGTCGAAGATTCTTACGCCACGGAAGCGGTCCTTCTGCGCGACCGGGATGCGGCGTACTCTTTTTTCCTCTCCAGCCGGCTTGGATTTGTCTCCTTCGGCTGGTGTAGGCGCTGCGGGCGGCGGCGGCTCTGGCGGAAAGCCCTGCGTTCCGCAATCGAGGCGTCCATTCGGCATTTCCACCGACATGAACAGCAGCTTTCCGTACACGGAAACATCGCCCTGCCCGCCAGGGCAAACCAGCGAGGTCAGCAACGCGGGCTTCGCCGGGTCGGCGATGTCATAGATGTTAATGCCGTAGAAGTTTCCCTGGAACAGGTGATCGCCCTGGAAGGCAAAGTCCGAGTTTGAAAATGCAAGCTCCGCAATCACCATTTTCATCGACGGCGGCATCTTGGAGGGGTCGCCGACACCCAGCTGGCCGAGCACCTTTTGCACCTGCGGATCGTCCGCGGAGGTGGCTGTAATCTGAAACGCCTCAGGCTTCTTCACGAATGCGACGTGCTTCAATCCCTCGGCTGCCTCGCCGGCATCATACATTCCCGGCTTCAGCTTGTAGCGAGGATCGTTCGTGTCCGACCCAGTCATATCCGGCGGCAGCGGCGGAGCCGGCTGCGGCGCAAACGGATTCTGTTCGGCTTCGGGCGCCTTGGCGGCCTGGGCTGGGGACGTAGCGGGTGCAGGCGTCGGTGATGGCGCCTGGGCTTGCGCCTGTCTTAGTGCTACGCCGGAACACAAAACAAGCACGCCCACGGCGGCCACGCGGGACGCGATGATCTTTACCACTGACTTGCTATTTCGATTCAACGTTTCTCCTCCAACATGTTCTGCATAATTTTGATCTCGGCCCGTTGCGTATTGTCGACGTCTGTCGCGAAGTTGAATATCTCGGCGTCCTGCGCCGCGCCGGCCGTGTCGACCAAATCCTTGACCATCACCAGAGCGCCATTGTGGTGCTGAATCATTCCCGTCAGGAAGAGATCATCGAACTCCGCTCCCTTTGCTTTGCGCAGAGCAGTCATCTGCTCCGGCGTGAGCATCCCCGGCATGGGAGCCATCGGCTTGCCCGACATATCCATATTCGGCATTCCTGGCATCGCCCCTGGCATCGAGATCGGCTTTCCGCGAGCGGCCAGCCACCGTTGCATGAACCGGATCTCGTCCGATTGCGAGCTGCTGATCTTCGCGCCCAGCGACCGAATAGCCTTGTTGTCGGTATGCGATGGAATCAGCGCCGTCATCTCGACCGCCTGCGAATGATGCATGATCATGCCCTGCATGAACTCCACATCCGCTGGCGAAAGCGGCGGCAAGCTAGGCCGGGTCGATGGCGGCAGCGTCTTGCTCGGCTGCCCCGGCGCCCCCGGCTGCACCACAACGGGCGCGGGATCAGTCTGCAGCGCGCGCGCGGCCAGACACGCAGAAGCGCCTGCGGTCAGGAGCAAGCCAAGGAGTACCAGAGCTGCTCTTGCAGATTGGGACTGACGCTTGCGACGAAGACGGCAAAACTGGAAATTCGGTGCGTAACCAAACATTATTGATGACTTTACGCTACCACGAAGCGGTAAGACTCAAGGCAGAGCTATAGAAAAGTTCGAGCCTGCGGGGTCAGCTTTCGTCTGTCCAACTGAAGAATACGTTGTTGAGGGACTCGGCCAGGGTGGGGTGCGAGAAGATTCCGTCGCGCAGCGCGGTATATTTCAGACCGCCCTCCATAGCGATCTGCACGATGCTGGCGATCTCACCACCTTCGATGCCCAGTACGGCCGCACCCAGAATCAGTTCGGTCTCGGAATCGACGATGATTTTTATGAAGCCGCGTGTCTCGTCGGTTTCAATGGCGCGGGCGACGCTGGTCATGGGCATTTTTGCCACGCGGATTTTTTTACCCAGCTTGCGGGCTTCGGATTCGGTGAGGCCGATGCGACCCAGTTGCGGGTCGATGAAGACGGTGTAAGGCAAAATGCGGTCGCGGATGCTCCGATGCTGACCGTTGAGGAGGTTTCCCGCCACCACGCGATAGTCGTCGTAGGAAATGTGGGTAAAGGCGGGGCCGCCCTTGACGTCTCCCAGAGCATAGATACCGGAGGCGGCGGTCTCGAGGTATTCGTTGACCTTGACGTAGCCATGTTGGTCGACTGCGACTCCGGTGGCGGACAGGTTAAGGCCATCCGTGTTCGGGATTCGTCCAGCGGCGATGAGCAGATGGGAGCCGGTGACGGTGCGGGCTTCGCCGCCGCGCTTCACGTTGAACTCGATTGAGTTGGCGGCTTTGCGCGCGGTAGTGGTCTCGGTTTCAAGCAGGATCTCGATGCCGTCTTCGGTGAGGATCTTCTTCACTTCTTCCGCAACATCGGCGTCTTCCTGATTGAGTAGCTGTTTGCCGTGATGGATGATGGTGACCTGGCTGCCGAAGCGCCGGAACATCTGTCCGAACTCGAGACCAACGTAGCCTCCACCGAGGACGATGAGGTGGTCCGGGACAGTGTCGAGTTCCATGATCGATTCGTTGTTCAGGGAGGGGATGTCATGGATGCCGTCGATCTTTGGGATGGCGGCGCGCAGGCCGGTGTTGAGGAAGATCCAGTCGCCTTCGAGAGTGCGCGTACCACCGGCACGGAGGTCAATCTGGAGGGTTTTGGGTCCGATGAAGTGCGCGAAGCCGTAGATGAGTTCGAGATTTTTGGTGGTCGACAAGCGCTTTTCGTTGCGGGAGCGGGAATTCTCGACGACCTCGCGCTTGCGCTCGCGGACTTTGGTCAAGTCGATGGAAATGGGGCCGGTGGACACTCCGTAGTCGGCGCCACGACGGGCAAGATACGCCACGCGGCCGCTGGCGACCATCGTCTTGGTGGGCGTGCAGCCTTCGTTCACACATGTGCCGCCGACATGCTTCGTCTCGATGATTACGGACTTCTTTCCGGCTTTGGCGAGCTCGCCGGCGAGGGTGTCCGCGGCTTGTCCTGAACCTACGAGTATGGCATCGAATCGTTCGTTCATATCGGCGGTCCTGAAAGAGATTTTTACAGTTACGGAATCAGCAGCAGCTTCCCTGTCGTCTTGCGACTTTCCAGTTCGATATGCGCCTGACGGGCTTCACTCAACGGATAGGTGTGCTCCATACGAACCTTCAGGGTACCCGCCGCGACCGCGTCCAGCACCGCTCCGGCGCGTGTAAGTAATTCGTCACGAGTCAGGGTGTAGTGCTTCAGCGTCGGACGGGTAATGAAGAGCGAGCCCTTCGTCGAAAGCCCGATGAGATCGAATGGCGGCACCGGGCCGCTTGAGCCGCCGTAAAGAACCATCATGCCGCGCGGCCGAAGGACGTTCAGCGACTTGTCAAAGGTGGTCTTGCCCACCGAGTCATACACCACGTCGACGCCGCGACCGTCGGTCAGCTTCTTCGTCTCGGCTTCGAAATCCACCTGCGTATAGAGGATGACCTCGGCCGCGCCCGCCTCTCGCGCCAGCTTGGCCTTCTCCTCGGTGGAAACAGTACCGATCACGCGCGTTCCGGCCTGCGTGGCGATCTGCGTCAGCAGAAGTCCCACGCCGCCTGCGGCGGCGTGAACGAGGGCAGTGTCTTCGGATTTAAGCGGAAAGGTCGAGTGGGCGAGATAATGCGCGGTCATGCCCTGCAATATGACGGCTGCGGCGAGCTTCAAATCGAGGTGCGGCGGAACATGGATCAGCATGGCTGCGGGGACTACCGAGTATTCGGCATAGCTGCCCATAATGTGGCACCAGGCCACCGGGTCACCGGGTTTGAAATCGGTCACGCCGCCGCCGACGGCCTCAACAATGCCCGCACCTTCTTGGCCATCGATAAAGGGAAGTTCGGTCTTGTATCGGCCTTCGCGATAGTAGATATCGATGAAGTTGATGCCCGAGGCATGGATCTTGACCAGGACTTCGCCGGGTCCAGGGGTGGGAACGGTGAGATCGACGAGGTTGAGGACCTCGGGGCCGCCAGTCTGCTGGATCTGAATCGCCTTCATAACGAGTGCAGATGCCGAGTTTAGCAGAGGGGATTCACTTGTGCCTGGGACGGAGACGAGCGGTATGCCCCGGGAGCTTGAGAAGCCTGCCCTTAGAAATATGAAGAAGCCTCGAAATATTGCACAGCCTGGGTTTATCCGGAAGCGGGCGAAGCCGGCGGGCAAAAACACCTCACGCACAACCTGCCACCACTAGAAAACCAAGCTAGTCCTCGTGGAGCAGGCTCTGCTCGCCGGAAGCGCGCAGGCGCACCAGGCGATCGATGGTATACGGCGCGCGCTGCGAGGAGGTGTGATAGTGCCTCACCTGCAATTCGCCGAGGAGTCCGATGGCGACCATCTGGATGCCGGCGAGGATGAGGACTCCAGCTATGACGAAGAGCGGCCCGTGCTGATCCATCACATGCTGATGTGTAAAGAGCTTGAGCGCGGCCAGGAAGACGGAGATGCCTCCACCGAGAAGCATTCCCAATGCGCCGAACAGCCCGAAGAAGTGCAGAGGCCGCATCATGTACTTCAGCAGAAAACGAATGGTCAGCAGATCGAAGAGGACGCGGAAGGTGCGGCCGATTCCGTAGTGCGATTTACCGCGCTCGCGATTTACGTTCTTGATGGGAATTTCACAGATGCTCGCGCCGTACCAGGCCGCAAGCGCCGGAATAAAGCGGTGCATCTCGCCGTACAAGGGAATGTTGTGGATCACTTCGCGCCGGTAGGCCTTGAAGGTCGTGCCGAAGTCGTGAATGTCGACTCCCGAAAGCTTCGCCATCAGCCAGTTCGCGATGCGGGAAGGAATGCGGCGCATGACAAAGTTGTCGATGCGCTCTTTTCTCCAGCCGCTGACAACGTCATAGCCTTCTTCGAGCTTTTCGAGGAAGTTCGGGATCTCGCGCGGATCATGCTGTAGATCGCCATCCATCGCCAGAATGAAGTCGCCCTGCGAGTGGTCGAAGCCGGCGGCGAGGGCCGAGGTCTGTCCGAAGTTGCGGCGCAGCTTGACGACCAGCACACGGCTGTCCACTGCCGCGATCTCTTCGAGCAATTTGTAACTGCGATCGGTCGATCCATCGTCGACGAGGACCAGCTCGAAGCTGTCTCCCACTTGCTCCATGACGGCCTTGAGGCGGTCGTACATGGCGGTGATGTTTTCTTCTTCGTTGTGGAAGGGGACGACAATCGAATACTTCGGCATCTGTTTATTATAGACTTTTGGCGCAAACAGGGCTTCCCTTAGCGCCCGGAATATCATAGGAATCAGAGCAGTACCGTTCCGCCACTCCCTGCTTCTTCGCTTAACCATGACAGCATTTCAGGATGCCGCGATGATCTCGCACGCAACCCGGGCAGCCTCCTCGCAGGCAGTGCGATCAACATCATTGTGAGTTACAAATCTGATCTGGTGGTCGGCGGCGGTGCCGGCGACGATGCCGCGTTCCTTAAGCTTGTCGAGGATGGGGGTGGGATCGGAGTAGCCTCTCACGGTGAAGATGACGATGTTGGTCTGGACGGTGGTGAGGTCGATTTCGACCTGAGGCAGTTCGGCGAGGCTCTCGGCCAGGAAGCGCGCGTTGGCGTGGTCCTCAGCGAGGCGCTTTGGCATTTCCTCGAGGGCGATGAGGCCAGCAGCGGCGAGGATTCCCGCCTGACGCATGCCTCCCCCAAGAGCCTTGCGGACGAGACGAGCCTGTTCGATGAAGCTGCGGCTGCCGACCAGCATGGAGCCGACAGGTGCACAGAGTCCCTTGGAGAGGCAAAACATCACGCTGGAAAAGCCGGAAGTGAGCTCGGCGACGGGGATGCCAAGCGCCGTGGCGGCGTTGAAGATGCGGGCTCCGTCGAGATGGACGGGCAGGCGTAGCTCAGTGGCGCGCCACCAGATGTCCTGATAGACGTCGACCGGAGTGATGGTGCCTCCGGCCATGTTGTGGCTGTTTTCGAGGGTGATGAGACCGGTGCCTGCGCGGTGGTCATTTCCCTTGCGGCAGGTCTGCTCGATGTGCTGCCAGGTAACGATGCCGCGGTCAGCGAAGACGGTGCGGAGCTGGACTCCGGAGTAGGACGCAGCCATGGCCATTTCCCAGTCGACGACGTGAGCGCGCGATTCGGCGATGACTTCCTGGCCGTGATGGGTGTGCAGGCGGATGGCGATCTGGTTACCCATCGTGCCGGTCGGGACAAAGATGGCGGCGTCGCGACCAAAGATTTCGGCGGCCCGGGCTTCGAGCAGATTCACAGTCGGATCTTCGGCGTAGACGTCGTCGCCGACCTCAGCCGAGGCCATGGCCGCGCGCATCGCGGCCGTGGGTTTGGTCACGGTGTCGCTGCGCAGATCAATGCATGCGGCGGGTGTTGTGACCGCCTTCTTCAGGGGGGATTCGGCAGGATTTTCCGAGAGGGTGGTTGGGGGCGAGGGCATAACGAAATTTTAGCGTCTTGAGAGCAGTTTTCCAGCTGGTGCAGAGCGAAAGCCGGAGAAAGCCACGAGCGGCATTGCAACCCGTGGTATCCCATGAATTCTTCCCCTTCACTTCGTTCAGGGTCAGAATGAAGATCCCTCTATGCTTTCGAGCAACAGGCTCTAAATCGAGGCCGCCTCGACGAGGAAATGCTCAAAGACTTCGTTCGACATCAATCGTCCGCGGGCGGTCAATGCCACATGCTCGCCGGTCCATGTGATCAGGCGCTCGCATTCGAGTTCCGTCAGCACCGGCTCCAGCGCCTGCACCCGGGCAACGTCAAACTCTGCGCGCAAACGTGAGAGACTGACACCCTCATTCAGCCGGAGCCCGAGGAACCACGCCTCTTCGAACTCTTCTTCACGGGAAAGGCGATTGACTTCGGTCCAGCCCGGCGATTCCAGGAACGGCTCCAGTTCGTCGGCGGTTGCGAATCGGAGCGCGGCTCCGGAGTGGGTGCGGAACATGGAATGCGCGTCAAGACCGAGTCCGAGATAGGAGTTACGCCGCCAGTACTTGAGATTGTGCTGGGACTCGGCTCCGATCCGGGAGAAGTTTGAAATCTCATATTGCTGGAGGCCGTTCGCCGCAAGAAACTCGGTCGCTTCGGAATACATCTCCGCAATCGCATCGTCGGCCGGAACCTGCGGAGCGTAGTATCTGAGGCCGCCCGATGCCACTTCTCGGCCCAGCCGCGAATCTTCGTCGACCTCAAGCATGTAGATGCTGGCGTGATCGACGGCCGTGCCGGCAAGGACGCTGAGGGATTCAGTCCATGAAGCGCGAGTTTGGCCGGGCAGCCCGGCGATGAGATCGACGTTGATGTGCGGGATGCCGGCGCTCCGGGCGCGCTCGACATCGCGCAGAGCGATTTCGCGGGTGTGCAGACGCCCGGTGTGTTTTGCTTCGTCGTCGATGAAGGACTGCACGCCGAAGCTGATGCGGTTGACGCTGCACTCGACCATTGCAGCGAGAGCTGGGTCCTCAAGTTGGCCGGGAGCACACTCGACGGTGATCTCCGCGCTCGGAAGGACGATGAATTCGCGGCGGATCGCTGCAAATAGCCGCGTTGGCAACTCGGGAGGCAATAGCGATGGTGTTCCCCCGCCGAGATAGACCGTGTCGACGATTTCAGGCAGGGCCGCTCCCCATTGAGCGGCTTTCCCACGGATTGCGTGCAGGTCGTCTTCGAGGCGAGCGATGTATTGCCCGAAATAGATGGATGGGAAGACCCCCGAGGCGAAATTGCAGTAGGTGCACTTCGATTTGCAGAACGGAATCGAGAGGTAAAGGCCGAGAGTGTCCATCTCTTCCCCTATTTTCGCATCGGGCTGACATGGAGACACATCCGATGTAGAAGTAATCCCTCCATTTAGGATAAAAGCAGCGCTCATGGCTGGTTTAGACAAACAGAAGGCCTCGCAGGACGAGAAGAAAAAACCGGCTCCGCAGCAGGACGAAGACGTCATCGGCAAGGCCTACGATGGCCGCCTGATGCGCCGGCTTATTACGTATCTTTATCCGTACAAGTGGGCGGCGTTCATTTCGCTTGCTGCCATCCTGATCAAGGCTACGTGCGATGTCCTTGGGCCATATCTGACGGAAGTCGCGATTGACCATTACATGACGGCGAGGCCCTCGCCGCGCAGCGAATTTCTGGCGCGCTGGCTCAGCCACAATCCGGTGCGGGGCATTACGCAGATTGCTCTCATCTATCTTGGCTCGCTCGTTCTTAGTTACGGCCTCGAATTTATTCAGACCTATCTTATGCAGTGGACCGGCCAGAAGATCATGTTCGACATGCGGCGGCAAATCTTCGGGCACCTGCAGCGCATGCACATTGGCTTCTACGATCGGAATCCTGTCGGGCGGCTGGTCACGCGACTGACCAGCGATATCGACGCGCTTAACGAGATGTTCACCTCTGGGGTGTTCGCCATCTTTGAGGATGTTTTCGTTCTCGCCGGGATCGTCTTCGTCATGCTGCGCATGAAGTGGTGGCTCGCGCTGCTGGCCTTTTCGGTCCTACCGTTCATCCTCATCGCCACGCGCATCTTCCGGAAATACGTGCGGGACTCCTACCGCCGCATTCGCACCGCGATCGCGCGCATCAACAGTTACACGCAGGAGCATGTCACCGGCATGAGCCTGGTGCAGCTTTTTAACCGGCAGGAACGCGCCTATAAGGATTTCGAGGCGGTCAACCGCACACACCTGGTCGCCTTCAAGGATTCGGTACTTGCCTACGCTCTCTACTACCCGGTGGTCGAAATTCTCAGCTCGGTCGCGATCGCCATGGTGATCTGGATCGGCGGGCGCGGCGTGCTGCGCGGGGCGGTCTCGATCGGCGTGCTGGTCGCGTTCATTCAGTATGCGCAGCGCTTCTTCCGTCCGATTCAGGACCTGAGCGAGAAATACAATATCCTGCAGGCTGCCATGGCGGCCAGCGAGCGCGTCTTCAAGCTCATCGATACTGAATCGGAGATCGTTTCGCCTGAGCACGCGAAGCAGACGGACAATTCCGGCAGTATCGAATTCAAGAACGTCTGGTTTACATACCAGCGGCTCGACGAAGAAACCAGGGCTTTGGTCGCGCGCTCGACGCCAGATGAACTGGCTGGGATGCATGAGATTGAGTGGATTCTGCGCGGGGTGTCGTTCTCGATCGATCCGGACCAGACCGCGGCGATCGTTGGTCATACGGGCGCGGGGAAATCGACGATCATCAGCCTGATGATGCGCTTCTACGATATCCAGCACGGACAGATCCTGATTGATGGCGTCGATGTGCGCGAGCACAATCTGCTCAAGCTGCGCCAGCACTTCGGCGTAGTGCTTCAGGACCCGGTGCTTTTCAGCGGCACCATCGCCAGCAACATCCGCATGGGCACAGCTTCCATCACCGACGGACAGATGCGCGTAGCAGCCGAGCAAGTGAATATTCACGACTTCATCACGTCGCTCCCGGGCGGCTATGATGAAGCGCTCCGCGAGCGGGGCAACTCGCTTTCGACCGGGCAGAAACAGCTCATCAATTTTGCAAGGGCGCTGGCTCACAACCCGCGCATCCTGATACTCGACGAGGCGACGTCTTCGGTCGATACGGATACGGAGCTCCGAGTTCGCCTGGCCCTCGAGCGGATGATCCGGGGGCGGACATCGGTGGTAATCGCGCATCGGCTGTCTACCATCCAGCAGGCCGACACGATTCTCGTGATGCACAAAGGCCAGCTGCGGGAGATGGGCAGCCATCAGGAGCTGCTGGCTCGCCGCGGCATCTACTGGACGCTGTATCAACTGCAATATAAGGATCAGGAGCTGGGGCTGCCGGAGGACGGGCTGACTCCGTCGCTGGCGGTTGGGACGGATTAGGGGACCGGGTGACAGCGGCTCAATGATCTGCGAACGGGAAAAATCTTAGCTCGAGGTTACGCTCGCCCAGCGAAATCCCTATTTTCCGTTGAAACCCGAACCTTCTCCCCCTCCTTGATAAACAGGGGTACCGCAAGCTCCAGTCCCGTTTCCAGCCGAACGGTCTTGGTCACGCTCCCGCTGGATGAGTTCCCACGCGCCCCCGGCTCGGCATAACTCACCTCTAACTCCACGAACAGCGGCAACTGTAGCCCGATGGGATTGCCGTTGTACTTATGCAGTTGGATCAGAGCGCCTTCTGCCAGATAGTCCAGAGCGTTCCCGACCATCTCCTCGGCAAGCGTGAGCGTTTCAAAGCTCTCCTGGTCGAGAAAGTGCGATCCGGCGCCGTCGCTGTAAAGGTAGGAGGCCGGAACGATCTCGAGGTCCGGCTCCTTGAACTTCTCGCCCGCTTTGAAGCTCTTCTCGAAAACGGCCTGGGTGAGCAGGTTGCGCATCTTCAACCGCACCAGCGTCTGGCCGCCGCGCGCCGTCGGGGTGGACACGTCCGCCTCCAGGCAACAATATGGTGCGTTCTCGAACTCGAAAAACGCCTTCCGTTTGACATCGATCGCATCAATCAGCGCAGCCATAAACTCCCAGATCTCCCGCCGACACACCGGCGCGAACCATCTCCGCCCTCTACTGAGTATAAAGGTGCGCGGAGACGCCGGCGGCATGGATCGCACCGGCATGAACGGCATAAAATGGAAAAGTTATGCCTTTCCCCATCAAAGTATGTGTCGTCTGCTCTGAGGAGTTTGAGCTTAAGCCGGACAAACCCGGTTTTGCCAATCGCTGCCCGGAGTGCAGCGCTCTGGAATCCGAGGATAGCAATAAGCAAAGCAGCGCCGACAGCGACCGTACCCCAAAAGAAATGAATGAGGCCCGCCGAAAAGCGATCCGCGACCTGCTTTACCGCAAGGACAGCTAGCTCGCGCGCAATGAGCCCAAATCGCAAGATTTTTGTCTCCGCCGGAGAGGCCAGCGGCGAGCACTATGGTGCATCGCTGATCGCAGCCATCCGCCGGCTTGAGCCAGATGCGGAGTTCTTCGGCCTCGGAGGACAGCGGATGGAGGCGCTCGGGTTGCGGCGCATCGTCCGCGCAGAGGACGTGGCCGTCATGGGTATCACCGAAGTGATCCGGCACATGCCGCAGATCTACAGCGAGTATCGGCGGCTCAAGGCCTCAATCGCAGCCGAAAAACCGGACGCTGCGATCCTGATCGACTTCCCCGATGTGAACCTGTCGCTGGCGAAGCATCTCAAGCGGGCCGGGGTTCCGGTCATCTACTTCGTTTCTCCGCAGCTCTGGGCATGGAAGAAGTACCGCATCCGTGAAGTCCAGCGTTACGTCGATCGCATGCTGGTCATATTTCCTTTTGAAGAAGGCTTCTACCGCGACCGCAAGGTCCAGGCCATCTATGTTGGCCATCCGCTGGCCGATTTGCCTCCGCCGACGGTGTCTCGAGAAGACTTCGCTCGCGAAAACGCTCTGGATTCGTCCAACGATTTGGACCCGACCAAGCAATGGATAGGCCTGCTGCCCGGCAGCCGTGCGGAGGAAATCCGCCTCAATTTGCCCGAAATGGTGCGCGCTGCTGCGCTCCTGCAGAAACAAGGCGATTACGAATTTCTGCTCCCGCTCGCGCCAACGCTGACCGAGACGCAGCGAGCCGAAGTCCGGACGATGCTGCCTGAAGTTCCGCGGATCACAGTCACGAATGACGCCCGAGCGACACTTCAACATGCGCGGGCCAGCATTGTGGCCAGCGGAACCGCCACAGTCGAAGCCGCCCTCATTGGCAATCCTTTTGTCGTGATCTATCGTGTTTCGCCGCTGAGCTACGCCGTTGCCCGGAGGGTGGTTGACGTGCCGCATGTTGCCATGGTGAACCTTATTGCGGGGCGCCGAGCCGTTCCAGAACTCATCCAGGGTGACTTTACCGCTGAAAACGTCGTCTCACAGCTACGGCCTCTTTTGGACGAAGGGCAATCTCGCGCCGGCATGCTTGCCAGCCTGCACGAAATATCGGGTATGCTCAAGGCCGAAGGCAATCGCGGCGGCGAGTCCGCAATCGACAGCGTTGCAGGCATCACACTTGAAGTGCTTCATCAAAATACCGTTAGGATCAGCCAGTAGCGTCAGGAAAAACAACTCGAAAGCCATGACGACATCCCGCTCCGCACGCCGGCCCGCATTCCTCTCCCGTACCGTCTTCGTTATCCTCGCTATATTTCTCGTCGCCGTGCCGCACCTCCGCGCCCAGAAACTCCCACTTCAGATCACGGCCTACACTATCGACGCGGAGCTGAGGCCCCAAAGTCATATGCTCACCGCAGTAAGCCGCGTCACCTTTACGGCCCTCGAACCCATCGAGACGGCGGTCTTCGAGCTCCACGGCGCGCTCAAAGTCGATAAAGTCACGGACGCAAAGAACCTGCCTCTTAACGGCGAGCGCGGAGCGGAGGCGTCACTCCGCATTACACCTCAAACGCCCTTGAGCAAAGGCCAGACGTATACGTGGACCTTTTATTATTCCGGAGCGCTCGAAACCGACGCGGGCGGTCCAGTCGAAGGTCTCAAGCTGGCCTATGTCGGCGATCCGTCTTCGTACCTGCTCTACGGCGGGCGCTGGTTTCCCATGGTCGGCTACCAGACCGACCGCTTCACGGCAGATATCCATGTCAAGGTTCCATCCGGCTACCAGGTCATCGGAAGCGGGTCGCAGGGCAGCGCCAAACCAGCCGGAAATGGGGAAAACGAGTACGACTTCAGCTGGAAGAAACCCGGCTTTCCCGGCACGATTATTGCAGGCAAGTTCAACGCACCGGTGTCGCCTGCGCCGAATATTCACGTCTACACCACCGAAGCGCACAAGGCCGCGGCCGCCGACTACGCACAGACCACTCTGCGCGTCCTGGCCTACTTCACATCGAGCTTTGGGCTGCCCGAATCGAGCACGATCAACGTCGTCGAGCTGCCCGATGACACAGTGCCCTCTTACTGGGCGCCTGAAATTGCCGCCATAGCGGGCAACCGCATTGGAGGCAAGACCGACTTTCGGCTCCTATCCAATACCATTGCTCATCAATGGTGGGGCAGCGAAGTCAGTCCGGCCTCGCTCAACGATGCGTGGATCACAAACGGGATGTCGCGCTACGGCGAGCTGATGTACCTCGAAGACGCCGCAGGCAGATCCGCGATGGACAATGCCATTCTCGATGTTTCTGCCGGAGCTCTTGCGTATGACACCATTCCTCTCTCGAGCGCTGGCCGGCTGAACGTATTCTCGCCGGAATTCCAATCCATGACGCTCGAAAAGGGAGCGATCGTCTTCCACATGCTTCGCTGGGAAGTCGGCGATGACAGCTTTATCAAAATTCTTCGCGCCGCGCTGTCGCAATATGCCGACAAGGGCATTCGAACCACGGATTTCGAAAAGGTCGCCGAAGCACAATCGCAACAGCAGCTCACGCCCTTCTTCTCCCAGTGGCTTGACGGCACAGGGGCTCCGACATTCACGAACAAATATGCGATTTACCGGCTCGGCAATAACAAGGGGTTCCGCACCATTGGAGAAATCCAGCAGGACCTTGACCTCTTTAATATGCCCGTCGACCTGCGCATCGAAACGGATGGCAAAACCGAAAATAAGCGCATCTCCGTCGTCGGGACTGATTCGCAATATGTGATCGACACATTTGGACGGCCGCGCCACGTCCTTATTGATCCCGAGGACTGGGTCCTCAAGTCCACCCCGGGCATGCAGGTTCGAGTGGCCATTCTCAAGGGCCAGCAGCTCGTGGCGCAGGGTGATATCGTAGGCGGCTTGGCTGAATACCAGAAGGCCCTTCAGGCGAATCCGCAAAGCTCGCTCGCCAACTATCGTATAGCCGAAATTTTCTTCACCCAGCGCAACTACCAGGCCGCCATCAACGCCTACCGCGATTGCCTGCGCGGGGATGACGATCCCAAATGGACGGAAGTCTGGAGCCACGTGCAGATCGGCAAAATTTTTGATATCACCGGCCAGCGCGACCGCGCCGTACCCGAGTACCGTCAGGCCATCCAGACGAACGACAACACTGCCGGAGCTCTCAATGAAGCTCGCCATTATCTCCAGGTGCCGTACAAGCGCCCCGATACTGAATAGCGCAGTTGCTTATATGCAATGAAGGTTACCCGATATAGCTTTTGTGGCGAAAGAGCTTAGAATCTCGCTGAGGCAGCAAGACGCCCATGAAGAAAACCACCGCCGACATCGCTCTCGCGTTTATCGACCAGATCAACTCCCACGACATCCCGAGCCTGGCGATGCTCATGACAGAAGACATCGTTTTCATCGATGGCCTAGGCCAGCTATTTCACGGCAGACGGCAACTCGAACAAGGCTGGCGCGCCTACTTCTCATGGTTCCCCGATTACTCTATCCAGGTAGAAGACACCTTTAGCTGCGGCACCGCCGTTGCCCTGTTCGGATCAGCGCAAGGCACCTACACCGTGAAGGGAAAGCTCCTGCCGGAAAATCACTGGAAAATACCCGCGGCCTGGAAGGCTGTTGTTCGTGATGAACAGATCGCCGAATGGCGCATCTATGCCGACAACGAGCCCGTCTGGAAAATCATGCGCGTCAAACGCTTCTGACCGCCCGTTCGGGCTCTCTTCACCTGACTCCTCTCGCATATTGTCGTGCGAGTCAGGTAGAGTTACCCCAGCCTAGTGTCGTATATCGCACGTATGGAGTCGAAGCAATGAGCGCGCCGAGCACAACCGTTCCTGACCGCAATCCGTCGCCCGCCAAAATCCGGTCAGGCCGAATGCTCTCGCTCGATGTATTGCGGGGGCTCGATATCGGCTTCATGATTCTCGTTAATAACAACGGCGATGGATCGCGGGCCTACTGGGCGCTCAAGCATGCCGACTGGAACGGGTTTACGCCGACGGATCTTGTCTTTCCTACTTTTCTGTTCCTGGTCGGCATCTCCACAGTTTTTTCGACGGAATCGCGCCTGGCGCAGGGAGCCAGTAAACAGTCGATCTTTCTGCACACCCTACGCCGCGCCGTCATCCTCTTTCTGCTCGGATTGCTGGTGAACAGCTTTCCGCATTTCAACCTGCACACGCTGCGCTATTATGGGGTGCTCCCGCGGATTGCCATCTGCTACTTCGTCGTGGCCACGCTTTATCTCATCAGCCCGAAGTGGCGCGGCAAGGCCGTGCTGGCGGTAACGGCGCTCGTCGCTTACTGGATCCTGATGCGGTTTGTGCCTGTCCCCGGTTATGGCCTTCCCGGACACGACGTTCCCTTCCTTGACCGCGACGGCAATCTGGCCGCATGGATCGACCGGCAGGTCTTCTCGGCATCTCATCTTTACGAAGGCACGCGCGACCCCGAGGGTCTGCTCAGCACGATTCCGGCGCTGGCCACTGCATTGTTCGGCATGCTTGCCGGAATATGGCTGCGCACGGGACGAAGTCTGGCGGAGAAGGCGCGCGGCATCGCCATCGCAGGCGTGACGGGCGTCCTGCTGGGCGGTGTCTGGAATTTCTGGTTCCCGCTCAACAAGAAGCTGTGGACCAGCTCCTTCGTCCTCTTCGCGGCCGGTCTGAGCCTCCTGCTGCTCGCCCTCTCGATGTGGATTGTCGATATTCGTGGTTCGGAGGCAAGCGGCGAGGACCGTGCGCGGCGGTCACGCCGTTTCATGCCGCTGCTGGTCTTTGGTACGAATGCGATTACCGCGTACGTCTTCTCCGAGCTGCTGTCAGGAGCGATCGACAATATTCATCTTGGCTCCGGAGCCAATGTGCAGCAGTGGTTCTATCACTCCATTCTCAGCATTGTGCCCGATCCCGCGTTTGCCTCGTTGCTCTATTCCCTGTGTTTCGTCGCCGTCTGCTGGCTGCCCGTCTATCTGCTCTACCGCCGGCGTATCTTTATCAAGATCTGAGAAGCGATTCCTGGGAATGTAAGGGGGCGGATTCTTCGAGTGGACGACCGGATGCCGACAAAGCTGCCGCGATGGAGGTCCGCATGGCAAAGTCTGTTTCAAAGCGTGCGGCCTTTGAGCCGTGCCGGGTTGATCCGCGACGCCCTGGCCGGGATACAGCTTGCCGCGGTCAATATTCCTCAGGCACTGGGCTACACCCGGATCGCTGGGACGCCGGTGGTAACCGGACTTTACACCTTGTTGCTGCCGCTGGTGGCGTTCGCAACGTTCGGGTCGTCGCGATACCTGGTGGTCGCCGCCGACTCCGCGACAGCTGCGATTCTTGCGGGCGGAATTTCCGGGATGGCGCCGTCGGGAAGCGCGAGATATGTGGCACTCGCTGCCACCGTCGCGCTGCTTACCGCCTTCTTCCTGTTGCTGGCGAGACTGCTCCGGTTGGGCTTTCTCGCTGATTTTCTTTCCCAGACGGTGCTGGTAGGGTTTCTGACCGGGGTGGGATTTCAGGTCGGCATCGGGGTCCTGGGCGAGATGCTCGGAGTTCCGGTACATTCGCGCAAATCGGTACTGCAGATTGCGGAGATTCTTCGCCACCTGCTCCAGGTGCAGCTTCCTACCCTGGCCCTGTCTGTGCTGACCGTGGCTGGCATCCTGGCTCTCAAGCGCATCGGGCCAAGGACGCCGGCCTCGCTCATCGCCGTGGCGGCCGCCATGGCGGCGAGCGCGCACTGGCACTTCGCGGCGCATGGCATCGACGTGATCGGGCCAGTGGCGGGTGGGCTGCCGCGCCTCGGCCTCACCTGGGTAGGCTGGAAGGTTACGGAGAGTCTGATTGGCGTGGCGGCGTCCTGCGCGGTGATGATCATTGCACAGAGCGCGGCTACGGCGCGGATCTACGCGGAGCGGCATCATCAGGAGCTGGAGGAGAACAAGGACCTGGTCGGCCTTTCGGCGGCCAATGCAGTTGCGGCCCTGAGCGGCACGTTCGTGGTGAACGGAAGTCCTACGCAAACAGCGATGGTGGAGAGCTCCGGCGGCCAGAGCCAGATGGCGCAGATTTCCACTGCGGCGGTGGTGGCTCTGGTGCTGCTCTTTCTGACCAGGCCGCTGCAATATCTTCCCCATTGCGTGCTGGGAGCGATCGTCTTCCTTATTGCCGTCCGGCTGATCGATTTGCGCGGGCTGCGGGAGATTCGGCTGGAGAGCCCGGGGGAGTTCGCCCTGGCCGTGACGACTGCATCCGTGGTCGTGCTCTGGGGAGTCGAGCAGGGCATCGTGCTGGCAATGGTCATGTCGCTGCTCCGCATTGTGCATCACAGCTACCGCCCGACGACCGGAGTGATGATTCCCGGCGAGAACAAGACATGGAAACTGATCCCAGCCACGCCGGGTGCGGTCACAGAGCCGGGGCTGGTGATCTACCGATTCGGCGCGGCGCTCTTCTATGCGAACGCCAATCAGTTCGTCAAAGAAGTCAGCGACCTGGTGGAACCGTCGGCGGCGCAGGTGCGCTGGCTGGTGGTCGACGCCGAGGCCATTACGCATGTGGACTACAGCGCTTCGAGGGCTGTTCAGCGGGTGAAGCAGCAGTTGGCCGCCTGTGGAGTGGAACTGGCGCTTGCCCGCGTCCAGTGGGACCTCAGGGCCGACCTGGATCGGCATCATCTCACCGAGGTGATCGGTGCTGCGTGGATCTTTCCGCGGTTGCACGAGGCGCGGTCGGCCTATGCAAAACTGCAGGGTCCGTCGCGTGAGGCCAGTCAAGCTTGAGGGTACCCCCTCCCCCCGTTTATTCGTGGCGAATTTGAGACTCATTCATTCTAAAAGGCTTTCTTGAAGAGAAGGTTTTTAGATCATAGATAATAAATGACTTGTAGCAAGATCATAGAAAGCACATGGATTAAGGTGTGGTCATTGAAAATGCAGGATTTATTGACTCGTCATTGATTTCAACCGGCAAAAACGGATTTCAACCGGCAAAAACGAAAGCCCGGCTGCCTGCGCACCGGGCCCTTCTTGTCCCTATTTCTATTGTAAGCGTTTGGGCGAAATTCTCGGCCAAGTTTGCTATCCGTTCCCCCCAACGTAGAGTCGCGATCTTCTGAGCGATGAAGCAGTATTTTCGCTGCCGCGAAAATTGCCCGCTTTAGCGACGATGAAACCGTCGCGAAAATGGGGCACCCATCATGGTAGGCTGCGCTACGGCTCCCAGCCGCCGCCGAGGGCCGCGTAGAGCTGCTCATAATTTTGCAATTCGGTGTACCAGGCTTGCATCAGCGCCAATTCGGATGTGAAGTATTGCTGTTCAATGGTCAGCACTTCGAGAAAGCTGGCGTATCCTCCAGTAAATCGGACGTTGGCGAGTTGCGCGCTTTCCTTGTAGGTGGCGGTCTGCTCGGCGATCTTTATTCGAAACTGCCTGGATTGTTGATACCCAACGAGACTGTTTGCGACGTCTCCGAAAGCCTGCTGCACGGTTTGCTTGTACTGCAGTTCGGCCTGATCCCGCTGCGCCCAGGCCAGACGATAGCCGCTCGTGATCCTTCCGCCCTCAAAGATGGGCTGCGCCAACTGGCCTCCCACGGCCCAGAACGTGGCTGGTCCCTGAAGAAAGCTAGTCAAAGCCGTGCTCGATGCGCCGAAGCTGCCGGTCAGCGAGATCTGGGGGAAGAATGCGGCCTTGGCCACGCCGACATTTGCGTTGGCTGCGACCAGAGCTTGTTCCGATTCGCGTACATCGGGGCGGCGCTCCAGAAGCGCTGAAGGTAGTCCCACGGGGACATCGGGCAAATGGGGCTGATCGACGAGGTTGAGGCCACGGTTGATCGGCCCGGGATTTCTGCCAAGGAGAATGCTGAGCGAGTTCTCGGTCTGCGGAATTAATTGGTTGAGCGAGATGACCTCGGCCTCCGCCTGTTGCACCAGCAACAGGGCCTGATCGACGTCGGTGAGCGAGTAGTAACCGCCTTTGAAGTTGATGGTGTTTAACCTGAGGATCTCCTTATCGGCATCAACAGTTTGTTTCGAAACCTCCAACTGGGCATCGTATTGGCGAAGCGCAAAATAGTCGTTGGCAACTTCGGAGATCAGTGTTATCTGAACGACATTCTGGGCGTATTTCGAGGCCAGGAGATTCGCGCGCGCCGCTTCCGTTGCTCGTCGATATTGGCCCCAGAAATCGACGATGTAGTTCATTTGTAGTCCGAGGGTATCGATCCAGGGCGAGCCGGTGAAAAGCGGCGTAGACTGCTCATTCTGGATACTGCCGACGCCACCCACCGTGGGGAACTGGTTTGCGCGGGTAATTCCCAGATTTGCCTGCGCCTGGAGAATCCGCGTGGCGGCAATACGAATGTCGTAGTTGTTGGTGAGCGCTTCCTTGAGCAGTGCCTGCAGAGTTTCGTCCTGATAGACGGTCGGCCACTTCATTTCCCCGAAGTGTCCGCCGGCAGGTTGTTGCGGCAGGTCGGGCGCAGTACCGCGGTATTGGCCGGGGACATCCAGCGTGGGACGTTTGTAGTTCGGCCCGACCTTGCAAGCGCTCAGCGAGAGCAACAGGATGAGGCCGAGCGATGATGTTCCGGTCCGCATCTTCGTTCGCATTAATCGTGCCCTCCTTTCGGCTCGACGCTGAGCGCTGGTTGCGGCAAGGGCTGTGGCTTTTCCTTTTCTTTGCTGAAGAGATTGCCGAAGCGCTCCACGACATCAAAGGAAACCGGAACGAAGAAAATCGCGATGATCGTGGATGCGAGCATCCCGCCAATAACCGTCGTTCCTAGCACCTGGCGCGAAATGGCGCCTGCTCCAAATGCCCGCCACAAGGGCACACAGCCAAGAATGAAGGCAAAGGCAGTCATCAGGATAGGCCGCAGTCTCACCCTGGCGCCGGTCAGGGTCGCGTCGATGAGGGACTTGCCGCTGTCGTACTCGATCTTGGCAAATTCCACGATGAGAATGGCATTCTTGGACGACAGTCCGATCAGCATAACCAGCCCAATCTGGGCGTACACATTATTGTCGAAGCGGCGCAAGTAGAGCGTTAAGAACGCGCCGAAGACGGCTATCGGAAGTCCCAGCAATACGCTGAAGGGAAGCGTCCAGCTCTCATATTGCGCGGCCATGATGAGGAAGACCACAAACAAGGCCATGCCAAAAATAACAGCCGGCGAGACGCCTTGCGCCGCCTTTTGCTCCTGGTACGACATCCCGGAATAATCGAAGCCCATCTGGCCAGGCATCGTCTTATGGAAGACGTCTTCCAACGCAGCCATGACCTGAGCGGAACTGTATCCCGGCGCCGCCGCGGCATTAATCTGCACGCAGTTGAACAGGTTGTAGCGCATAACGAATTCGGCACCGCTGCGCGCATCGGTATTGGTTAGCGAACTCAGGGGTACCATCTCTCCGGTAGCGTTCCTGACGTAAAACTTGCCGAGATTGTCCGCACTGGTTCGGTAGTCGCCGTCGGCCATAACATATACCTGCCACTGCAGGCCGAAGCGGTTGAAGAAGTTAATCAGCGAGCCGCCCATGAACGTCTGTACGGTCTGGTACAGGTCGGCCAATTGGACCTGCTGGGTCATCGCCTTGGCGTTGTCCACCGTTACCCCGACCTGGGGAACGCCGAACAAGGCGGTCGTAAAGAGCCCCGCCAGTTCCGGACGTTTGCGCGCTTCGGCCATATACACCTGGGTCTGTTTCGCGAGAAAGTCAATGGTGCCGCCCGATCTGTCTTCAAGAATGAAAGTAGCGCCTCCTGAGGTGCCCACGCCGGGGATCGCTGGCGGCGGGAATGAGAATGCAATTCCCGATGGGAGTCTTGAAAGGGCCTTCTGAAGGTGAGCTTTGATCCCGTCGTAGCTCTCCTCCGGAGTCTTGCGTTCATCCCAGGGCTTCAGAGAGACAAAGAAGAAAGCGCTGTAGGTGGCGGCGACGCCGCTCAACAAGCTGTATCCGTTGACGGTGCTGACATATTGGACGCCAGGTGTGTCCATCATGATCTGCTCGACTTCGCGCGCAGCTTCCGAGGTGAGTTGCAGAGACGAGGCGTTAGGCAGTTGCAACCCGGCATAGAGGTATCCCTGATCTTCATCGGGAAGAAAGCTTCCCGGGAGCTGTTTACCGAAATAACCTGCACCCACGGCAAGCCCGGCGAGCAGGAGAAACGCCAGAGCGGCTTTGTGGATCAGGTGTCTGCAAATGTTCACGTATCCGTCAGTGGCGCGGCCGAAGACTTTGTTGAAGCCGCGAAAAAAGGCGCCCAAGGGTCCTCGAGACTCCTTCTTGGGACGCAGCAACATTGCAGAAAGCGCGGGGCTGAGGGTGAGCGCGTTGAAGGCCGAGAAGAGCACCGAAATTGCGATGGTGATTGCGAACTGCTTGTAAAGCTGTCCGGTGATACCGGGAATAAAGGCGGTGGGAACGAACACCGCCGCCAGGATGAGCGCGATCGCAATGACCGGTGACGAGACTTCCTCCATCGCTTTGATCGTGGCGTCGTGAGGACTCAGTCCCTGCTCGATATTGTGTTCTACGGCCTCTACGACGACGATGGCATCGTCGACGACCAGTCCAATCGCCAGGACCATACCCAAAAGCGACAGGGTATTGATGGAGAACCCAAGCATGGGAAAGACCATGAAGGTCGCGACCAGAGAGACGGGAACGGCGAGCAACGGAATCAGTGTCGCCCTGAAGCCCTGGAGGAAAATGTAGACGACGATGATGACGAGGAGCAGAGCCTCTCCCAGTGTCTTGTAGATTTCGTGGATGCCGGCACTGACAGCGAGTGTCGTATCGAGCGCGGTAATGTAGTCCAGCCCCTGGGGAAACCTGCGTTTCGCCTCGTCCATCATTTTGAGGACAGCGGCTCGCGTCTGCAGCGCGTTGCTGCCAGGCGTGAGGTAGAGAGCGACGAGGGCAGCGGGCTGGGCAGGCTTCTTATCTGCTGACACTCCCAACCGCGAAACATAGGAATAGTATTGCGATCCCAGTTGCACACGCGCCACGTCTCTCAGGCGCAGGATTGACCCGTCGGACTGGGCGCGGACGACGATCTCACCAAACTCCTCAGCCGTGGGTAGGCGCCCAGGAGCCCGCACGTTGTAGGTGAATTGCTGACCTTGAGGGACGGGCTCGCCTCCAACCTGGCCCGCGGGATTGACTTTGTTTTGGGCCTTCACCGCGTTGGTGATGTCAGAGACGGTCACGCCCAGGCTCGCCAACTTGTCGGGATTCACCCAAATGCGCATGGCATAGGGTCCGGCGCCGAATATCTGCACCTGACCGACGCCCGAGATACGGGTGAGCGCGTACTGCAGATTAATGGTGGCGTAGTTGGCCAGAAAAATGCTGTCGTATGTGCCGGAGGGCGAGTAGAGGTCGAGGAGCATGAAGGGCGCGGTCGTCCCCGGCTGCACGATCACACCTTGCTGGTTTACTTCGGCGGGCAGTTGCGAGTTGGCCTGGCCGCTCCGCATCTGCGCCAGAATCTGGTCGGTATTGATATCGGTTCCAAGCACAAAGTCGACGTACAGCGTCATCTTTCCGCCGGAACTTGCGCTCAACGAGTACATGTAGTTCATGCCGCTGACGCCCGACATCTGCTGTTCGATCGGCGTTGCAACGGACTCCGCAATTGTCTGGGCGTCGGCACCGGGGTAAGTGGCTTGCACCTGGATCATCGGATCGGCAATGTTGGGGAACTGTGCCGTAGGCAGTTCGAGAATTGCCACCCCACCGGCCAGCACCATCAGAATGGCGATGACTATCGCGACGATGGGGCGATTGATAAAGAATTTCGACATAATCAGTTGCCCCCAAGCGCCGCCGGGGCCGGCATGTAAGGCTTAACGACAACCGGAATGCCTTCTTTCACCATCTCTGGCGGCGCAGCCGCCGCAAACATCTGCACCCTCTGGATGCCTTCGACCACGACCTTCTCGCCGGGCTTTAGTCCCTCGGTGATAATCCAGTTTGGCCCGACTCGATCTCCCACCTTGACCGGTCGAATGACTGCCTTGTTTTCGGGGTTGAGCACAATGACCTGGTATTGCGACTGCACTTCGATTACGGCGGGCTGCGGAATCAGCAGAGCGTTCTGGGTCACGCTAGTCTGAATCCGAACCCGGCCAAAGCCGCCGGGGCGAAGAGTGGCGTCTTTGTTGGCGAACTGCGCGGCAAACTGAATGGTGCCCGTCTGCGCAGCTATCTGGCGATTTACGAAAATGATCTCGCCCTTCTCCGGATAAGTTTCTCCGTTCGCCTGGATGTATTCAATGTTGGTCGGCACCCTTTGTCTTCCCCCTCCACGGATGACTGCGCCGATCTTGCTGGCGTTGGCGAGGTAGGCGCTCTCGTTGATGCTGAAGTATGCCCAGATGGGATTGACCTGGGAGACTGTCGTCATCTTAGTGGTTGTTCCTACCAGGTCGCCGACTTGCGAATTCGCTATGCCGGCGATGCCGTCAATCGGCGAATACACCTTGGTCCAGCCGAGGTTCAATTCAGCCTGGACCATTTGCGCCTGCGCTGCTTGGACCTGTGCCTGGTTCGCGGCCAGGGTTGACAGATCCGTGTCCAGCTGCTTTTGCGGGATCGCGTTCTGGGCAACCAGCGGCGTATCTCGGGCGACGTTCTTCTGAGCCTCGCCCAGATTCGCCTGGGCCACGGCGACTTGCGCCTTGTCCTGATCGAGCGCGGCCACGAAGGGTCGAGGGTCTATCTCAAACATAAGCTGGTCTTTTTTAACGAAGAAGCCATTCTGGTAATTCTGCTTCAGCAGATAACCCTGCACTTTAGGGGTGATTTCGGCGTTGACCGGGCCGTTCAGCTGGGCAACCCATTCGATGTAGTTGGGGACATTCTGCTGGACCACCTCAGTAACTTCCACTTCAGGAGGGCCGGGTTTGGGAGCTTCTGGCTTCTTGAAGCAGGCCGTCATCAGCGAGGCTGCCAGGCAAAGAGTCAGCACCGTGACGATCCGTTGGGCGGGGGCAAGCTGCACCGCCGATGGCTCGCATAAGCATGGATTCTTCATTTGCAATTCAGCGCCTCGCGGCTCAGGACCGGTTCGCATCGATATACTCCCGCCCCAAAATTCACCACGAATTATCGGGGCCAAAAACTACGACTGTGAGTTTAGACGATCTTTATACTTCAGCAAGCAAAAGATTGGTACTAGCAGAATTCCTAGCTGTGCGGGCTGGTTGCGAGGGTGTATTCTGCTCTGGCCAATGAAGCGCCTTAGCGGGCACGCAACAGGCGCTTCTGCGATTGATAATCTTCGTCCGCCTTACTCCACTAAGACTTACTAACCGCAAGACACTAAGCAGGATGGGATAACATCTCCGGGGGTTTAATGCACGCGGACGATCTCTCAGATTCAATGCTCCCGCCCACGGCGTCAGACACCCCCATTCAGCGAATCGTTTCTCCGTTCGTGCGATTTGCCAAACTGGAGGCCGCGGGCGGACTTGTGCTGGTGTTCAGCACCGCCGCAGCGCTGCTGTGGGCAAATTCGCGATGGGCGGATTCGTACGATCACTTCTGGCACCTGTATTTCACGATCGGGTTGGGGCCGGCCGCCCTGAAGGAAAGCCTGCTGCATTTCATCAACGATGGATTGATGGCCGTCTTCTTTTTCTTCGTGGGACTGGAAATCAAGCATGAAGTGCTGGCGGGTGAACTGTCGACCCTCAAGCGGGCCACCTTTCCCCTGGCTGCGGCTGTGGGAGGTGCGACCCTTCCGGCTGTGATCTTCATCGCTGTCACGCACGGCACATCCGCTCACCCCGGATGGGGTATTCCCGTCGCTACCGACATCGCGTTTGTTCTTGGGGCATTGGCCTTGCTGGGCAGCCGCATTCCCCTGACGCTGAAAGTGTTTGTAACCGCGCTGGCGATCGTGGATGACATCATCGCGGTTTTAATCATCGCTATCTTTTACACGACTGCCTTCTCCCTTCGCAGCCTGATAGCAGGACTTGCTGGGATCGCGATTTCATTCCTCGCGAACCGCCTGGGGGTTCGCTCGTGGGCGGTGTACGCCATCATCGGAATCTTCGTGTGGCTGGCAATGATGAAATCGGGGATCCACGCAACGGTGGCTGGAATTCTTCTTGCGTTTACGATTCCTGCCAAAACAGCTTTGAAGCCGGCTGAATTCCTCAGGCACAACTTACCGATCTGGGAAAGGCTTCGTTCAATGGCCCGTTCGGAATCGGCGGTGACTTCCCCGGTTGAGCAGGAAAGTCTGATCGATGCTCTTCAGCGCCAATGCGCCCTCGTTCAATCGCCTTTGCACAGCATCGAGCACGCGCTGCAGCCATGGGCGACGTTTGTAATCATGCCGGTATTTGCCCTGGCAAACGCCGGCGTTCATCTTTCGGGCGGGCGAAGTATGTCTCTGATTCAACCGATAACTATAGGAATATTTCTGGGGCTCTTTCTAGGAAAGCCATTCGGCATCGTGTTGTTTGGGTGGTTGTCGGTCAAGTCGTCACTGGCTTCTGCCCCGGAAGGCGTGAGCTGGAGGCAGATATCTGGAGCGGCCTGGTTGTGCGGAATTGGTTTCACCATGTCGTTGTTCATCGCCACGCTTTCTCTGGGGGACGCGGATCTGCGGGAAGTGGCGAAGCTCGGCATCCTGTTTGCGTCAGTGGCGGCTGGAGTAGCCGGATCCTTGGTCCTGAGCCTGGTGGGCAGGCGCAAGACAGCCTAGCGACCGTCCAGCACTAAGTCTAATTTTGCCCGATCGCTCCCCTTGTCAATAAATTGTTGTTGCATCCTCGCTCCCGCTCGTCGTAACTTCTAAAGGTGGAGATGTTTACGAAGAATGCAAGAGATTCCCGAAACCGCTACTAACGACGAACAAGAACTTCTCAGAATCATCGCAGCGCATGAGGTTGCGACGGAAGCACTGCTTCTGCGAATCGTGGAAATTCAGTCAGACCCTTCAAGGCTGAATGAGGCGGGCGCAGAGGAAATCCATCGTTTGTGGGAGCAATGCAAACCCCATGACGAAGCGCGTGAGGCTGCCTGGATGAAGCTCGGCAAACTGAACCAACAGACCCTATACACTTTGGAATCGACGAAGAGACGGACTGGGCTGCTGCGATCGGCTTTGTTGAACTGGTAGGCCCGCCCGTCGCTGTGGCGACACATCTCCTGACATCACATAGGGCCACGGCTACATAGAGCCAAGGCTGCCCTTACCAGACCCGATTCGTTGGCCTGGAAGTCTCGGGCTGCTGACCTCTTTTGGGGATTTCGCAAGAATGTGCCAGCCTAATATTCTTCATCGCATGAAGACTTTTACGCTGACTCTATTTGCGAAGCTCAAAATGGACGGCACCTATGAGTATTCGCTTAATGTTTGGGAGAACCGTGGTACGGGCAGTCTGGCAACGGAAATGAACTTTGAAAGCGAAGCCTCGATGAGCCAGCGAGTGAACGAGGTATTGCCCGGCGGTGGCAGCGTAAACAACATCCTTCCGCAGTCGCAACGCGAAGGCGACTATTGGTTTCCGTTTGTGATGCCGATGTCCGACGCACAAGCCGCAAATCTCGGTTGGCTCGGGGAGAAAACGCTGGAGCGCGCCTTCATCCACTAGAAGCAGTCCCCCTCCCTTCTCTTTCGGATGCAGGCTGGTCGGAAAATGTCCGCCGCGGATGGGATCACGGCGAGCCGGCATCGGCGAAATGGACGCAAGGGCCGACTTCTCGTCGGAAGACGATACGCGGCAAGAATGAATTTCCTCTCAAGGGAAACTCCACTCAATTTTCTGAACTGCTCAGACCCTGGCCCAGTTTGATGGCAAGACTCTCGATGTTCTTCTCGCCAAGTAATTCGGAAGTAAAGGCGCCGTTTGCCTGAATGATTCGCGCAATGCAGCCTGTCCATCCGGTCTGGTGACTGGCGCCTATGCCGGCGCCGTTGTCGCCATGAAAGTACTCGTAAAAGAGGATGTTGTCGCGCCAATGCGGATCGGTCTGGAATTTCTCCGTGCCTCCAAACACCGGCCTGCGTCCCGATTTGTCCCGAACAAATGTTCCGATCAGCCGCTCTCCCAGCACCCGGGCAACCTCAAACAAATTCATCAGTTTCCCCGAGCCGGTCGGGCACTCCACCTGGAAGGAATCGCCGTAATAGGCGCCCAGCCGCATGAGGGAAAGGAAGAGCAGGAAGTTGACCGGCATCCAGACTGGCCCCCGCCAGTTGGAGTTCCCGCCGAACATTCCGCTGTCAGAATCGCCCGGCAGATATGAGACTCGATACTCCTGACCGCTAAGTCCGAAAACGAACGGGTGGTCCTTGTGATAGCGCGAAAGTGCGCGGATACCATGTGGACCGAAGAACTCGTTCTCGTCGAGCATTCTCGCGAGGATGCATCGGAGTTTGTCCTCGTTCACGGTGGACAGCATGCGTCTGCCCGCCAGACCCGGTGTGGATGGCATATGAAGGTTCGCTGAAAGCTCAGGGTGGCGTTCCATAAACTCCCGCAGGCGTTTCCGTACAGTCGGCAATTTCTCGATCGCACCCTCCTCGAATATCGCGACTGCGGCCAGAGGCAAAAGGCCGACCATGGACCGCACCTTTAGCCGGAAAGCCTGGCCGTTAGGCAGACGAAGCACGTCATAGAAGAAACCGTCCTCCGCATCCCACATCTGGTCCTGACGTTCTCCCATGCGGTCCATCGCACCGGCGATCCACATAGTGTGCTCAAAAAACTTGATGACGAATTCCTCGAAAGCTGGGAAATGTATCGCGAGTTCCACCGCGATACGCAGCATCTGCTGGCTGAAAAACACCATCCAGGCGGTACCGTCAGCCTGTTCCAGATGGCCTCCCGTAGGCAGCGGCGCGCTGCGGTCGAACACGCCGATATTGTCCAGTCCCAGGAAACCGCCCTCGAATACGTTGTTCCCCGCGCGGTCCTTGCGGTTGAGCCACCACGTGAAGTTGACGAGAAGTTTGGAGAAGGCATAGACGAGAAACTCCAGGTCTCCCTGGCCGCCGTTTCGCTCCTTGTCGGTCATATAAATCTGCATGGTGGCATAGGCATGCACTGGCGGATTGACGTCGCCGAAGTTCCACTCATAGGCCGGTATTTGCCCGTTGGGGTGGAGGTAGTCGTTGCGAAGTATCAGGTCGAGCTGCGACTTCGCAAAATCGGAATCCACGGCCTGGAACGCCAACATGTGAAACGCCAGGTCCCATGCTGCGTACCACGGGTACTCCCACTTGTCCGGCATTGATATGATGTCGTCATTATTCATGTGGAACCATTCGCCGTTGCGCACCCGTCTGCGCGCCTCCGCAGTTGACCATGGTCCGACATTGTGCTCTTTCAGCCAGGCATTCAGATCATAGTAAAAATACTGCTTGCTCCAGAGCATGCCTGCCATCGCCTGTCGCAGCACCATGCCGCGATCCGGGTCCGCCTGGACCGAGGGCGGCGTGATGTTTGCGTAGAATTCATCGGCCTCTTTAAGGCGCTCGGCAAATAGCTCGTCAAACTTCTTGAACGCGCTCGCAGGACCACCCGGGAGTGGCCGCGACAAACGCAGGCGAACCACCTTGGTTTCGCCCGGGCCAATATTCAGGATGTATTGAGGAGAGGCTTTCGTTCCCTGATTGGCGGGGTTCACGGCATCAGCCTTGCCGTTCACGACGAAGTCGTTGATGCCATCCTTAACATAAGGAGAAGCGTTTTGCTCCCCGAAGAGTTTAGCGTTGTTGCTCTCGTTCTCTGTGAACAGCAGCGGCGCCTCTCCCTCGCAGTAGAGGTTGTAGTCGGCGAGTAATTCCTGGAAGAGCGGGTCCGTATGATGAGCCGAGATTACGCTCACCCCCTTCGCTTGCTGGCCCTCCAGCACAGGCTTGACGCCGCCGCCCACCCACGACCAGGTATTGCGAAACCATACTGTCGGCAGCACCTGGAGGGTCGCCGCTTCAGGCCCACGGTTGGCAACGCTGATTTTTATGCTCAGGTCTTCGGGTCCGGCCTTGGCGTATTCCACAAATACGTCGAAGTAACGGTCTTCCTCGAAGACGCCGGTGTCGAGCAGCTCATATTCCAGCGCCTGGCGGCCTCGGTTGCGGTTCGTCTCGATCAGGTCTCGATACGGGTACGCCACCTGCGGATACTTATAGAGATACTTCATGTAGGAGTGCGTCGGCGTGCTGTCCAGATAGAAGTAGTACTCCTTGACGTCCTCGCCGTGATTGCCTTCGCTGTTCGTCAGCCCGAAGAGCCGTTCCTTCAGAATCGGATCCTTGCCGTTCCATAAAGCCAGCGCGAAGCAGAGGATCTGGTGATCGTCGGAAATGCCTGCCAGTCCGTCCTCACCCCAGCGATACGCCCGTGACCTGGCCTGATCGTGAGTGAAGTAATTCCAGGCGTTCCCGTCTTCGCTGTAGTCTTCGCGCACGGTGCCCCACTGCCGTTCACTCAGATAAGGACCCCATTTCTTCCACGGCTGTTGCTTCGTACGGGCTTCATCCAGTCTGAGGTTTTCTTTTGTCATCGATTGATCCCCCGTTGGCATTCGCCCGAAACAGGACAGCAGGTTTGCGCGGGCAAGGCAGAAGCCCATTATTTCTCGATCCTACCGAGACCGCAACAACGGGAGATGAAGACCGACGCCGCCCAATCGAACTAGTTCACCTGCTTGTGAGTTCCTGTCTGCGCTTTCTCGATGACGCTGACCAGATCGGACAGGCGAGCTTGATCGACGTCGCTGACGGCAATTACTTCGAGATCATCTGTGCTGAAGCTCATCACGTGAAATCCCGACTGCTCCGCCGCAGGACCGACGGGCCTGATTGCACCGGATCGCCGCGCGACAAAAACCGAGACGCGATGTTTTCCGATGCTGTACAGAAGCTGCGCGACCGGCTGGTTGCTCAGGTACGTCAGATTTGCTCCGTCAAGCGTCGTACCCTTGGGAAGATTATCCGGAAGATTGAAACTGAACGGTATCCTGCCTTGAAACCACGGCTTCACCGTGTGCTTATCGGAAGAGACCACCTGCGGCGGCGAGCTGGCCGCAAGCGTGGCAATGTGTTGATCGCTGACCTCAATCACAAGCGCGACTTGTTCCGCTGAAGCAATCGCCGCCTGGTGCACACTGCGCTGCATCAACAGAACACTCACCGAAACCAGCAATACGGCCGCCGCGGTTGCCCAGCCCAGCACGCCGAACCTGCCCCGCGATCGTGCCGCGGTCTCGGGGTGCGGCTCCGATGTCTGTCGCTCGGACTGATACGTGATTTTCTTAAGCAAATGCGCCGGCGGCGAATACCTCTGTCCCGCCCTTGCCGTGGCTGCCTTCAAAAAGGCTTGATAAAGCGCATCCGTGGTGCATGACGGGCATCCGGCAAGGTGCTCGTCCGCGATGGCGAGATCTTCCGCGGAGAGTTCTCCGTCCGCAAGCGAGTTGAGATTAACGGGAGAGAGATGATCGCTCATACGCGGAACTCCCTGATTGGTGTGGGATGAGACTGCAGCGCGCGACGAAGCGCGTCTCGCGCACGCGCAATTCGAGACATAACCGTGCCGATAGGAACGTCGAGGATGGCTGCGATTTCTTTGTACTTCATCTCTTGCACATCGCAGAGCAGGATCACCTCAAGCAGAGGCGGAGACAGTTTCTCCATGGCAGCGTGAAGCGCGGCTTGATCGGACAAGCGGATCAGGTTGATCTCAGGCGTCTGCCGATCGATCGCTGCCTCGGGCTGCAGCCCTGAACCAGACTCCTCCGATTTCTCCAATTCATCCTCCAGGGCAACCGTGCGCATGGCCGCGAGACCGGTACGAGAGGTTAGATACGTGTTTCTAAGGATGCGGAAGATCCATGCTTTGAAATTCGTGCCCGGTTCGAACGCCGGAAATCCGCGAAGAGCTTTGAGAAACGTCTCCTGCACCAGGTCCTCCGCCTCAGTGGGATTGCGGCAGAGCCAGAAGGCAACGTTGTAGAGCGAAGGAAAAAGAGGGAGCGCGAGATCCTCAAACACAGATGTTTGGGGACCACTCTCGCGATCTGCACGCTTCCATGGCAACAACGTCATCGGTTCGGAACTGCTCTTCTCTCTCCAGAGATGAGAACTGACATCGCGCAAAATTATTCCCGTTTGCAAGAAATAAATCGCGCGTCTTCCCGGCAACAATATGGGATTCCACGTCTCAAAGCCCAACGAGCGCCGCGATCTGGTCCGGTTCCTGCAGGTGAGCGCCGCGAACCCCGGCGCCTAGAGCATATCGATCAGCAACGAATCTCGATGTGCTATCCGATGCAGAGGACGCGCCCGGATCACGCAACGAGCGAGCTTATCCGGCGATCGGGCGTCTCAGTATGCAAACAGCTTCGGCCCTACCCTGGAAGCCGGAATCTCCGCCGGCATGCAAAGCTCTGCGCCGCGATGGAAGATGCGGCTCACGCTCGCCGCCAGATCATCAGGGCCACTTGATGTTCAACGCATAGATTTCCTGGTAGCCGGTGTCGCGAGTAAAGATCGGAGAGCCATCCGGCGCGACATTGATCTGGGTCTCCCCATAATTATTCACTATGCGGTGAAGGTCTTTGAGGCTGGTGATGGTCTCTACCTGATGATCGGCGAATCGGTACCGCAGGGCCTTTGGTTCTGCGCCTCCTGTCGTGTAATAGAGATACTTGCCATCCGGCGATAGACCAAAGTTCTCACTGTCTCCTGAGATGCCCGGCATGTCAGTCCATTGCTGAGTTTTCAAATTGAAGATCACAAACTTGGTTCCCATCGCATTACGGACCATCACCGTATTCTGGCTGAGCCAGTAACCGCCACTCTTGCCATCCGAGGAAGGAACGGCGGAGATCTTCCCGGTGCGCGCGTCGGTGATTTGTAAGCCGTAGGGCGGTAATGCGACGGCATCCAGAAGATAGTTCCCGTCAGGGGACCAATTGGCAAAGAAAGCATTGTCCGCAACCTTCTGCGGCTGGCCGCCTTGCATATCGATCACAAACAATTCATTTTTGTCGGTGTGAAACGCGACCTTCGTTCCGTCAGGAGAAATCGCCGGATACCGCACATCCATCGGAGGGAAGGTCAGCTGCATTCGTTCCGTGCCATCGCTGCGGCTGCGCCACAGGGTGTTCTCCGGGAAGGAAGCGTAGGCGACCCATTTCCCATCCCTGGAAAATGTCGGGTCTGTCACTGAAATTCCAGACAGGAATGGCAAGAACTGATGCGACTTCATGTCGTAGCGGACCAGCTCGCCGCGCTGTTTCGTGCCCAGGACAAATATCTGCTTCCCGTCACGGCTCGGGGTGGGACGCGAGTAAGGCAGTGGCCCATTTGTGAGTCGAATCGGTTTCCCCGGGCGGTGAAAAAGCCCGGTCTGCATGGGAAGCAGCCATATATCCGAGTGCGAATCATTACCGGATTGGTACACAATGTACTTCTCATCCGAAGTCCATCGGAAGCTATTCTCATCCGTCAGCTTCCGGATCTCACGGAGACCTGTCCCATCCGCTTCAATCTCGAACAGCCTGTGATCACCCGGGCGCAGCTGAACGATCAGGATGCGCTGGCCGAAGGCCGAAGCGGCCACCCATCCAACATTGCCGGGAAGAGAAACCAGTTTGTGCGGATTCGAGCCATCCTTGCCGGTAACGAACCATTCCACGCCACTATTTGTTCCCTTCCCTTCTTTTCCCGGAGCGAATTTCGAGAAAACGACGCGGCCATCGGGGAAGCCATCCGCGTTGGCGATCTCGAGATCGGGGAGGCGGCGCGGCTCTCCTGCTGGAAGCGGCACCAGCCACAGCGGATCCAGAGTGGAGCGCGCCTCGGTTGCGCTACCGACAGCGACCAGCAAACCGGAACCGTCCTGCAAGGCTCCAATAAGCCAGCAATTTGCGAACCTCGTTTCGACGGGCGCTGTCAGCCCACCCGCGACGGAGACTTGCGCGAGCTTAAAGCTGCCGGTAGGACCTTCGTTGAAATAAATCCGCGATCCATCCGTCGCCATCCTCAATTTCGGCTGGCCATCGTCGGTGAGTTGTGTGACGGACTCCACCACTGGAACTGCGGGCGGAGTGCGCCACCATCCGATCAGCGCAGCGATCAGAATCGCGGGGAGGCCCATCACTGCCACCCATAACCAACGCGAGCGCGTGCCCTGCGGAAGTACTGCAGCTGGAGCACTTCCGGAATCCGACAAGGCTTCCAGAGCAAAGGCCAAGTCGGACGCCGATTGAAATCGTTGCTCGGGATTCTTTTCGAGACAGCGATGAATCACTCGCTGCAGTCCTGGAGGAGCGGTCTGCACAATCTGTGAAATGCTGGGCGGATCGTCGTTCAGGATGGCGGTCATGGTCTCCGCCGAGGTGCTCCGGTGAAACGCACGCTGGCCGGCGAGCATTTCGTAGAGAATCGCCCCAAAGGCGAAGATGTCAGTGCGATGGTCGACGGGCTGGCCGCGTACCTGTTCGGGAGACATGTAGCCGGCCGTCCCCATCACCAAGCCGGGATCGGTTCCCGCAGTCAGAGTCTCGTCCCGCTCGGCAGACCCCGGCTGGCGCTGTGTCAGCTTCGCTAGGCCGAAGTCCAGAATCTTTACTCGTCCGTCTTTGGTGACGAAGAGGTTTTCGGGCTTGAGATCGCGATGAACGATGCCCTTGTCGTGCGCCGCCGCCAGGCCATGCGCGATCTGAACGCCGTAGTCGATTGCTTTGCGAATCGATATGGCGCCGTGCCGCAACAGTTCCCGGAGTGTGCTGCCTTCGAGCAGTTCCGACACGAGATACGGTGCACCCTCAAAGATGCCGAACCTGTGGACTGCAAGAATATTGGGATGGTTGAGGGCCGCAGCCGCCTGCGCTTCCTGCTCAAATCGCCGCAGCTGGTCCGGATCACGCGAGACGAAGGACGGCAGGACCTTGATCGCGACTTCGCGCCTCAGAGCCGAATCGCGGGCGCGATAGACCTCGCCCATTCCGCCCGCACCCAGCAGGCCGAGAACTTCATAGCCATCCAGTTTCGAGCCCGCGGTCAGAGCCATAAGTGACGCGGATTATAACCCGCAGGCCAAAGCCGGGACAGCGTCTTCTTTCAAGGATGCGAGACGCCTCCACCATTGGAGTGGCTCCACCACTTGTCAACATTTGCAACTCCTGGATACTGACCGTAAGCTACTCATTCGAAACGAAAAGGGCTTGAAGACGCCTTGGCTGAGAATTATTATCGGATCGCCACAATAGAAGCAGAGGGGTAAAGGTCAGATTGCGGCGCAGTCTCTCCTGTAAAGCCCTTGTAATCAATGATCAAGCGATTAGCTCGCCTGTTTTCCACGATCGCCTTTAAACCCTTTATTTTCTGATATATGGCTATAAGTATCTTATTTTATGATACTTGAGCGGACCCGCTGGCTAAACTCAATGGAATCAAATACCCCCGAATCGGGGGGAGGAGTGGTATGGGCTGCAAAATGTCCACTGGGCAAACAGGAGTAAGATGGAGAGAGTTGCAAGGTATCGACCCAGAATTCTCAGGGTTCCCGGCACAATGGGGGCGTCACGGTTTCGACGGGATCGCTTGCGGCAAAGAGGCATGCCGGGGTGTGGGCACCCGTAATCGCTCGCAAAATGATAATTGCCGATCATCAACTGGCATACGCAGCTTAATTAATTAAGTTGCCGTCCCCCGAGGCTTTGCCTGTGGGCCTCGAAGGGACGTCGCACAGCAGGCTGGTCCTTATGGCTAGGTACGGGTCATAAAGACGAGATCCACGGACTAGCAATGCGCGCATCTTGTCGGTTCTGAGCGCGCAAAGCGAAAACTTCGGAACGCGACTGAGCATGGAGCCTCTCTTTGTTGACAACGATTTCGGACGCGGGTTCGACTCCCGCCGCCTCCACCATAACTTTTTCAACAACTTACAAAATTATAGCCTTTTTGTCGTGCGATATCGTAAGATGTCGCCGTGGCGCTCCACATCTATCGACGGCATCGCAGGGACTGTAAAGCCGGTTACGCGGAAGATTCCCTTAGCAGCGAATTCGACGAACGCAAGAAGGGCTGGAAGCGGTGTGATTGCCCGATAACAGCATCCGGGACGTTTGCGAAAAAATACCGCCGCCAAAGCACAGGGCAATGGGAATGGGAAGCCGCGCGCGCCATTGTCACCAGTTGGGAGCAGGCCAGAGAATGGGGCGGCGGCTCCCCTACCCGACCGCCGAACGCCGCGTCGCCGGAGAGCTTAACCCGAATCACTATCACCGCGGCCACTCAAGCTTTCCTCGACCGCATCTCGACCAAAGGATTCGAGCCGGCGACGGAAAGCAAATACCGAACCTTCATCAAACAGCTTCGGGCATTCACCGACAGCCATGGCTACGGCTACATCGATCAGCTCACCATTACGGACATGGATCGCTTCTACGCATCATGGCCGGATGGAAAAAGAGCCAAGGCCCGGAAACTTCATAAGCTGACCGCTTTCATTGAATTCTGCGTCAAGCGTAAATGGCTCAAGGAAGACATTTCAGCCGATCTTGAGCCTCCCGAGGGACACTCAATTCCCGCGAACAAAACTCCCTTCACAGACGAAGAAATCAATCGCATTCTCGCAGCTTGCGGTAAATTCAAGCGGGAGCGGGAGCCACAACCTGGCTATCGTCAAACCAGCGGCGAGGACATAAAAGATTTCATCTACGTCATGCTTTATACCGGCATGCGCATTTCTGACGTCGCTACCTTCGACACATCGCTGCGCCTGAACGGCAACGAGATTTTCGTACGCATGCACAAGACGAAGAAGGAACTCTACACTTGGGTTCCTGACTGGCTCGTCAATCGACTACGGGATCGCGAACGACTCTATGGACCAAGGATCTTCGCGTTGAGTAAATCCCATTCACTGTCGGTGCAAACCGAACGGTGGCGTATCAAACTGCAGAAGGTTTTCACATTGGGCGGCGAATTCGATGAGCCGCCTGTTCCGCACAAATTTCGCCACACATTTGTCAGAATGCTACTCGAACGCGGTATTCCTGTTGGAGATATCGCTGAATTGATCGGCGATACTGAGCGGACCTTGCTCAAATATTACGCAAAATGGATTCCTTCGCGTCAGGCGCGTCTGACCAGCATTTTAAAAGAAGCCTTCTCCGACAGACCGCACGATAGCGAGAAAGTGCTTTCGATGCGCTAGCGCAAAAACACCCCGACGCATTCTCTGCTTGAATTGATCAACTGGTAGCGTCAGCGCCATTTTCACTGACCGGCCCGTCCCGAAGCGACAATTTTTAGAGCTATAGCCGAGATCATTGTCAATTCGGTCAAGGTGTAGACCTTCCTTATAGCCGTTCGCGAACGCCCATCGGTAGAAGGCGATTATGTGGATCAACATTCAGCTACTAAGCCTCTGATGGATGCGACGGGCCACGCTGTCAGGCACAGAATAAGTCGTGTGCGTCTTCTTTCGACCTAGGCGTATCCTGACAACACCAGGCTCATCAATCAACATCTTTCTAATCGTCTCGCGCCCAAGTCCCCAGCGCTCTGCAAGTTCCTCGATCCTGTAATGTCGCTCCATATGGGTGTCGCTCATACCCTACCGTCCTAAAAGCGCCTTCAATTAATGTCAGTGAGTTGGATCATTCCCCATGCTGAACGTCAACTGAACGCTTGGTCTGCCCGAAAGCGCACGATGGTCAATCCCAGAGGATTGACGGCCAGTTCATTGTTCTTCACGTTCTCACGGAAGACATAAGTGACACTGGCGGTCCATCGTTCGCGCTTGATCTCGGAATGATCAGCAGGGTTCGTAAACACCTTTTCGAATTCGATTCGCGCCGAATATGGCGACTGACGAAGATCATCGAGAATGACGTTCTTGATCGCGACATCGACATACGGAAGAGATCCCTCTTTTGTATAGGTTTGAATGACATTGTCCTTGCGCTCCTGATCGATGACGGCGCGCTGGACATCACCATTCAGGAAGTAAAGAGAGTTTGTCTGATCGCGCTCGATCGTGAAGCGATTCCGGCTGAAATAGAGCTCTGCCCAACGCGATAGGTAATACTTGTTTTCGGCCTCCTGCGGCCGATATTGGAAGTTGCGATAGTCGATTGCCTCGGCTCTGCCGACGTCGTTGATGCGGACGATCATCGGGTGCATATCGGCCAGGGCTCGCTGGCTTCTGTAGACTAGGCCGGCGAGCACCAGAGAAACGACTGCCAAAACGAGGATCGTCACTTTCAGGTACGTATTCATGACGATTGGATCGCCGTACTGTTCGAGATAACGCTCAGCGGCTCGGGTAATCTCGGGCGTCGCTCTTGCCTGACCGCTCATTAGATGCTCCTATGGTTTACATTGCGCCGCGGGCCGCCAACATCAGCATGCCCAATCCACCGTCGTGACCGCCCCCGCTGCCGATTAAACTCTGAGTCATGGCCGGAATCTTAAAGAGGCTGTAGATGTTGACGAGCACGAGCAAAACGAGCAGCGGCAGGGTTTGTACGATCGTTGCTGGATCCGAAACGCTTTGCCCAAGCGATACGTAATAGTTGGTAAGAACATGCGAGAGAACGTTCATCGCGGCGGCCGCCACGACTTTATAAAAACTGAAGCCGAGATATGCCTTGAGCCAGCCCCAGAACAACCAGTCGAGTTTGTCGAAAACCAGGAATGGGATGAAGAGTGGTCCTAGTAACCCGATGATCGTCGCCGCGATTGCGCCATAGGCGAGGATAGCGGAGACAACAGCTGCAAGAAGCGCCAAGAGAAACTGAACGACAAAGTACACTATCGCGTAGTAAGGGGACATAATGCTCGAAAGCATTGAAGGGCCAGTCTTAGAAGAGGCCGAGTGGATCTCGTTGAGCATCGAGACCGAGCCGTCGGCCCCAATCAGATTCACAAGGTTTGTGGTGCCGTTGTCAATGAGCCCTTTCAGGGAAAAACCAAGTCCTGGGATAGAGCTGTCATAGTAGTTCACCATTGCGTACGCGAATGTAAGCAGAATGAAGAGTCGTAGAAACTGCGCCATGCTGAACCCAGGGCCCCCCTGTGCGGAAGCCAAGGATTCCTGGGCGCCAAACCAGACCAGAATGATCGTTGCCAGCGCGATAACGATGTGTATTCCTATCGCGTTAATCGAGGGTGCCGCGGTTGCGGCAAGCGACTGGCAACCTTGGGCGATGTAGTCGAATAGACCCATGTTCCTACTTCTCGTTTCTCAGTATGTCTGCGTGAGTAGATTCTTCGCACCGCTGCTAGTGGTTGTGACATTAGCGTTGTAATAGCTCTCGTATCCTGACGAATCACGAAACGCTAATTTCACTGCGTCCTGCTGTTGTTTTTGGGCAACGATTTGCTGGAGAGCGAGATTGGCGTTGATCTGGTTTGCGTCCTGCATGGTTCGCAGTTGCAAGAGCAAGGCCTGATTGATGCGTTGGAGTTCAGCCATGATGGTCTGCTGGCTTGGATCATTGCCCTGCGTGGCAGCTTCCAGGTTCGCAATGTCCGTCTGCCTCGATGTCTGATTTGTTCGGATCGTGCCAAGCACCGCGAGGTTGGTGCTCATCACCGCATCGTCGATGTCTACGGTGGCGCCCTGCGCAGCAATTTGCTGCTGCCCGGCGACGCTAACGGTACTGTAGCCGGAAATCACGTTGTTGGTATGTGGGACACTCACCTGCTGGTAGGAGGCCGCCGCACCGTTTCCGGTGTTCGCAGAATTGAGCCATCCCATCGAAATGCCGTAGGTGTTTGAGATCTGTTGCAGCATTCTCACGTCGGTCGTCGGCGATAGAAACCGCGAATAGAGCATCCGCGGCGCAAGTATCATCTGGCGATAGAGGTTGTATTGCTGTCGGACCGTGTTGTAGGTTTGGATGGCTGTGGCGGCAATCTTGGTGGTGTTGCTAAATATCTTCTGCCCCTCCTCAATCTGCTCGACCTCGTTCTGAATCGACTTCTCTTCATTTTTGATCTGCGAGATCGCGTGGGCCGATTGCGTGGGGTCATAAACGACACCGGACCCGACTTGCGCTTGCGCTCTCGGTTGCAATGACGCGCCGAGTCCAATGGCGAGTATGGTTAGGATTAGTTTCTTCATTGCGTTGTCCTCCGATCGCGGTTCATGGTGGTGGTTTCGCAGCGCTGTGGTGCTACTGCTGCGCTGCAAGAATCTCGCGCTGAATTTCTGCGAGGTGATCCTCCTGCGGTTTGCATCGTGCTTCCTGGGTTTTCCTCTTCGCTTCCAAATCTGCTATCTGTGCGGCGGTCAGCTTTTGTCCCGTCAACATGCGTGCTGCTCCCGCGCTGTTATCTGAGGGGCAATCCTTTGTATACGTGGCATATGCGACGTTGTATTGTTCCTGCAGTTGCTTCACCTTGTGGGCTTTGCTTTCGCAACCCGCGAGAGTCAGCATGGACAAGAGTAAGAAAGAAAATACTCGCATCGTCACCTCCCTAAAACGTCTGCGGAATAGTGTGATTCTCATAGGCAGGCAGCAACATATCCTGTGTAAAGTAGACCTTGACGCGATGACCTCACGAATCGTGATCGTGGGCGGTATTTGTAAGAAGTGATCGAGGATTGTGGTTGCGGACTGCGACGCTGACGATGCCGCACCATTTGTGAACACCTGAGGTCCCGATCCCCCATAAACACCGCCGCCTTGCGTAATCTGGGCAGCTCCGGCGATCACACCCAGGGCGATGGAAGTACCGAAGACTTCGAGGTAATGGTTGTTCACCTTGTCCTTCAAGCCCTCCTCTCCGATCTGGTCGAGACCTTGGAACCGGTCAAGGTCGACCGAATAGCCGTCCGGCATAATCATGCGATGGAAGACAACGGCCAGGCGGCGTTGCTGGCCGAAGCCGGCAGAGCCGATTTTTCGCGCCTCACCGAGCACGATAGTGCCGTCAGGAATGAGTACATGCTGGCGGTCGTGCGAATAGACCGGATTTGAAACCAGCACCTTGACTGGCCCAACTGCGTCACCATCGAGCCGGTTCATGAGCACGGTATCCATCGTCAGGCCTTCGTAGATAACGTACGGCTGACCAACGGCGGAATCGATATTCACTTCGGGGTTGTGCTTTGGGGCAGGCGGATTGGCTGCTGGTGATAGCTGATCGCCCGCGGCCC